>CAZECO010000109.1:0-7505 GCA_964510455.1 uncultured Actinomycetes bacterium
AGGGCCCTTGCACCCGTTGCGCTGGCGGATCGTTCCCGGGTTGCAGCCGTTGGGGATTTGCACCCGTTGCGTGGGTGGATCGTCCCCGGGGATGCCGCTGGGGGGCTTTGCAGCGGCAGGCCGCAAGCGTCCGCCGTGCGTTGACCGCTACGATCAGCCGCTGCCCTGCGGTGAAACGCGGCGATCAACCGCCGGCTGGGCACCCGCGCGGGCAGACCGGCCCCGGCCCGCCGCCCGCCGCACCGCAGCGCTCCGCTCAGGCCAGATTCCGAACACCACTGCCACCCGCGACCGGGCCGGATGCCCGGGCCCCAGGGATCCCCCGCCCAACGAGCCCCAGCAACGCGGAGCACGAGCCACCAGCCCCTCAGCCAGCGGCTACCGCGCCCCGAACCCGCGCGGGGGCGCGTCGTCGAACTCGAACGTCTCGGGCGTGACGGAGCTGCCCGCCAGCCGGAACCATCCCACCAGCCGCTGGTTGCGCACATCGCGGTTGGCCCGTACCGCGTCGTTGAGGAACCGCCGGCTCATCGCCACCCGCCGGGTGACGGTGTCCAGCTCATCGGCGAGCTCGACCCCGCCGGGCATCGCGCGCATCACCGCCACGTCGGCCGAGTCGTCCAGCAGCACGTTGAGGACCGCCGTCAGGTTGCTCTCCGCCAGCGCCCGTTCCGGCGACCGGTCCTGCGGGGCGATCCGGACCACGTACGCGGCATCGGCCAGCACCGCCGACGCTGCCGGGTCGAGCACCCCGCTGGCGGCGAGCTCGGTGACCAGGGATGCGCGGCGCAGCAGCTGGGTCTCCAGGGAGTGCTGGGAGGTCTCGACCCGCTTGTTCAGCCGATCCAGCCGGCCCGCAGTCGTGCTCAGGTACCAGAATCCGAGCAGCAGGGCCAGGAGGACCAGCCCGGCGAACGTCCATTCCATCAGTCCAGCTCCGCCCGGGTGCTGCTGCGCGGGGCCCATCGCCCGACGAACTGCCCGCGCAGATCGTTGGTGACCTTCTCCCCGGTCGAGGTCACCGACGCGTAGACGTCCAGTATCTCGGCCGCCACCCTGCCCCAGTCGAACAGCCAGGCGCGCTCGAACCCGGCGTCGGCCAGCCCGCGGCGCTGCACCGGGTCCGCCAGCAGCTCGTTGGCCTTGGCCGCCAGGTCCGCGGAGTCCCCGTTGCGGAACACCCGGCCCGCCCGGCCGTGGTCGAGCACGCGAGAGAAGGCGTCGAGGTCGCTGGCCAGCACGCACGTCCGGCTGGCCATCGCCTCCAGCAGCACGATGCCGAAGCTCTCGCCGCCGGTGTTCGGCGCGATGTAGAGGTCGACGGAGTGGTAGGCGGAGATCTTGTCCGGCTCCGGCGCCAGGCCGAGGAACGTGATCCGCTCCCGCAGATCGTCGGAGAGCTCCTTGCGCATCGCCTCGACATCGCCGGGACCCACGACGATCACCCGCACCCCGGGGTTCTGGGCCACGATCGCGGGAAGCGCCGCCAGCAGCACCGGCAGGCCCTTGCGCGGTTCATCGATGCGCCCCAGGAACATGATCGCCCCGCCCTCGCCCGGCCACCCCGGCAGCAGCTCGGCGTGCTCGTACTTGCGGCAGTTGACGCCGTTGGGGATCAGGACGGCGTCCCCGCCGACGTGATCGACCAGCGTTCCGCGCGCCAGCTCGCTGACCGCGATCCGGCCGGTGATCTTCTCCATCACCGTCTGGGCGATGAAGTAGCCCGCGGACAGCGCGCGCGAGCGCTCCATCGACGAGTGCCAGGTCGCCACGATCGGGCCCCGGGCCGCCCAGACCGCCAGCAGGCCGACGCCGGGGCTCATCGGTTCGTGGACGTGCATCACGTCGAGGTCCGACTCCTTGATCCACTCCCGCGCCCGGGTGAGCGTCCCGACCCCGAAGTTGATCTTCGCGACGGATCCGTTGTAGGGCACCGCGATGGGTTTGCCCGCGTGGACGACGTACTCGGGCAGGTCGCTGGGATCCTCCGCCGGCGCCAGCACCGTCACCCAGTGGCCCAGCCGCATGAACTCCTCGGCCAGGTCGCGCACGTGCACCTGCACCCCGCCGGGCACGTCCCAGGCGTAGGGGCACACCAGCCCGATCCGCATGCTCAGCCCCCAGCCGGCGCGCGCTGCGGGTCGAGGTCCGCCAGCCACAGCCGCTGCAGCATGTGCCAGTCCACCGGGTGCCTGCCGATGCCGATCGCCAGGTCGTCGGCGACCTTCTGGGTGGCGATCGCCACCGCTTCGGACTCCGGGGCGTCCCGCGGGAAGTCGACGGGAGGGAAGACCTCGCACCACGACTTGCGGTCGTCGAACCAGAAGGACACCGCCATCAGCGGGGCGCCGGTGCGCAGGGCCGTGATCGCCGGGCCGGCGGGCATCTTGGTGGCCTCCCCGAAGAATGTCACCGGGACGCCGCGCCGCGACAGGTCCCGGTCGCCGACCAGGCAGACGATGCGGTTGGCGCGCACCCGGTCCACCAGCAGGTCTACGACGTCCGGCTCACCGGTTCCCCGCACCTCCATGCCGAGGCTCTCCCGGAACTCCACGAACCGGACGAAGAGGCTTTCGGGCTTCAACCGCTCCATCACGGTGGTCATCGAGCCGTACTTCTGCGCGAGGAAGGCCGCGCCGTGGTCGTAGTTGCCGGCGTGCGGAGCGGTGATCACCAGGCCCTTGCCGGCGTCGAGCGCCTCCACGATGTGGTGCTCTCCGACGACGTCGAGGTCCAGGATGCGCTCCCGGCTCCAATCCGGCATCCGGAAGGCGTCGCACCAGTAGGTGAAGTATGAGCGGAAGCCGTCCTTGGACGCCTGACGGATCGCGTCGTCGTCGGCTTCGGGCATGACGCGCCGCAGGTTCTTCTCGAATTGCAGCACCTGCTTGCCCCGGCGGGCCCAGATCCGGTCGGCGATCCGGTCGAACAGCGCGTAGGCGGACCGCTCGGGCATCCGTCGGACGGCGCCCCAGCCGGCGGCGTAGGCGAGGTCGGTGGCCCGGTGGCTGAAGCCCATCTCAGGACCGCCCCGCCTCGCCGCTCCGCTGCGGCGTGACCAGTTGGCGGCGCACCACGATGAAGCGCTGCATGACGGTGATCACCGCGAGCACCGCAAGGATCGACATCAACCCGGGCATGGCGTTCTCGAACCCGAGGCCCGCCAGCAGACCCGCCAGGCCTACCAGGATCAGCCGCTCGGCCCGCTCCGCGATTCCGACGTTGGCCGTGGCCCCCAGACTCTCCGCGCGCGCCTTGCTGTAGGAGATGGCCACCCCTGCGATCAGGGTGATGGCCGCCGCCCAGGCCGTGACGGTGTCGTCGTTCAGCACCGCCCACCACAGCACCGAGCTGAAGATCGCAGCATCGGTGACGCGGTCCAGCGTGGAGTCCAGGAAGTTTCCCCACGGCCCCGCGGTCCCCCGCATCCGCGCCATGGTCCCGTCCAGCAGGTCCGAGATCGTCAAGAAGATCAGGATCGCGATCGCGATCAGGAACTCGCCGCGGGGCACCAGGACGAGCGCCGTGATGGACGATCCGAAAGCGCCGACCACGGTCACCATGTCGGGTGTGACGCCGATGCGCAGCAGGAACCTGGCAGGCGGCTCCACGATGCCCGCGATCGCCTGACGCGCGGAGTCGTTGTTCAGCACTGCAGGCTCCCAGCCTCGATGATCACTATGCGCGATCGTAGCGACGCTGCGTGCCCGATGGTCTGCTTTGCGTGACGCGCCGCGGCAATGCGGCGGGGCGCCGGGAGCAGCGCGACGGCAGGCGTAACCTCGTCTGCGAAGCGACTCGCGCACATCGATGGAAGAAGGAGACGGCCCCGATGCCCGACCGTTCAGAGACCGGCCCGTTCGTCGACGACCCGGCACGGATCCGCAATGTCCTGCTCGTCGGACCGGCCGGTTCGGGCAAGACCACGCTGCTGGAGTCCCTGCTGCACGCGGCCGGCGTCACCGATCGACCCGGTGTTGTCGCCGCAGGGTCGACGGTCAGCGATTTCGAGGACTCCGAGAAGCGGCTGGGCCGATCCATCTCCCTCGCCCTGGCCTCGTTCCGGCACGGTGATCAGAAGGTCAACATCCTCGACTCCCCCGGGTACTCGGATTTCGTCGGCGAACTGCGCGCCGGACTGCGCGCGGCGGATGCGGCCCTGTTCGTCATCTCGGCGTCCGACGGCGTCGATGAGGGCACCCGCCTGGTATGGGAGGAGTGCGCAACGGTGGGCATGCCGCGCGCGGTCGTGGTCACCAACCTGGACAAGGATCGCGCGGATTTCGACGAGATGGTCGCGATCAGCCAGCGGCTGTTCGGGGCGGGCGTGATGCCGCTGTTCCTCCCGATGGCCGGCGACGACGGCCTGCCCGCCGGGACCATCGACCTGCTCACGCAGACGATCCACGACTACAGCGGCGGCGGGTACACCACGCGTCCGCCCGATGCCGAGCACCTGCCCCTCATCGAGGAGTCGCGCAACGCCCTGATCGAAGGGATCATCACCGAGAGCGAGGACGAGTCCCTGCTCGACCGGTTCATGTCCGGCGATCCGATCGATGTCGAGACCCTGGTTGACGATATGGAGACCGCGGTCGCGCGCGCCACCTTCTTCCCGGTGCTGCCCGCCGCGCTGACGCCCAAGGGCTATGGGACCCGGGAACTGCTCTACCTGATCAGCAAGGGCTTCCCGTCCCCTTCGGAGCACCCGACGCCGACGGTGACCGGCACCGACGGATCCCCGGTGGACGCGATCGCGGCCGATCCCGCCGGCCGGCTTGCCGCAGAGGTCGTGAAGACCGTGTCCGACCCGTACGTGGGCCGGATCTCACTGGTCCGCGTCTTCAGCGGCACCCTGCGGCCGGACACCGTCCTGCATGTGTCGGGGCACTTCCTGTCCGACCGGGGCCACTCCGACCACGACCTCGACGAGCGGTGCGGGGCCGTTTCCGCCGCGCTGGGCAAGACCATGCTGACCATCCCCCAGGCGATCGCCGGCGATGTCGTCGCGGTGGCGAAGCTGCTGCATGCGGAGACCGGCGACACCCTGTCGGACAAGGCTGCCCCGCTGCTGATGGAGCCGTGGGCGATGCCCGATCCGCTGCTGCCGGTGGCCATCGTCGCCCACGCCAAGAGCGATGAGGACAAGATGTCCGAGGGCCTGGCCCGGCTGGCGGCGGAGGACCCGACGCTGCGGCTGGAGAAGAACGCGGAGACCGGGCAGGTCGTGTTGTGGTGCATGGGCGAGAACCATGTCGACGTCGTGATCGAGCGGCTGCGCACCCGGTACGGCGTGACGGTGGATGCCGAAGCCGTCCGGATCGCCCTGCGCGAGACCTTCGCGACGACCGCCAAGGGGCATGGACGGCTGGTGAAACAGTCCGGAGGCCACGGGCAGTACGCCGTGTGCGATATCGAAGTGGAGCCCTTGTCTTCGGGAGCCGGGTTCGAGTTCGTGGACAAGGTCGTCGGCGGCGCCGTGCCGCGGCAGTTCATCCCCTCGGTGGAGAAGGGCCTGCAGCAGCAGATCGTCAAGGGCCTGGACTCCGGCTTCCCGGTGGTGGACATCCGGGTAACGCTGCTGGACGGCAAGGCGCACTCGGTCGATTCCTCCGACATGGCGTTCCAGCAGGCGGCCGGGCTGGCGCTCAAGGAGGCCGCCGCGACGGCCACCCTCTCGCTGCTGGAACCCATCGACCGTGTGACGATCCTGGTGACCGACGAGTATGTCGGCGCGGTCATGAGCGACCTCTCCGGGCGGCGGGGCCGATTGGTCGGCACGGAGTCCGTCGGCATCGGGCGCACCCAGATCCTGGCCGACGTGCCGCAGCTGGAGTTGTCCCGGTACGCCATCGAACTGCGCTCGCTGACCCACGGCACGGCGTCGTTCACCAGGGCCTTCGGGGGGTACGAGCCGATGCCGCCGCAGGTCGCGGCCAAACACCGGGCCAAGGACTGAGGAGCGGGGCGTGCCGCCCGCCGCGGGCTCGGAGCTTCGTGCTTCGGAACCTGGCGGGTGTGCGGGTTGGCGGGATCCGCGGCTTCAGCATCGGGCGGGGGTCGGGTGCTGCCGCACCGGTCGGCGGGTAGACGAGGACTGTTGCGGGGCTTTGCACCTGATCCGGGTGATTCCGGCAATCCGGGCTCGGTAGATGCACCCGTTGCGGGGCTTTGCACCCGCAACGTGGGCTCCTGGCGGCGTGTCACGGGCGATCCGCCCCCGCCACGGGTGCAAACAGGCAGCTGACGCCTTCTCTCGCTCGGCCTGCAGGAACAGCCGCCGGCGACGCACCGCCGCGCCGCAGTCCCGCCTTGCGCGGCGGCCCCTGACCCAGGAATCCGCATCAGTGCGAGTGCGAGTGCGCCCTCACACATGCCAGCGGGACTGCATGCCAGCCAGCCCGCGCACCTCAACCCGGGACTCCCGCCGGATTCCGAAGAGCCTCGAGACTTCGGCGCCTACAGCCCGCCCGGCCAGGCGGCCGCCAACAACTCGCGGGTCTGCGGCAGGGTGGCCGGGAGCGTCTTGGTCCGGGCGATCACCGGCATGAAGTTGGCGTCCCCGCCCCACCTGGGGACCACGTGCTGATGCAGGTGCCCGGCGATTCCCGCTCCCCCCACTGCGCCCTGGTTCATCCCGATGTTGAAACCCCCCGGGCCGAAGGCTGATCGCAGCGCCCGCATCGCCTGTTGGGTGAATGCCGAGAACTCCCTCAACGCTGCTTCTGCAAGGTCGAGGTATTCGGGCGTGTGCCGGTAGGGACAGATCAGCACGTGGCCAGAGTTGTAGGGGTAGAGGTTCAAGACTGCGTAGACGAAGGTTCCGCGGGCGACGATCAATCCGTCCTCATCCGACATGGCGGGGATGCGGCAGAAGGGGCAGTCGCTGCCCGGGCCATTGTGCTTCGGCTTGTTCTCGCCGCGAATGTACACCATCCGGTCGGGCGTCCAGCGCCGTTGCAGCCCGTCGTCGAGTTCGGCCTCCGCAGCGGGGTCCCGTGCGCCGGTGGAGGTGCCGCCCGGTGTGTCATCGCCGCTCACATCAGGGAACATACCGGCAGACACCGGGCATTGACCCGATCCGGCCTCGCCGCAGCGCGGCATCGGACCTTCAGGTCGTTGGATGGGGCCTCGGAGGCCCCTGCACAGCGGCGCGAACCCGGTCGCCGGGCCGCGGACGCACGGGTACCGACGACTCTGCTGGGATGGGCCACCGCCGACATGCGGCCCCCGAGGCCGCCCGCGCCCCGCTCTGATCGTCGCGGGCTCTCCTGGCGGGGCCGCGGCGCGCAAGAAATTCGACGCGATCAACGCCCCCGAGCACACGCCACGCCGACCGGGACACGGTCCCCGGCGGAATCGGCCATATCTGGCCGGGAACGCCGCCGATCGCGTCCGCGCCCCCAGCGGCACACGCCCCACACGCCCCCGCCACACCCGGACGGTCAGCTCAATCGCCGAAGGGACTTCTTCAGGCCCTTGGTCACCCGCTCCAGCACCTCGAG
>CAZECO010000109.1:7605-11150 GCA_964510455.1 uncultured Actinomycetes bacterium
TCAATCGCCGAAGGGACTTCTTCAGGCCCTTGGTCACCCGCTCCAGCACCTCGAGCCTGGCCCGGTACTTGTCGTTAGCCGGGATGATGTGCCACTGTGCGTCCGCCGACGAGGTGCGCAGCACCATCTGGTCGACCGCCTTGACGTAGTCGTCCCACTTCTCCCGGTTGCGGTAGTCCTCCTCGGTGATCTTGTGCCGCTTCTCCGGGGTTTCCTCCCGCGCCTTGAACCGTGCGAGCTGTTCCTCCGGAGAGATGTGCAGCCAGAACTTCGCGACGTAGAAGCCGTGCTCGACCATCTGGTCCTCGAAGTCGTTGATCTCGTCGTAGGCGCGCTGCCACTGCGCGGGCGTCGCGAACCCTTCGATGCGCTCCACCAGGACCCGGCCGTACCAGGTCCGGTCGTAGATGACGAACCGGCCGGCGGGCGGCAGGTCTCGCCAGAACCGCCACAGGTAGTGGAACTTCCGCTCCTCCTCGGTCGGGGCCGCGGTGGAGATCACCCGGTAGTCGCCGGCCTCCAGCGACTGGGTGATGCGCCGGATCGCCCCGCCCTTGCCGGCGGCATCCCAGCCCTCGAAGGCCAGCACGGTCGAAAGGCCGCGGCTGCGGGCCTCCAGGGCCAGCGCGTGCAGGGTGCCCTGCAGGTGGTTCAGCCGCTCCTGGTACTCCCGCTTGTCGATGGTGCCGGACAGGTCGACGGTGTCCAGCACGGTCGACCGGCCCGCCTCCGGGGCGAACAGCTGCTCGCTGACGGCCGGGCCGACGGGCGGCTCCTCGGCGAGACGTGCGGTGATCGCGTTCAGGATCGTCCGCCCGACGGCGACGTCCCGGTACCGGGCGTCCGTCGCCTCCACCACGGTCCAGGGGGCGCCGGCCAGCGAGGTGCTGCGCAACAGCCGCTCCACTTTGTGGCCGCTGTCCTGCATCAGGTCCAGCATCGCCCAATCGCGCTGATCGACGCGCCAGCCCTCCTCCGACCCCGACTCCGCCTTCTTGAACCGCTTGCGCTGGATGGCCGATGGCGTGTGGAGGAAGATCTTGACGATCAGCGTCCCCTCGGCCACGAGTGCCTCCTGGAGCCGCTCCAAGTGCACCAGGGCGCGCTCGTAGTCGGCGTCGGACAGCTCGCCGGCGAGGTTCTCCTGCAGCAGCCGCATGATGCCGCCGGCCAGGAGCGCGATCCGGCCCTTTGGGGGCATGTCCCGCCAGACGCGCCAGTAGCGCGGCCGCATCTGCTCCTCCGCGGTCAGCGGACCCATGACGTGGGTCTGGATGAAACGCGCGTCCAGCCACTCGTTGATCCGGTTGACCACGGCATTGCCGGCGATGCGGTCGTCGCCGGCGACGAACAGCAGCACGCCGAAGTCGGCGCTCTTGAGGTCGTACTGGGTGTTGATCAGGTCCGCACGCAACTGCGGAACCAGCGCTTTGAACTCGGCCTTGTCGAGTTTGTTACCGGCCTCGGACGCTTCGAGCATGGGCACCTCCGCACTCACAGCCTGCGGTGCGAACCTACTCCGCCGAAGTGCCGGACGTCAGTCGATCAGCGCCCGATCTCGCACGGCCCCCACGATCTCGGCCACCGCATCGGCGATGGGTACCCCGTTCTTCTGCTCCCCGTTGCGGTACCGGAAGGACACCGCTCCGGCGGCGGCGTCATCGTCACCCGCCAGCAGCATGAACGGCACCTTCTGCTTCTGCGCCGTGCGGATCTTCTTCTGCATCCGGTCGCTGGAGGAATCCACCTCCACCCGGATCCCCTCGGCGCGCAGCAGGCGCGCCACGTCCTTCAGGTAGGGCACGTGCGCATCGGTGATCGGGATGCCGACGACCTGCACCGGGGCCAGCCAGGGCGGGAACGCCCCCGCGTAGTGCTCGGTCAGCACGCCGATGAACCGCTCCACGGAGCCGAACAGCGCGCGGTGGATCATGATCGGCTGTTGCCGGGAGCCGTCGGCCGCCTGGTACTCCAGCTCGAACAGCTTCGGCATCTGGAAGTCCAGCTGGATGGTGGACATCTGCCAGGTGCGCCCGATCGCGTCCTTCGCCTGCACCGAGATCTTGGGCCCATAGAACGCCGCGCCGCCGGGATCCGGGACCAGGTCCAGCCCGGAGTCGCGCGCCGCGGTGGCCAGCGCGGCCGTGGCCTCCTCCCACTCCGACAGCTCGCCGACGAACTTGTCCGGGTTGCGGGTGGACAGCTCGAGGTAGAAGTCGTCCATCCCGTAGTCCTTCAACAGGTCCAGCACGAATGCCAGCAGGGATTTGAGCTCGTCCTGCATCTGGTCGCGGGTGCAGTAGATGTGCGAGTCGTCCTGGGTCATGCCGCGCACCCGGGTGAGCCCCTGGATGACGCCGGACTTCTCGTACCGGTACACCGAGCCGAACTCGAACAGCCGCAGCGGCAGCTCGCGGTAGGAGCGGCCGCGGCTGCGGTAGATCAGGTTGTGGAACGGGCAGTTCATCGGCTTGAGGTAGTAGTCCTGGCCCTGCCGCTTGACGTGCCCGTCGGCGCCGCGCTCCTCGTCGAGGTGCATCTTGGGGAACATCCCGTCGGCGTACCAGTCCAGGTGGCCGCTGATCTGGAACAGCTGCGCCTTGGTGATGTGCGGGGTGTTCACGAAGTCGTAGCCGGACTGCTCGTGCCGGGCGCGGCTGTAGTCCTCCATCACCCGGCGCAGGGTCCCGCCCTTGGGGTGGAACACCGCCAGGCCGGAGCCGATCTCCTCCGGGAAGCTGAACAGGTCCAGCTCGGCGCCCAGGCGCCGGTGGTCGCGCCGCTGCGCCTCGGCCAGGAAGTCCAGGTGCGCCTGCAGCGCCTCCTTGGTCGGCCAGGCGGTGCCGTAGACCCGCTGCAGATCCTCCTGGGACTGGTCGCCCAGCCAGTAGGCGGCGCTGGACCGGGTGACCTTGACCGCGTTGGCGGGGATGTACCGGGTGCTGGGGACGTGCGGACCTCGGCACAGGTCCTTCCAGACGACGTTGCCCTGCCGGTCGGTGTTGTCGTAGATCGTCAGCTCCGACCCGCCGACCTCCATCACCTCGGCACCGCCCTCGCTGCCGATCAGCCGCAGCTTGTACTTCTCGGTCGCCAGTTCGGCCGCCGCCTGCGCCTCGGTGACGACGCGGCGCCGGAAGCCCTGACCCGCCTTGATGATCGAGACCATCTTCTGCTCGACCGCCTTCAGCGCCTGCGGATCGAACGGCGCGGGGGCGTCGAAGTCGTAGTAGAAGCCATCCTTGATCGGAGGTCCGATGCCGAGCATGGTGCCCGGGTGCAGCTCCTGCACGGCCTGCGCCATCACGTGGGCCGCCGAGTGGCGCAGCACGAACAGCCCTTCGGGCGAGTCGACGCGCACGGGTTCGACGAGGTCGCCGTCCGCCAGCGGCGTATCGAGGTCGCGCAGCTCGCCGTTGATCCGTGCGACGACGATGGAGCGGTCTTGCGCGAACAGCGACAGCGCGGTCGCGCCCTCATCGATCTCGCGCGGCTGCTCGCTGCCGTCGGTCAGTACCGTGATCATGGACACGCCGGGGTTCCCC
>CAZECO010000110.1:0-11065 GCA_964510455.1 uncultured Actinomycetes bacterium
TGCCCTTCCCGATCCAGTTCGACGGCGAGCGCCGAGCCGACGCGCCCGCAACCCATGATCACGATGTGCACCAGACCTCCAGCGCTCGCAGCCGGTTGGATGCGTCCATGCCGCGGGGCAGCACGACCATCTGCATAGTGGCACGGTAGCCCAGGTGATGGCGGCAGCATGGCCGTGGACCCTCACCGGGCTGCGGCTTGTCCTACGCTCCATTCGTGGCGTATTCCGCGCGGCTGAAGCGACTGGTGCTCGGCAGGGCGCTGCGCACCGAACAGGGCCGTGTCGAAGTGGGCCGGGTGCGGGCGATCTCCTCGCTGGCCAGCGATGCCCTGTCCAGCAATGTCTATGCGACGCAAGAGATCCTCATCGTGCTGGCCGTCGGCGGGTTCGGGCTGTACCGGTACGGCCCCGCGATCGCCGGCTGCGTCGTCGTCGTCTTCGCGATCGTGGTCCTGGCCTACCGGCACACCGTGCGCGAGTATACCGGAGGGGGGGCGGACTACGCGGTGGCGGCGAGGAACCTCGGCCCGACGCCGGCCGTGGTGGTCGCCGCCGCGATGCTCATCGATTTCGCGCTGACGCTGTCGGTCAGCGTCGCGGCCATCCTGGAGACGCTGGTCTCCGTGCTGCCCGATCTCTACGGCGCCCGGGTGGGCCTCGGTGTCGGGCTGGTCGCCGTGATGACGGTGCTCAGCCTGCGCGGCAGCCCGGCGATCGCATCCCTGCTGCACGTGGGGATCTACGCGTTCGTCGTCGCCATCCTCGCGACGACGGCGGTGGCCGCGATCCGGGTGCTGCAGGGCGACACCCCGCGGGCGGTCAGCGCCGATTGGGAGCTCGCCTCGACATCGAGCGCCGCCGGCTTCGCGCTGCTGGTCGTCCTGGCCCGCTCGTTCTCCTCCGGGAGCATCGCGGTCACCGGGGTGGAGGCGGTGGGCACCGGGGTGCCGTTGTTCCGCAGGCCGCGCGGCGCCAATGCGGCCGCGACGCTGGTCATCCTCGGCGTGCTGTCGATGGCGCTCTTCGGCAGCATCACCTGGCTCGCCCTGGTGACCGGGGTCCGTGTCGCCGCTGACGACGGCGACCTCATCGGACTGGCCCCGGGCGAGCACCAGCAGACGGTCGTGGTGCAGGTGGCGCAGGCGGTGTTCGGCAACGATCTGGCGGTCGCGGCCCTGGTGGCGGTGACGGTGCTGATCCTGCTGGCCGCCGGTCTGAGCTCGTTCCGCAGCTTCTCGGTGCTCTCCTCCGTGCTCGCCCGCGACGGTTTCCTCCCGCGGCAGTTGGAGTCGCGCGGCGATCGCCTTGTCTACAGCAACGGGATCCTGCTGCTGGCGGTGGCCGCGGGCGCCCTGCTGTGGGGCTTCGGGGCGCGGCTGACCGACCTGATCCAGTTGTACGTGGTCGGGGTGTTCCTCGCGCTGACCATGGGACAGGCCGGCATGGTCCGGCACTGGACCCGGCTGCTGCGGGCGCGGCTGCCGGCGGACCAGCGGGCAGCGGCGCGGCGGGCGCGGGCGGTCGCCGTCCTCGCCCAGTGGACGACCGCCGGCGTGCTCGCCGTGGTGCTGGTGAGCAAGTTCACCAGCGGCGCCTGGCTGGTGGTGCTGCTGATCCCGCTGCTGGCCTACGGGATGCGCGGGGTCCGCCGCCACTACGACACCGTGGCCTACGAGATGGCGGCCGAGGAGCAGCCGGTGGGGGCGCCCAGCCACGACGTCGACGCGCTGATCCTGGTCTCGCGCATCCACCGGCCCACCCTGCGGGCGGTGGCCTATGCGCGGGCGACCCGGCCCTCGACGCTGGAGGCGATCACGGTCGCGGTGGACGACCGGGAGGCCGAGCACCTGACGAGGGAGTGGGACGCTCGCGGCGTCCCCGTGCCGCTGCGGGTGCTCGAGTCGCCCTTCCGGGAGATCAACAGCCCGATCATCGGATACGTGGCGCAGCTGCGGCGCCAGGCCCCGGGGAACCTGTTGACGATCTATATCCCGGAGTACGTGGTGGAGCACTGGTGGGAGCGGCTGCTGCACAACCAGTCCGCGGCCAGGCTGAAGCGCCGCCTGATGGCGCTGCCGGACGTGGTCGTGGTCAGCGTCCCCTGGCAGCTGGGCGCCGGTGAGCCGGATCAGGCGGTCCCGGCCGCGGAGACCGGCTCCGGACCCCCATGATCGCCGTCGGGGACCGCATCGAAGTCCTGGCCCGCCACGTCGCGCACGGCGGCTCCATGCTGGCCCAGATCACCGGGGATGCGCAGCGGAGCACCGTGTTCCTGCGGCACGCGCTGCCCGGGGAGTCGGGGATCGCCGTGGTCACATCTGTCCGCAGCGGCGGGCGGCTGGTGGAGGCCGACCTGATCGCCGTCGCGACGCCCAGCGGTGACCGGGTGGCTGCGCCGTGCCGGTTCAGCGGGCCGGGGGCGTGCGGCGGCTGCGACTTCCAGCACGTGTCGCTGCCGGCCCAGCGGGCACTCAAAGCCGCGGTGGTCGCCGACTGCCTGCGCAGGATCGCCCGCCTCGATCTTGCCGAGGTGCCCTGGGACGGGACGGTACAGGCGGTCCCGGGCGACGCCGACGGGCTGCGCTGGCGCACCCGGAGCAGGTTCGCCGTGCAGTCCGGCGCCCTGGCGATGAACCGCTCCCGATCGCGCGATCTGGTGCCGATCGACGACTGCCTGATCGCCGACGAGGAGGTGGTGTCGGCCGCCCGCGAGGCCGCGCTGCGCCTGGGCGGCGGCGAGGTCCTGGCGGTCCACAGCAGCGGCGGCGACATCGTCGCCGGTCCGGCCGGTCGGCTGGGCCGGGAGCTGGTGGGCGAGCGCGTGGGGGAGCATGCGCTGCGGGTGGCGGCCGACGGGTTCTGGCAGGTCCATCCGGGGGCGCCGCAGGTGCTGAGCGCGGCCGTGGCCGGTGTGCTGCAGCCGAGCCGCGGGGAGGCGCTGCTCGACCTGTACGCCGGGGTGGGCCTGTTCGCCGCGGCGCTCGCCCCGCATTTGGACGGCGGTGCGATCCAGGTGGTGGAGGGCGACCGGAGGGCCGCCGGGCTGGCGGCGCGCAACCTGCGCGGGATTGCCGGGTGCCGCGTCCATCATCGGCCCGTCCGGCAGTGGCTGGCGGCCCACCAGTCCCCGGCCGGCCTGGTGGTGCTGGATCCGCCGCGGACCGGTGCTGGAGGCGACGTGCTGCGGGAGATCCACCGGCTGCGTCCGCGGGCCGTGGCGTACGTGGCCTGCGACCCGGCGGCACTGGCGCGCGACCTGCGGATCATGTGCGACCTGGGGTGGAGCATCGCCTCGCTGCGCGCCTTCGACCTGTTCCCGATGACCCATCACATCGAATGCGTCGCCGGCCTGGCACCGCCGACTGGCCGGTCGGGCACCCGGGCCTCCTAGGATGGAAGCCAAACGCATCTGACGAGGAGCACCATGCCCAGTCTGAACTCGTTCTCCGCTTCGGACACGCTGCAGATCGGCGGTGAGGCCCTGGAGATCTTCAAGCTCGCAGCAGTGCCGGGCTCGCAGCGCCTGCCCTTCACCCACAAGGTCCTGCTGGAGAATCTGCTGCGCACCGAGGACGGCCTCAACGTGACCGCCGAGCAGATCAGGGCGCTGGGGGACTGGGATCCGGCGGCCGAGCCCACCGACGAGATCCAGTTCACGCCGGCCCGCGTGATCATGCAGGACTTCACCGGCGTCCCATGTGTGGTGGACCTGGCCACGATGCGGGAGGCGGTGCGCGATCTGGGCGGCGACCCGTCGCGGATCAATCCGCTGGCTCCCGCCGAGCTGGTGATCGACCATTCGGTGATCGCCGACTACTTCGGCACCAACCTGGCCTTCGAGCGCAACGTGGAGCGGGAGTACGAGCGCAACCAGGAGCGCTACCAGTTCCTGCGCTGGGGCCAGACCGCGTTCGACGAGTTCCGGGTGGTGCCGCCGGGGACGGGCATCGTCCACCAGGTCAACATCGAGCACCTCGCACGGGTGGTGATGGTCCGCAACGGGCAGGCCTACCCCGACACCTGCGTGGGCACCGACAGCCACACCACGATGGTCAACGGCATCGGCGTGCTGGGCTGGGGGGTGGGCGGCATCGAGGCCGAGGCGGCGATGCTCGGCCAGCCGGTCAGCATGCTGATCCCCCGGGTCGTCGGCTTCAAGCTGTCCGGGGCGCTGCCCGGGGGCACGACCGCGACCGATCTCGTGCTGACGATCACCGAGATGCTGCGCCAGCACGGCGTGGTCGGGAAGTTCGTGGAGTTCTACGGCGAGGGCGTCGCCGCGGTGCCGCTGGCCAACCGGGCCACCATCGGCAACATGAGTCCGGAGTACGGCTCGACCGCAGCGGTGTTCCCGATCGACGACGAGACGCTGACCTACCTGCGGCTGACCGGCCGGACCCAGCAGCAGATCCGGATCGTCGAGGAGTACGCCAAGGCGCAGGGGCTGTGGCACGACCCCGCGCACGAACCCGTGTACTCGGAGTACCTGGAGCTGGACCTGGGGACCGTGGTGCCGTCGCTGGCGGGGCCGAAGCGCCCGCAGGACCGGGTGCTGCTGTCCCAGGCCAAGGCCTCCTTCCGCAACGCGCTGCGCAACTACGTCGACCACACCGACGTGGTGCCGGACTCCGACGTCGATGAGGCCGGACGGGAGAGCTTCCCCGCCTCCGACCCGCCGGCCGTCCACCACAACGGCGACGGCGGAGCCCCGGCCGGGCGCGAATCGGCGCCCGCTCCGGGACGGGCCAGCTCCCCGACCCGGGTGGTCCTCGACGACGGCACGCCCTGCACCATCGACCACGGCTCGGTGGTGATCGCCGCGATCACGTCGTGCACCAACACCTCCAACCCGGCCGTCATGATCGGGGCCGCGCTGCTGGCGAAGAACGCGGTGGAGCGCGGGCTGACCAGCAAGCCGTGGGTGAAGACGACGCTGGCGCCCGGCTCGCAGGTGGTGACCGACTACTACGACAAGTCCGGCCTGACGCCGTACCTGGAGAAGCTCGGGTTCGACCTCGTCGGCTACGGCTGCACCACGTGCATCGGCAACTCGGGCCCGCTGCCGGCCGAGGTCAGCGCGGCGGTCAACGACGCCGACCTGGCGGTGGTCTCGGTGCTGTCCGGCAACCGCAACTTCGAGGGCCGGATCAACCCGGACGTCAAGATGAACTACCTCGCCAGCCCGCCCCTGGTGGTCGCCTACGCGATCGCGGGGACCATGGACATCGACCTGCTGAGCGATCCGCTGGGCATCGGCACCGACGGCCAGCCGGTGTACCTGCACGATGTGTGGCCCAGCCCGGTGGAGGTGGAGGCCACGATCGCCTCCGCCATCGATCCGGACATGTTCACCCGGCGGTACGCGGACGTGTTCGCCGGGGACGAGCGCTGGCAGTCCCTGCCCACCCCGACCGGCGGCATCTTCGAGTGGGACCCCCGCTCCACCTACGTCCGCAAGCCGCCCTATTTCGACGGCATGGCGCACACCCCCTCCCCGGTGACCGACATCGGCGGGGCCAGGGTGCTGGCCAAGCTCGGCGACTCGGTGACGACCGACCACATCTCCCCGGCCGGGGCGATCAAGCCCGACACGCCCGCCGGGCAGTACCTGATCGACCACGGCGTGGCCAAGCGGGACTTCAACTCCTACGGCTCCCGGCGCGGCAACCACGAGGTGATGATCCGCGGGACGTTCGCCAACATCCGGCTGCGCAACCAGCTGCTCGACGGGGTCGAGGGCGGCTACACGCGCGACTTCACCCTCGACGGCGCCCCGCAGGCGTTCATCTACGACGCCGCGCAGCACTACGCGGCGGCGGGGATCCCGCTCGTGGTGCTCGCGGGCAAGGAGTACGGCTCCGGCTCGTCGCGCGACTGGGCGGCCAAGGGGACCGCGCTGCTGGGCGTGCGGGCGGTCATCGCGGAGTCCTACGAGCGCATCCACCGGTCCAACCTGATCGGGATGGGCGTGCTGCCGCTGCAGTTCCCGGCGGGGCAGACCGCCGACGCGCTGGGCCTGACGGGCGGGGAGTCCTTCGACATCGCGGGGATCACGGCGTTGAACGACGGCCCCTCGCCCCGCACCGTCACGGTGACCGCGACGGCTCAGGACGGCAGCGTCACGCAGTTCGAGGCGGTCGTGAGGATCGACACGCCGGGCGAGGCGGACTACTACCGGCACGGCGGCATCCTGCAGTACGTGCTGCGGTCGCTGCTGTAGGCCATGGAAGGCGCCATCGCTCCGCCGGGCTGGCCCGCCGACCTCGCCCCGCCGACCACCGAGGAGTTCGCGGCGCGGGTCAGCGGCTGGCTGCTGGACCGCTGCCCGCCGCAGTTCCGCAGCACGTTCACCGTTCGGCGCCACCCGATCGTCCTGGCGCACGTGGCGCTGCACCACAGCGACGCCGTGGTCGCCGCACAGCGGGAGACCTACCGCTCGGCGCGGCGCGAGCTGTCCGATCACCTGCCCGCGGATGTGCTGGCCGGCGTGCTCACCGACTTCGAGGCGGTGGGCCACCAGGTGGTGGGCTCGGCGCGAGAGGTGCGGCTGGTGTGGGAGGCGCTGCAAGGGGCCGTGTGGCGCCCGAAGCTGTGAGCCCGGGTCGGGCTGCGCGGATTCGGCCGGAACCGGCCGTGGATGTGCCCGGCGGGCCGCTGCGGGGGATCGCGCGGTCCATCGCCGGCCGATGAGCAGCGTGCTCCCGTGCAGTCCTGCAGTCGAAGGCGTTGATCATCGGGGCGCCCCACGCAAGCGGCGGGCCAGCCAGCCAGGACGGCGCACGCGTCCCGGGGCTCCCCGCCGAGCCGCGCAGCCCGCGCAAACAGCACCCCGCCCGGGCCATCGTCGACGGCATCGCCCGGCGCCCGGAGCGGTCAGGGGCGGTCCGGCACTGCGTGCGCCCGGCCCGTCCGTAGAATCGGAAGGTAACTGCCGGTCGGCGGGCCCGCCGCTGCCGTGGCACTGGAGAAGGGCGCAGATGAGCCTGTTGCAGTCCCTGCGGTCCCCAGCACAATTGCGGCGCCTCAGCGATGCGCAGTTGACGGCCCTCGCCGCAGAGATCCGCGGATTCTTGATCGCCAAGGTCTCGGCCACCGGCGGGCATCTGGGGCCGAACCTCGGTGTCGTCGAACTGACCCTGGCCCTGCACCGCGTCTTCGACTCCCCGAACGACGTGCTGCTGTGGGACACCGGGCATCAGGCCTACGTCCACAAGATCGTGACCGGCCGGGCCGATCGCTTCGACACCCTGCGGCAGAACGACGGGCTCTCCGGCTACCCGAGCCGGGCGGAAAGTCCGCACGACTGGATCGAGAACAGCCACGCGTCGACCGCGCTGTCCTACGCCGACGGGATCGCCAAGGCGTTCGAGCTGCGCGGCGAGACGGATCGCAGGGTCGTGGCGATCGTCGGCGACGGCGCGCTGACCGGCGGGATGGCCTGGGAGGCCCTGAACAACATCGCGGCGTCGGACCGCCAGATCATCATCGTGGTCAACGACAACGCCCGCTCCTACAGCCCGACCATCGGAGGGCTGGCGGACCATCTGGCGACCCTGCGCACCAGCGGGGGGTACGAGGTCTTCCTGCGCGCCGTCCGCAGGGTCCTGACGAACACGCCGGTCGTGGGCGGTCCGATGTTCGAAACCCTGCACGGCGTGAAGCGCGGGGTGAAGGACATCGTCGCCCCCCAGGGCATGTTCGAGGACCTCGGCCTGAAGTACCTCGGCCCGGTCGACGGGCACGACCGTGCCGCGCTGGAGCATGTGCTGCGCCGCGCCGCGGAGTTCCGCGGCCCCGTCATCGTGCATGCCATCACGCAGAAGGGCCAGGGCTACCCCCCCGCCGAGGCCGATGAGGCGGACCGGTTCCACGGCGTCGGCGTCATCGACCCCGCCACCGGGCGGGCCGTGCAGCGCAACGGCCCGTCGTGGACATCGGTGTTCGCCGAGGAGATGGTCGCGATCGGGGCGGAGCATCCGGAAGTCGTCGGCATCACCGCCGCGATGCTCGGGCCGGTCGGGTTGGCCCCGTTCGCGCAGGCGTACCCCGACCGCTGCTTCGACGTGGGCATCGCCGAGCAGCACGCGGTCACATCGGCGACCGGGATGGCGCTGGCCGGCCTGCACCCGGTGGTCGCCGTCTACGCCACCTTCCTCAACCGCGCCTTCGACCAGGTCCTGATGGACGCCGCGCTGCACCGGGCGCCGGTGACGTTCGTGCTCGACCGCGCCGGCATCACCGGCGACGACGGGGCCAGCCACAACGGCATGTGGGACCTGTCGTATCTGCAGATCGTGCCGGGCCTGCGGATCGGCGCCCCCCGCGATGCGGTGCGGCTGCGCCGGATGCTGCGGGAGGCAGTCGCCGACAACACCGGACCGAATGTGCTGCGCTTCCCCAAGGGAACCGTCGTGCCGGAGGTCCCCTCGATCGGGCAGGCCGCCGGGCTGGACCTGCTGGCCGACGACGGCGAGGGCTGCGACGTCCTCATCGTGTCGGTGGGCGCAATGGCCCAGATCGCGGTGCAGGCCGCGGGCCGGCTGCACGACCAGGGGATCGGCGTGCGCGTGGTCGACCCCGGATGGGTGGCGCCGGTCCCGGAGGGGCTGCTGGCCCTCGCGGCGGACGCCGATCTGGTCGCCGTCATCGAGGACAACGGGCGCGTCGGCGGTGTCGGTTCCACGCTGGCGCAGGCCCTGTCCGACGCGGGCATCGTCCGAGCGATGCGCAGCTTCGGCATTCCGCAGCAGTTCCTGGCCCATGGGACACGGCAGCAGATCCTCGAGGCGACGGGGCTGTCGGCCGCGGCCATCGCGTCGGCGCTGGTGGAGCAGGTGTCCCGAGGGGACGCGGGAATGGCCGTCGAGCACGCCGTCGATCATCAGCGGTAGGCCCGCCGCCGGCCGCGCCCGGTGGCGTAGTCTCGAGTCGATGGAACCACCTCGGAGGTGATCCATGCTGCCCTCGGCATCCCGGGCCTTCGCTGATGCGCCGGTGCCGATGGCCGTCGTGGGCATCCGGCACAAGCTGCTCACCGAGGTGCTGCTGGTGAACGCCGCGCTGGCGGACCTGTTGAACTCCGCGCCGGAGCAGATCGTCGGCATGCAGCTCGCCGATCTTGTGCATCCCGACGACACCGTGCTGCTGGACTCGCCGGTCGATATGCTCGCCAGCCCGCTGGAGCAGCTGCAGCTGCGCGTGGTGCGCAACGGCTGGGGGGTCATCTGGACGATGCTGTCGGTCAATCCCCAGCTGGACGGCCGCAGCGAGCCGGACTGCGCCGTGATCGTCCTGCAGGACGTGACGATGTGGCGGCGCATCGAGGAGGAGCTGGCCCATCGGGCCGCCCACGACTCGCTGACCGGCCTGGCCAACCGCTCCCTGCTCTTCGACCACATCGACCGGGCGCTGGCACGGCTGGGGCGCCGCACCGGGACCGTGGCGGTGCTGTTCTGCGATCTCGACGGGTTCAAGACGCTCAACGACACCTTCGGCCACCGGGTCGGCGACGCGGTGCTGCAGGAGGTCGCGGGACGGATCCTCAACGCGATGCGCCGCGAGGACGTCGTGGTGCGGATGGGCGGGGACGAGTTCGTGGTCGTGTGCGAGGCGATCGACACCTCCGAGGCGGGACGGGTCGCCGAGCGGGTGCGGCAGTTCATCGAGCCGCCGATGCGGATCCATGAGCGGGACTTCACGATCACGGTGTCGGTGGGTGTGGCGCAGGTCAGCGAGAATTCCACCGATCCGGAGGACCTGGTGCGCCGGGCGGACCTGGCGATGTACCGCGCCAAGCAGCGCGGCCGCAACCGCGTGGAGTTCTTCGCCCCGGAACTGGAGGATCAGGCGCGAAGCAGGGTCGAGATCGTGGAGCGTGTCCGGACCGCGCTGCTGGAGGGCAACGTGATGATCGAGGTCCAGCCGATCGTCGATCTGCCGTCGGGCGCTTGGTCCGGCAGCGAGGCGTTCGCGCGGATCCGGCAGCCGGGCTCGCCGCCGCTGCTGCCGGCGCAGTTCCTGCAGAGCATCGCCCAGGAGGGCCTGCTGGAGCGCCTCGACACGAAGGTGCGCGAGCAGGCGATGGGATGGCTGGCCAGCCGGGTTTCGGGGGGCTCGTCGGTGCCGGGTTGGGTCTCGGTGAACGTCTCGGTCCGGGCGTTGGCGGCGATGCGCTTCGCCGGGACGATCGAAGAGGAGCTGGAGGAGTTCGGACTGCGCCCGGACCAGCTGGTGATCGAGTTGTCCGAGTCGGCGCTGACCGAGCTTCGGGGGCCCACCCAGGTGACGCTGCGCCGGCTGCGGGCGGCCGGATGCCTGGTGGCCATCGACGATTTCGGCTCGGGGCAGTCCAGCCTCACGTCGCTGCGGGACCTGCCGGCCGACTTCCTGAAGATCGATCGATCGTTCGTCGCCGGACTGGGCCACGATGACCACGATGAGGCGATCGTCTCGGCCATCATCTCGGTGGGCCATCGCATCGGCCGCCGGATCATCGCCGAGGGAATCGAGAACCGGGTCCAGGCCGAGATGCTGCTGGAGATGGGATGCGACTTCGGGCAGGGCTACCTCTTCGGCCCCCCGAACCCGCCCGCTGGGCATTGACGCGCCGGTCCGGGGCTGGGGCTGGGGCCCCGCGGGGGCCCGCCGTCGCGCACCGACCGCTGACACCTCCGCTGACTCTGGAATCCGTGTCACATGCGAACGCAACCTATGCGAAGGCGCCGGCAACCTCTTTGCACCCGTTGCGGGGGCGGATCGCCCGCGCCGAGTGGAGCCCCCTCGCTGCGGGTGCAAGAGCCCGCAGCGTGTGCATCTGCCGACCGCGGGCCGCCGGGAACACCCCCGTATCGGGTGCTGAGCCCCTCAGCGGGTGCATCTTCCCCCGCCGCCGGCGACAGCCTCCCCCCGCCGCAGCCTCGCCTTTGCGCGCACATCCGAGTAACCCGGCGCCGCGCGGCCCCCATGACGACGGCCCCCAAGGGTCAACCGGGGCCGTCGTCATGCACGAAGGATCAGGCGGGCAGGCTTGCCGCGCCCTGCGGCAGGAACCGCTTCCCGTTGACCC
>CAZECO010000111.1:0-11010 GCA_964510455.1 uncultured Actinomycetes bacterium
CAAGGTCCTACGCGACCTCGCGCGGTCGGAACTGGATGCTGATGCGCGGACCAACATGTCGCGCGGTCTTGGTCACGGCGTGCTCCCAGGTGCGCTGCGCGGATCCGCCCATGACCAGGAGGTCGCCGTGTCCGATGTCGTAGCGGATCGACTCACCACCGCCGCGCGGCCGCATCCTGAAGGCGCGCGGCTCGCCGACGGAGACGATGGCGACCATGACGTCATGCGTTGCACCCCGGCCGAACGTGTCGCCGTGCCAGGCAACCGAGTCGCGACCGTCGCGGTAGTAGGCCATCCCGCACGTGACGAACGGATCGGCATCGGCGTAGTGCAGGTTGAGGGCGGTCTGCAGGTCGCGCAGGAACGGCTCTGGCCACTGGTCGTCTGCCGCCAGGTAGCAGCTCAGCCGAGGCACCTCGACAACGCGGTCGTACATCTGCCGTCGCTCTGCTTGCCACCTCGCAGAGTCGCGGAGTCGTTCGAACAGCAGATCTGACCCGGTGACCCAACCGCGTCGCACGTCCAGCCACGCGCCGCGCGACAACGAACGACGCAGCACCGTCTCGCCGAGCGGGCCGTACGCCAGGTCATCGGCGCAGTCGAGCAGCGAACCTTGGAATGCGGGGGAGGGCGCGACGGCTGGCTGGCCCTCCGGTCGCCAACTCTCTGCGCGACCGGGGAGCTGCACGTGCAGGCTTTGCGCGGTCATGACTTGACCGTAGCACAGAATCGCACATCAGTTCGATGGTGGGCCTGCGCCGTGGACGTAGCACGGCTCGAGCGAGGCTGGTCCTGGCTTCCCGTCTTCGGCAGGGGTGTCGGCCCTTGGCATACGATCGCCTGGACCGCGCACGGCGCCCAGTGATCATCTCGCGGTGACCTGCACGGCAGCCTTCCGGAGGAAGGGAGCCCGATTGTCCAGCTCAGTCATGAGCTCCGGTGCGATGGGTGTGCAGACATGCTGATCTACTCGATGAGCCCCTCGGTGGACGGTTACATCAACGACCGCTCGGGCGGGTTCGATTGGGGGGCGCCCGACGAGGAGCTGTTCCGATTCCACACCGCGCTGGTGGGCGAGCTCGGCGCCTATCTGTGCGGCCGCAGGCTGTACGAGGCCATGCTGGTCTGGGAGACGGATCCGTCGATGCGCGACAACGAACTGCGGGCCGTGTTCGCCGACATCTGGTGCGCTCTCCCGAAGGTCGTCTTCAGCCGCACCCTCGACAGCGTTCAGGGCAACGCCCGGCTCGCCGAGGCGCCGGTGGCCGAGGAGGTCGCTGCGGCGCTCGCCGCGACCGACAGGGACGTCTCGATCGGCGGTGCCGGCCTGGCGGCCGCAGCGATCGAGCTCGACCTCGTCGACGAGCTGCGCATCTTCCGCTATCCGGTCGTCGTCGGTGGCGGCACGCCATTCCTTCCGCCGGTCACCGAAGACGTTCGGCTGAACCTGATCGAGACCAGGACGTTCGGCTCGCGCGTGATCTACGAGCGCTACCGGCGCGCCCGCGATTAGTCGGACGACGGGCGGGGCCGAGGCTGGGTCGGGTCCGGCGGGGACGGGCTCCGCCCTCGCAGCACCCGGTAGACCACTCCGATGGCGAAGACCAAGACCCCGGTGAGGACAGCAGACGGCGGCAGCGTGGCGACGAGGACGGCGCAGCCGAGCACGCCCGCTACCTGCAACCACCGGGGATAGCGGCGGTGCCGGCGGTCCTGGGTGAAGGCCGAGAGGTTGGCGATCAGGTAGTACAGCAGCACGCCGAACGACGAGAAGGCGATGGCAGAACGCAGATCGGCGACCAGCACGAGGGCGCTGACCACGACGGCAAGGGCCACCTCCGCGTGGTGCGGCACCCTGAAACGTGGGTGGACGGCGGCCAGCCACCCGGGCAGGTCGTCGTGTCGGGCCATGGCCAGGGCCGTGCGTCCGACTCCCGCGATCAGGGCCAGCAGCGCTCCCAGCGACGCCGCAGCGGCGCCGACCCGGACAGGGATCGCCGCCCAGTCCCAGCCCGCTTGGACAACCGCCTCGGCCAGCGGTGCCGCAGCGCCCGCGACTGCGTCCGGCCCCAGCGCAAGCAGCAGGGAGACGGCCACCACAGCGTAGATCGCGATCGCCAGGAGCAGCGCGGTCATGATCGCGCGGGGTATCGCCCGCTGCGGGTCGCGGACCTCCTCGCCCATGGTGGCGATACGCGCGTAGCCGGCAAAGGCGAAGAACAGCAGGCCCGCCGATTGGAGGATCCCGTACCAGCCGCCGGTCCACCAATCCCAGCTGCTGACCGGGGTGCTGGCCTGCCCGAACACGCAGGCGGCGACGACGAGGGCGAGCGAGACCAGCACGATCGAGACGATGATCCTGGTGAGTCCTGCCGTACGGGTGACGCCGCGGTAGTTGACGGCGGCGAGGGCGATGACGGCGGCAATGGCGACGGGTTTGCTCCAGCCGGCCGGTGCGGCGTACAACCCGAAGGTGATGGCCATGGCCGCGCAGCTGGCCGTCTTCCCGATGACGAATCCCCAGCCGGCCAGGAAGCCCCACCACTGTCCGAGCCGTTCGCGGCCATAGATGTAGGTGCCCCCGGAGGTGGGGTACTGCGCCGCGAGCTGGGCCGAGGCGGTGGCGTTGCACAGGGCGACCAGGCCGGCGATCAGGAGACCGGCGAGCAGCCCGGCGCCGGCGGCCGCGGCCGCGGGGGAGAATGCGGCGAAGACGCCTGCGCCGATCATGGAACCCAGTCCGATGACGACCGCGTCACCGGTGGAGAGCCTGCGCGCCAGTGGGTCGTAGGTGCTCACGGTCGAGCCCCCGGTCCCTGTCCGCTGGTGTCCACCGCTGAGCGCGCGCCGCGGGCGGATTGGCTGCACCTCGGCTCACGCACGTTCGAACGTACCAAAGGTTTCGATCGCCGACGGTGGCCGTGCGCGACGCCCGCCGGAGGCGGTCAGCCAAGCGGGCCGCGCCAGGCCGGAGCCGTTCTGCCCTCGGCGCGGGCTCTGCGTCGAGGAGGGTCTGGTCGGGCGGCCACACCGGCTCCAGGCGGGCGGCCGCAACCATTGATCGCAGCGTTTCACCGCACCACTGCGGCGGATCGCTGCGATCAACGCCCGTGCGGACGCCCAGGGGCCAGCCGCTGCCGGACAACCTGCTCGCGGGCGACGCGACGACACCGGCGCCAGGGTCATTTGCGGCCCCACTCCCCGCCAGAATCCAGTGTCGACGTCCACGGGCGAAGCGTGCCCAATGCGCATCCTCAAGGTGCTCGAGGTGCTCTTCGAGAGCCTGGCGTGCGTAGAACGACTTCGGCCGACCGGTCGTCTGGACCGTGCGTCGAGCCGCTTCTCCACGTTCTGCATCCCCTTCCAGACGTCTTCATGCTCCCGATGGGATTCGGGACTGCTGTCAAAGACATCGCAGGTCGTAGCGCAGGGTCCGCGAAACGCGACGCGCGGCCGACCGACCAGCTGTGGAAGGCAACCGAATCGCCCTCCTCAAGCCCCCTCCGCGAACCGCTCCGACAGCGCGTACCGCAGCAGCACCACATCCCCGATCGCCCGCGCCTCGGCCAGTCTGGCGCGCCGGCCCGGATTCCACGGAAACACTCCGTCGCCCACGAGCCGCCGCGCTCGGGAGTCGCCCACGAAGAAGGGCGCGACGACCAGGTGCAGCTCGTCTGCGAGGCCGGCGGCGAGGAACTGCGTCAGCACCTGCCCGCCGCCCTCGACCATCAGCCGCCGCACCCCGCGCCGGTACAGGTCCTCGCTGACCCGGCACATGTCGACCGGCCGGCCGCCGTCGACGATGGCGGCCAACGCCCCGAGCCGCCCGCGAGCCTCCGCCACAGCGTCGGTGGGGCAGTAGACGAGTTTCTCCGCATCGCCGGCGACGAAGAAGTTCGCACCAGGATCCAGCTGGCACCGGGTGCTGACGGTCACCTTCATCGGGGTCGGCGGCAGGCCGCGGGCGACACGCTCGGCGCGCCGCGCGGGGGAGCGGACCAGCAGCCGGGGGTTGTCGCTGCGGACGGTGGCCGCGCCCACCAGGATCGCGTCGCTGTCCGCCCGCACCTGGTCCACCCGGTCGAGGTCGGCCTCGTTGGACAGCACCAGCCGCTCGGAAGTGGCGGTGTCCAGGTAGCCGTCGATCGACATGCCGCAGCTGAGCAGCGTGTACGGGCGTTCAGGCATGGACGACGCCCCCTGCTCGCACAGCGCCCCGGCGCCAGTCGGCCGCCAGCAGGACGGCCCCCGGCAGCGTGGCGACGAGCGCGAGCACGCCGTACACCACCGCGACCGTGACGCCCTGGGCGGCGCTCAGCCCGACCGCGCCGAACGCCCACGCCGCCGCCCCCTCGCGCGGCCCCCATCCGGCGATGTTCATCGGAAGCGCCGCCGCCACCAGCACCACCAGCGCCAGCGGCAGCAGCCGGCCCGCCGGCAGTGCCGTCCCGGTCGCCCGCATAGCGACTGCGAAGACCGCGACGTAGCCGAGCAGAGCCATGGTGGAGGCGAGCACGATGCCCGGCCCGGCCCGCCTCGTGAGGACCGCCTCGCGCAGATCGGTGGTGATGGTGCGCCCGATCCGGGCAGGCAGGCGCCGTTCATCCGCGCCTCGCAGGAGCAGCACGACCAGCGCGACACAGGCCGCCGCGATCAAGGCGCCCGCCACGGCGACCCGCAGCGGGCCGCTGGGCAAGGCCGCCAGTAGCACGGCCGCCGTCAGCACCACCTGGACCGCCTGTCCCGAACCCCGCTCCCACGCGACCGACCGCAGGCCGCGCCCCGTATCACCGGCGGCCCGCCCATGGCGCACGCCCCGATGGACATCGCCCAGCACCCCGCCGGGGAGCGTGGCGTTGAGGAAGGCCGACCGGTAGCAGGCGCCCATCGCCGACCGCAGCGGCACGTCGACACCGAGGCCGGCCGCGACGAGGCTCCAGCGCCACGCGCAGCACAGCGTGGTGAGCGACGTGATCAGACCGGCGGCGGCCAGCGCCCACCCGGTCGTCAGCCTGAGGCCGTCGATGAACGGCCCGGCGCCCACCCACACCAATAGGACGGCCAGGATCGCGGCGCCGCCCAGCGGGCGCGCCCAGTCCCTGATGCCTCGGCTGATGTCCGCACCTCCGATCGGTTGCCTCCTCGACAGTCATACGGCGAAAGCGGGCCGGTGGCTCGCTTCATCGCCCGGATACTTCCACCAGCACCGCCGACAGCGCTCGCGAGGTCCGCTGCCAGTCGACCAGCGTCTGCCGCCGGGACCGTGCCGCCGCCCGGAGCCGTTCCCGCTCCCGCGGGTCATCCATCCATCGACGCAGCGCCTGCCCGAGGGCTGGTGCGTCGTCCGGCGGCACGAGCAGCCCGGGCACGCTCCCGTCGGCCGCGCGGCCGAGCGCCTCCGGCACCCCGCCGACATCGCTGGCGATCACCGGGAGCCCGCGCGCGAGCGCCTCGGTGATGACCATGCCGTAGCTCTCCGCGCGGGAGGACAGCACCAGGACGTCCGCCTCCGCGTATGCGGCGTCCAGCTCGGCGCGGCGCAGCGGGCCGGTGAAGTGCACCCGATCGGCGAGGCCCAGGTCCGCGACCCGCAGCCGAACGTCCGCCGCGAACCGCGAGTCGACATCCAGCGCTCCGACGAACCCGCAGCGCCAGAGCAGGTCGTCCACCTGGCCCAGGGCGTCGACCAGCAGATCCTGGCCCTTGACCGGGGTGACCGCCCCGACGCTCAGCAGCTGCCCGCCCGACGCCGTCCCCAGCGTCAGGTCAGCGGGGTCGACGCCCGGTGGAACGACGTGCACGCGTCCCGCGGTCAGCCCGCTGTGCTCGATCAGCCATCGCCGGGTCCATCCGCTGGTGGCAACGATCGCGGACGCCGCCGACAGCGCCGCAGCCTCGCGCGGATCATCGCGGGGCATGTGCAGGAGCACGACCAGACGCAGCCGGCGGGCCTCGGGTTCCAGGACCTCCGACGCCACCAGGCCGTCGATCAGCACCGAACCCCCGTCCGGCACCCGGGCCAGAGCAGCAGCAGCGTCCGAGAGGTCTGCCACGGCCTGCTCATGGACCGACCAGCCGAGGTCCGCCAACCCGCGGCAGACCCGGCGGTCGTAGACATTCCCGCCGCTGGGGCGGCGCCGATCGTCGATCCCCTCGGGGACCACGACGTGCACCTCGCTCACAGCAGCCGTTCGTAGCTCGCCCAGGCGATGTGGGATTCGCGCAGCGTCACCCCGATCTTCGCCAGCCCGCCGGCCGAGCGACCCAGCGGGCCGTCGGCGAGCCGGTCGGCGATCAGCTTGGCCAGGACCTCCGTGGTGGTGTTGCGGCCCGCCAGCTCGGGCACCTCGTCGAGGTTGCGGTAGTCGAGGTCCGCCAGGGCGTCGTGCAGCTCCTCGGCGGCCCGGCCGATGTCCACCACGATGCCGTCGGGGTCGAGCTCCGCGCGGGAGAACGTCGCGTCCACGACGTAGGTCGCCCCGTGCAGGCGCTGCGCGGGTCCGAACACCTCGCCGCGCAGGCTGTGCGCGATCATCATGTGGTCGCGGACGGTGACGCTGAACATCGTCCTACCCCTCGTCGTAGGTCACGGAGTGGCACAGCGCGGGCAGCCGGCCGTCGGCCAGCCGCGCTATCACCTCGGGCAGCTCCTCGAACGGCGATGAGCCGGTGAGCAGCGCGTCGAACGCCGGATCGCGCAGCAGGTCCAGTGCGAGGGCGCGCCGGTCGGCGGGGCTGCGCCGTGCGCGCCGCGCCGCAGCGACGGCGCCGACCTGGCTGGCCTTGATGCCCAGCCGGCGGGAGTGGAAGGCGCCGCCGAGCGACAGTTCGACGGGTCGGTCGCCGTACCAGCTGAGCTCGATCACGCTGCCGTCGGGCGGGAGCAGGCCCAGCGCGCGCTGCAGGCCGGACGACGTGCCGCTGGCGTGTATCACCACATCCTGCTCGCCCACCGCATCCTCCGGTCGAGCGAAGTCCACGCCGAGGGCGCCCGCGGTGTCGGCCCGCGCCGGGTCCACGTCCACGAGTGTCACCCGCGCGCCCGGGATGCCTCCCGCCAGCCGGGCCACGGCGCAGCCGACCATGCCGGCGCCCACCACCGCGATCCGGTCGCCGACCAGCGGCGCCGCGTCCCACAAGGCGTTGACCGCGGTCTCCACCGTCCCGGCCAGGACGGCCCGTTCGGGCGGCACCCCGTCCGGCACGACGGTCACCGCATCGGCCGGCACCACGTACGCCGTCTGGTGGGGGAAGAGGCTGAACACTGTGCGGCCGCGCAGTATGTCGGGCCCCTGTTCGACCACCCCCACATTGAGGTAGCCGTACTTCACCGGGCCCGGGAAGCCGCCCTCCTGGAACGGGGCGCGCATCGCCTCGTACTGGGTCGGCGGGACTCCGCCGCGGAACACCAGGGACTCGGTGCCGCGGCTGACTCCCGACCGCAGGGTGCGGACCAGCACCTCGCCGGGACCGGGCTCCGGCAGCGCGATGGTGCGGATGTCGCCACGGCCTGGTTCGCGGATCCAGAACGCCCGCGCTTCGACCGGCACGCCGCACCTCCCTCGGACGCATGCCAAACGGCGCCTTCACCGTATGGCATGCGTCCAGACGTGATACGCCAGGCATTGTGCGGCGGGTTCGCAGCGGTGTGCACCAGGTGACGAACGGCCCTGCGGCCGGGTTCTGCGGCGTGCTGGCGCTCCTGTCCGTCCTGGCTGCGACGATCGGGCTTGGTGCCCGCGGGTGGCTCGCCGGCCTGGCCTGCGGAACCGGCCTCGCAGTCCTGCTCGCCCGCGCCATGGCGCGCCATGGCCGCGACGGGCTGGGGCCGGCGGACCGGGTGACGCTTGCCCGTGCCGTCATCGTCTGCGGGGTCGCGGCACTTGCGGCCGACGCGTTCGGCGGCCGGGCGGCACCCCTTCTGGTGGCGCTCGCAGCTGTCGCATTGGTGCTCGACGGCGTCGACGGACGGGTCGCCCGCCGGACAGGGACTGCATCGCCGTTCGGGGCCCGGTTCGACTTCGAGGTCGATGCGTTCCTGATCCTGGTCCTCAGCATGCACGTCGCGGGGGAGTGGGGATGGTGGGTGCTCATCCTGGGTCTGGCGCGCTATGTGTACATCGCCGCCGGCCGGGTGTTCCCGTGGCTGCACGGGGACCCGCCTCCCAGGCGGTGGGCCCGGGTGGTCGCCGTGATCGTGGCGGTCGTGCTGATCGTCGCGGCATCCGGCATCCTGCCTGACGCCCTCACCCTCCCGGCCCTCCTGATCGCGCTGGTCCTGCTGGCCGAGTCGTTCGGCCGCAGCGTCTGGGTGCTGTGGTGCCAGCACGGGGGCCGTCGATTCCCTGTGCGCGCTGCGACCGCGGCGCTGGCGTGCCTGTTGCTGTGGGTGGCGCTGGTGGTACCGCACAGCGTCTACGACCTGGCGCCGCGCGCCTTCCTGCGGATCCCGGTCGAGGGCCTGATCCTGGTCGCCATCCTGCTGATGCTGCCGCGACCCGGCGCACGGATCCTCGCGCTGCTCTGCGGAATCGGGCTCGGCGTGCTGACCATCCTGCGGCTGCTCGACATGGGATTCGAGGTCGCCTTCGACACTTCCTTCCATCCGGTGTACGACACCGCGCATGCGGACTCCGCGTTCGGGCTGCTGCGCGACTCGCTCGGCCGCGCGGGGGCGGTGGCCGTCCTCATCGGGGTGGTGCTGCTGGTCGTCGCACTGCTGACCGTGCTGCCGATGGCGGCGCTGCGCCTGACCGGACTCGTGGACAGCCATCGGCGCACGTCGATCCGGGTGCTCGCGGCGCTCAGCGCGGTCGCCGTGGCAGCGGGGCTGTCCGGCGCCGGTGCCGGTCCCATCGCGTCCACCGCTTCCGCGCAGCTGGCCTACACCCACGCGACACAGATCCGCGACGACCTGCGCAACCAACGGGAGTTCGTGGCGACCCTCGATCAGGACCCGTTCCGCGACACCCCGGCGGAGGATCTGCTGACCGGCCTGCGGGGCAAGGACGTGCTGATCGTCTTCATCGAGAGCTACGGGCGCACGGCGCTGGACCACGACGTGGTCAACACGGCCCTGGACTCGGGGGAGCAGCGTCTGCAGCAGGCCGGGTTCGCGGCGCGCAGCGGCTTCCTCACCTCGTCGACCTACGGGGGCCTGAGCTGGCTGGCGCACGCCACCCTGCAGTCCGGGGTGTGGGTGGACAACCAGTCGCGGTACGACCAGCTCGTCACCCTCGACCGCCTCACACTCGCCGCAGCGTTCTCACGAGCTGGTTGGCGCACCGTCGCCGATACGCCGGCCACCTTGGAGGACTGGCCGGTCGGCAGGACGTACTACGGCTACGACCAGGTCTACGACGCTTGGAACACCGGGTACGCGGGGCCGCAGTTCAGCTACGCCCCGATTCCGGATCAGTACACCCTGGCCGCGTTCCAGCGCCTCGAACTCGACCGGCCGGACCGGGCGCCGGTCATGGCCGAGATCGACCTGGTCTCCAGCCATACGCCGTGGGCGCCGCTGCCCAGGATGGTCGACTGGAGCCTGGTGGGGGACGGCTCGATCTTCGATCCGATGCCCGCGCAGGGGGATGCGCCGGAGGACGTATGGCGCTCTGCTGGTCTGGTGAGGGCCGCCTACGCACAATCCATCGCCTACTGCCTGGATGCCCTGACCTCGTTCGTGCAGCACGTCGACGACCCCGATCTGGTGCTGGTGATCCTGGGCGACCACCAGCCGGCCGGCATCGTGGCCGGCGAGGGCGCGAGCCACGATGTGCCGGTGAGCATCATCGCCGCCGACCCTGCCGTGCTGGACCGGGCAGGGGACTGGGCCTGGCAGGACGGGCTGCGGCCGGGTGCCGACGCGCCGGTGTGGCCGATGGATGCCTTCCGGGACAAGTTCCTCACCGCGTTCGGCCCGTCGCCGTCGGACCGCCGCTGACCTCATCGGGCTGGTCGCGGCACCAGGCATGGCACGCGACGGGGACGCCGACGGCGCCGTCGATCGGAGGAGGCCCGCGCAGAGCGGTGCGGCGACCCTGACGGCAGGGGATGCGATCTCTCCGACGCCCCTCCGCCCCCGCACTGGGCGGTGGGCGGTGTCGAACGCGTCGGAATCTCGGGCTCCACTGGAGGACCACGCTCAACCCGGGGCGCATACCTGACATTTCGACGCGTTCGCCGGCATCACGCGCGCTGGCGGACGGCCGGCGCACGGATCACGCGGGCGGCCGTGGGGCCAAGGCCGGCCCTGTTCTTGGTCGGCCGGCGCCTGCGGCGTCAGGCCACACCTGGATGAACCGTGCAGTCCCGACCGGGGAAGAAGAGGCTCTCATGACCGTCGGCGGACCAGCGCACGAGGTAGGGCGGGGACCCGTCGGAGGAGTGCACCTCGATGATCTCGCCGTCGCGGTCCGTCTGGTCGAGGTGGGTGGCACGCACGACGATCCGGTCGCCAACTGCAGCCTTCATATCGACCCCCTCCGTGGAATCCGGCCTAACACGTTTCAGCCTATGCCCGCTGGATCGACCAGGATCAGCCAGCGCACATGGAGTGCCGGAGCCTTCCGCACGGCGCCGGCCCGACATGCGCTCGGCAGGCGTGCGGCAGGATCGCAGCCGGGCGCCCTTCGGCGCGGACAAGTTTGCCGCCCGCCGTCACCCCCCGAACACGACCGAGCCGGTCCAGGTGATCATCCACTCAACCCCGAACCGGTCCTGGCACCCGGCGAACCACTCCGCCCACTCGGTGGGAGCGGGCTCCATCGAGACCGAGCCGCCCTCCGACAGCGCCGCGAACAGCCGCCGCGCCTCGTCGGCGTCGTCGGCCTCGATGTACAGGGCGAAGCCGTTGCCCGCCACGAACTGCTGGTCCAGCGAGGCCAGCAGGTCGGTGCCCATGATCGTCGCCCCGTTGGGCAGCGCCAGCTCGACGTTCGCGACCTTGTCCAGGTCCGCCTCCGACAGTTCCCCCATGGACTCGCCGAAGTCCCGGTACCTGGCGACCCC
>CAZECO010000112.1:0-10981 GCA_964510455.1 uncultured Actinomycetes bacterium
CATGCCGATGATCAGGATGACCATCATCGTCGCGAGCAGTTCCGGGGCTTTGGAGAACTGACGCGCGAACTCCAACGTTCCGCCCAGGCTTGGCCGCTCAGCGATGATGACCAGCAATTCGCCCGCCATCAGGCTTCGCCAGGCGAACGCCCAGCCCTGGGTGAGGCCTCCGAGGTAGGTCGGCAGGATCGCGGGCAGCACGATGAACCGGTACTTGTTGACGCTGCGCGCACCGAGCACCTTGCCGAGCCGCAGGAACTGCGGGGGCACGTGGTCGATGCCATTGATGACGCCGTTGGCGATGCTCGGCGCGGCACCCAGCACCACGACGAACATGATCGCGCTCTCGTTGAGGCCGAACAGCAGGATGGCCAGCGGGAACCAGGCGATCGAGGGCATGGTCTGCAGCCCGGTGATCAGCGCTCCGACCGCCATCCGCAGCGCCTTCACGCGCGAGACGAGGACACCGACCGTCGTGCCGATGAACAGCGCCAACGCGAAGCCGGTCATCGCGCGCCGCATCGTCGTTGCCACAGCGGACCAGAACCGTTCGGTGCCGACCATGTCCACCAGCGCCGCGAATGTCGTCGCGGGCGACGGCAGAACGTACTCGGGGCGCCACTGCGACCACACGACCAGCTGCCAGAACCCTACGACGAGGCCGATGGCCAGCGCCTTGGGCCACAGCCAGCCCCACAGACGGTACAGGTGCCGCGATCGGGCAGGCGCCTGCGGCGGCGACAGCACCGTGCGTGCTTCGAGCACATCAACTGCCATGGCGGATCCCTCCCGCTTCGCGCAGGCGCCGGGTCAGGTCTCCCGCGCGCATCGCCACCTCCGGCGAATCCAGGTGCCGCGGCCGCGGCAGGTCGATGGCGCTGGAGTAGACGACCCGGCCGGGGTGCGACCCCATCAGGACGACGCGGTCGCCGAGCCGGATCGCCTCGCGCATGTTGTGGGTGACGAACAGCACCGCCAGGCGGTTCTCGAGGGCCACCCGCTCGATCTCGTCGTGCAGGTGATCGCGGGTCATGGCATCCAGTGCCCCGAGGGGCTCGTCCATCAACACGATCCCGGTGTCCTGCGCCAGGCACCGGGCCAGCGCCACCCGTTGCCGCATCCCGCCGGACAACTCGTGGGGCCGCTTGTCCCCCCAGGATTGCAGGCGCACCACCTCGAGCAGCTGCTCGGCCAGAGTGCGCCGCTCATTGCGCGGCACCCCGCGCAGGCGCAGCGCCAGTTCGACGTTCTGCCGGGCGGTGAGCCAGGGCAGCAGGGTCGCGTCCTGGAACATGAACGACACCGGCCCGCTGGTGGCGATGGTTCCGGCGGTCGGTTTGTCGAGGCCGGCGATCAGGTTGAGCACCGTGGACTTCCCGCATCCGGAGGCGCCCACCACGGTGACGAACTCGCCCTTCTCCACCGCCAGGTCCACCCCGGAGAGGGCGACGGTCGCGCCGTCGCCCTCTCCGAACACCTTCGTGACCCCCGTCAGCGTGACGGCGTGAGGTTCCAGGCGATCGGCCAGGACCGCGCCCCTGGGACTGGTCAGCGAGTCGTTCATGGCGCGGCGAGCTCCGGGAGCCCTGCACCGGCGAGCACGGTATTGATCGGGCCGAGGCTGTACAGCTGCTCGAAGTTGCCGGCAGCCTCGATCTTCTTGCCGTCCAGCAGGCCCACCGCGATGGCATGGTCGGCCGACTCCTTCAGCGTCGCCGGGAGCGGGTCGGCGGTGAACTCCACCTTGGCCCATGCGGAGTCGAGCACATCGGAGGCCAACGAGGACCCGGTGAGTGCCTGCAGGGCGCCGGTTACCGCGGCCTTGGCCGCCGCCGGATCGGCCTCGATCTGCTGCAGCGCCGCCACGTGGCCCCGCAGGAACGCGGCCACGACGTCGGGGTGCTGCTCCAGGAACGCGGTGCGCACGATGATGTTCGTCGTGACGAACTGCCCGTCCGGCCACAGCGTCGCCTCGTCCAGCAGGACCTTGGCGCCCTTCTTCACGTACTCCGAGACCCAGGGTTCGGGAACCCAGGCGCCATCGATCGCACCAGACGCATAAGCGGTCAGGCCCTCGCCGTTGGACTGGGGCTTGATCGACACGTCGCCGCCGCCCTCAGTCGTCGTGGATAGGCCCAACTCGTCGAGCCAGTACCGGAACGCCACGTCCTGGGTGTTGCCCAGCTGCGGGGTGGCGAACGACTTGCCCTTGAGGTCCTCCGGCCCGTTGATCTCCGGACGGACCACCAGGGCCGCGCCGCCGGATGCGGCACCGCTGATCACCCGCACGGCGTCCCCGCCGGATTCTGCGTAGGCGTTGATCGTCGGGTTGGGCCCGATGTAGGAGATATCGAGGGATCCCGCGAACAGTGCGGTCACCGCTTCCGGGCCGGCGTTGAAGGCTGTCGGGGTGACCGTCACACCCACTTCCTTCAACTCCTTCTTGAACAGCCCTTCCTGCATTCCGACCAGAGCCGGAGCGTGCGTGACGTTCGGGAAGAAGCCGAGGCGCAGCGAGGTGATTTCCGCAGGTTCTTCGATATCGGTGGACGTCGATGCCTCGCCCGAACTGCAGGCGGCGAGTCCCAACGACAGCAGGCTGGCTGTGATGGCGGCGGCGAGCCGCTTCCGGGGTCGTCGGGGCTTCATGGTCGATCCTTTCATAAGTTTGTTTACTCAGTAAGTAGGGAATGTAGCACGGGCGAAACGCCGCTCCAACACTGGGATTTCGGGCCCTGGGGCAGAGAAGTGCACACCCTGGAGGTCGGGCCGCAACGGTACTGCCCGGTGCTTGACGCGAGTGAAAAGCGTCACAGGGGGCGCCGTTTTCCGTTCGGCAACCTTGCCCTTTACCATAAGCGCCACGGCGCTCTCTCGCCTTCTGCCGTCACCCCTGGAGGACCACCGAAATGACTGAACAGACCATTGCCACTACCCGCCTGCCGCTGATCGGCGACCCGGCGCCTGCCTTCGAGGCAGAATCGACCCACGGCATCATCAAGCTCGAGGACTTCCTCGGCCAGTGGGTCGTGCTGTTCTCGCACCCGGCCGACTTCACCCCGGTGTGCACCACCGAGTTCATCGGCTTCTCGCAGCGCTACGACGAGTTCGTCAAGCGCAACGTGCAGTTGATCGGCAACTCCGTCGACTCCATCTTCAGCCACATCGGCTGGGTCCAGTCGATCAAGGCCAACAGCGGCGTCGAGGTCAAGTTCCCGATCATCGCCGACCTGGAGATGAAGGTCGCGAACTCCTACGGGATGATCCACCCGGCGAGCAACGGCACCAACGCCGTGCGCGCCGTGTTCGTCATCGATGACAAGGGCATCATCCGCGCGATGGTGTACTACCCGTTGAACGCCGGCCGCAACATCGATGAGATCCTGCGCCTGGTCGACGCGCTGCAGACCGTCGATCGCGAAGGCGTGTCCTGCCCGGCGAACTGGACCCCGGGCGACGAGGTCGTCGTCGGGGCGCCCCGGACGACCGCCGATCTCGCCAAGCGGCTGCAGGATGAGACCCTCGACCTCACCGACTGGTATTTGGCGAAGAAGTCCCTGTAGGGCCGACCCAGCCGGAGTGCCGCCGGCCAGCGCCACCTCCGCCACCGCAAGCGCCGCATTCGGCGCACTGCCTCGGCGGGGTGGCGCTGGCCGGTTTCGTGTGCGATCGGGCCCGTCAGGAAACCCGGGTTGACGTACCCTCTCGTGCTGCTACCATCCCTACATGACCGATCGGAAACGTGTACAACGTTCCCGTCCGGTCATGCCTATGTCCATGTGCTGTCGCCGGCCGCGACCGACCCACCCCCAGCACATCGACCTAGGAGCCCCGAATGCACATCGCCGCAACACCGCGGACGCTCAGCCCGACCGGGCTGTCCGCCATCGTCTTCACCATCGCCCGTGACCCCTCCCTGTGGTCCGACCTGATCGAGTTCCGCCCCGAGGAGCGCTACTGGGTGCGGCTGCCGACGCCCGCGGTCTTCCATGACAGCGTCGACATCTGGCTGCTGACCTGGCTGAACGGACAGCAGACCCAGCCGCACGACCACGGCGACGCAGCCGCAGCCTTCCGGGTGGTCCGCGGCACCCTCACCGAGTACCGCTGGGCTGCCGACGGCACCCGGTCGGGGGCTGAACTGCGCGCCGGGCAGCCCCGAGAGGTTCCCGTCGGGGCCGTCCACGATGTCGTCAACCTGAGCCCCGAGCCGGCCGTCAGCATCCACGCCTACTCCCCGCGGCTGTCGACCATGAAGTACTACCGCGTCGGTGGCGCGGGTTTGGAGCCGGAGCGGATCGTGGAGACCGACAACCCGGATTCGGAGTGGGTCCGATGAGCGCCGTGTACCTGCCCGCGCCGCGTCGCGCCCCAGGGGCCCAGGCACCGGCGATCGAACTGCTGCTGGAACGCTCCCGCCAGCGCATCGCCCGGTGGACGCCGCAGGAGGCGCTGGCGCGGCACCGCGACGGGGCGCGGCTGGTCGATATCCGGCCGTACCACCAGCGGGTGGATGAGGGTGAGATCCCGGGCTCGCTGATCATCGAGCGCAACGTGCTCGAGTGGCGGTTGGATCCGACGAGCCCGCACCGGATCCCCGGTGCCCGCAGCCGCCTGTCGGAGTTCATCATCGTCTGCTCCGAGGGCTACACCTCCAGCCTCGCGGCTGCCTCCCTGGTCGACCTGGGCCTGAGCCGCAGCGGCGACATGATCGGAGGCGTGCGCGCTTGGATCGACCAGGGCCTGCCGCACCGATCGGGCGGGACGCGGGCGGGCACGCGGGTGCCGGGAAAGCTCGACTGGCTGTGGGAGCGCGCGCCCGGCGCCTGACCCGTGCCGGCGAGGGGCGGGGGGCCGCGGGGACGTTGGGACGGGTTGGTGGGACAGGCCCGGCCGGCGATCGACGTCCCCGCGTGCCCCGCGGCCTCTGCTGCATCAGGCCCGGGCCGGCTCGGAAGGACCAGCCCTCCCGCAGGGTGCGGACGAGGACCTCGTCCTCACAGACCGCCGTCCCCGGGGCCGGTGGGGCGCAGCCCCAGCCAGGTGAGGACGGCCAGCACACGGCGGTTCTCGGTCGACTCCCGCAGCCCGAGCTTGGCCATGATGCTCGCCACGTGCGTCTCCACCGTGCGGTCGGTCAGCCACAGGCGCCGCGCGATGCCGGCATTGGTCCGGCCCTCGGCCATCAGCGCGAGCACCTCCCGCTCTCGCGCGGTGAGCATGGCCAGCGGATCATCGCGCCGGTTGCGGCCGAGCAGGGTCGCGACGACCTCGGGATCCAGCGCCGACCCGCCTGCCGCCACACGGCGCAGCGCATCGAGGAAGTCGTCCACGTCGAAGACCCGGTCCTTGAGCAGGTAGCCGACGTGTCCTGATGCGACCAGTTCGACGGAGTGCCGGGTCTCCACGTGCTGGGACAGCAGCACGATCCCGAGCCCGGGTCGCTCACGGCGCAGCGCCCGGGCGGCGCGGGCCCCGTCGTCGGTGAGGTCCGGGGGCATCCGCACGTCGATGATGACCAGGTCCGGATCGGTCCGGTCGACCGCCTGTACCAGGGCCACCGCGTCACCCGCCTTGGCCACCACGTCGTGCCCGGCGTCCTGAAGCAGGCGGGCCAGCCCCTCCCGGAACAGCGCCGAGTCCTCACCGATCACGATGCGCATGGCAGCTCCGCCTCCACCACCGTGCCCTCCCCGACCGGGCTGGCGACCCGCAGCCGCCCGCCCAGCGCCGCCACGCGATCGGCCAGGCCCGACTCGGCGGACAACGACGCCCCACCCCTGCCGTCGTCGCTGACCCGGACCACCACGTGGCCGTCGGGGCGGCTCACGTGCAGGCGGATCAGGCTGGCCTCGGCGTGTTTGACCGCGTTGGCCAGCGCCTCGCTGATGACGAAGTACGCGGTGGTGGCGATGTCGTCGGGCATCGCGGACTCATCCACCTCGAGGGTGACCGAGACGGGCAGGCCCCGCACGAGCCGGGCCACCGCGGCCGGCAGGCCGTCGTCCAGGCTGCTGGGCCGGATCCCGTGAGCGAGCTGGCGCAGCTCGGCGACCACCGTGCCGAGCTCGGCGACGCACTCGTCGAGCAGTCCGTGCACGTCGACCGTGCCGTCCTCCAAGTGCCGCTGGGCCAGCCGGATCGCCATGCCCAGCGACACCAGCCGCTGCTGCGCGCCGTCGTGCAGGTCGCGCTCGAGGCGCCGGCGCTCCTCGTAGCCGATCTGCACCAGCCGAGCCCGGCTCGACTCCGCTTCGCGCAGCGCGCTGGCCAGCTCCATCCGCAGCCGGACCATCTCGACGGTGGCCGCGGCGCGCTCGGCGACCTGGCGCAGCAGCTCGGGGGACAGCTCGTCGGAGCCGCCCGCCAGCACTCCCACCGGGATGCCGCCGAGCAGCACCGGCACCCCTCCTGCCGGGTCCACCGGTGAACCGTCGCCGGCGACGAACGCCGACCCCGCGGGAGCCCGGTAGCCGACGCGCAGCTGCGGGTCCCGCAAGGCTGTTCGCAGCACGTCCTCCAGCTGCTCGGGGTCCGCCTGTCCGGCGCTGACCTGTCGGTGCAGGGTGTCGATCGACTCGTACGCCGCGCGGCGCAGCGGGTAGAGGCGTCGGTCCACCCGGTGCTGCAGCTGCCGGCGCAGCGGCGCCAGGGTCAGCGCGCAGACCGCCGTGGCCGCGGCCGCCGCCAGGCTCGACTCGCGGCCCAGCACCACGCCCGTCGTGACGAGGACACCCGCGTAGACGACGAGCAGCCCGGCGCTGACCAGCCCCCACGTGACCGTTCCGGACAGCGCCCGGTCCACGTCGTAGAGGTCGGGACGCAGCAGGGCGATAGCCGTGCTCACCAGGACGGCCAGCAGCCCGGTCAGGCCGACCGCGGCGCTGAACCACAGCGGTTGCCCCCATACCAGGATCTCCACAAGGCACAGCAGCGGATACGCCGCCACGGCCAGCCCGCCGATGGCCAGCCACCTGATCTGGCGGCGCTGCAGCGGCGACGCGCGCCGGTGGCGCAGGACCAGCGACACCGCGCACGCGATGATCAGCAGGAGCATGCCCACGAACGCGACGCCCGCCACGACTGCCGCCCAGGTGGGCGGCGGTCCCCACGGCCGGGGCAGGTCCTGCAGCGGAGGACGGAACGGCACGGACGCGTCCACCGCGCCATAGGCCTGGGCGATGACTCCGCAGACCACCAGTGCCGCAGGCACCCATCGCCAGCGGGGCGAGGGCACGCGGCCGTCGGGGAAGTGAAGAAGCAGGAGCGCGACGCTGACCAGCACCCAACCGGCCACCTCGGACAACAGCGCGACAAGCCAGGACAGGTCGGCCACGACGTCGGTCCGGTCGGCCAGGGACCACCAGGCGATCTCACGGGTCACCGTCAACGCGATGGTCAGGCCAACGAGGGCCAGCAGCACGCCCACCCGGTTGCCGGTGCGTCGCACGATGAGCACGCCGAGCCCAGCGCACAGCGGTGTGACGACAACCCCGACGCCGAAGTTCACCAGCCCCGCCACGGTCGGGCTCGCTGCGACCAGCAAGGCGGCCACGACCATCAGCGCCCCGGTGAGCACCGCGGCGGCCGTCGCGAGTCGACGCGGCCACGCCATACGTCAACTGTAGGAGCCGCCGAGGGGTCTCGGCCTCCGTGCCAGCACGGGGATCAATACCGGCACTGGCCACGATGTGCTCCCGATCAGGCGTCCATACCGTCGAGGCACAAGTCACCGGCAGGCACGCAGGAGGACGCCATGACCACAACAGCAGCTGTCTCAACTCTCCGCCCGCTGTCCCAGCAGGTCGGGCTCACGCCCGCGCGACGGGTCCTGGCGAGCGCACCGCTCGTGCTCGGGTCCTTGGGCGTGATCGGCGTACTGATCGTCAAGCCCTGGGGCGAACGCAACCAGTTCGGCTACGAACACGTGCAGCCGTTGCGCGACGAGATCTGGACGGGCGCGCTCGTGGACGGCGTGGCCATGGCCGCAGTCGGCTTCGGGCTGGCCCTGGTGGCGTGCTCGCTGGCCCGGACGCGGGGCGCCCGGTGGGCCGATGTCGGAGGGGCCATGACCGCAATCGGCGGAGTGCTCTTCGCCATGGGCATCTTCGCGTTCGGCACCTTGGCCTGGTATGCCACCGACACCGCGGCGCTCGCGGCTCCGGAGGGTGCCGCGCTGCTCACCGAGGTCGTCGACAACCCCGCGCACGCGATGGTCGTGCAGACTGCCGGCTACCTGACGTTCACGCTCGGGCTGCTCGTGGCGGCTGTCGCCCTGCTCCGGGCCGGCACGATCAGCCGGTGGCTGCCCATCGCGATCATCGTGACGACCCTTGCGGCGATGGCCCCGATGCCGGACCGCGTCCTGGACGGCGTCCAGATCGTTCAGCTGGCCGTGCTCGCGGTCATCGGCATCATCCACGCGCGGTCACCCCGGTAGCTCGGCGCCGGGCGGCGCGGTCACGAGCAGCAGCTCGCCGCGCCGCCCGCCGGATGCGGCCTGTTCCAGGCCGTGAGCTCCCCCACGATTCCGGGCAGCATCGGCCAGATGTGGCCCAACCCGCGCGTATCCCCGCCACTGCGGACGGCGCGGACGACGGGACCGGATCCTGGCGCGCCCCTGATGGTGAGCAAGGCGCTGGTCGCAGGGGACCGTCCCCCTGCGACCAGCGTCGTGGCTACTCGGCCGCGCCCAGCGCCTGGCCGTTCGGCTTGGCGGGGACCGTCTGGCCACCGTCCCCGGCGTATTTCGCCACCAGCGCCTCCAGGTCGATCCCGGTGGTGCCCTTCAGCATCTCCATGGTCTGGACCAGGTTGTTGGTGACCTGTTTGGGCAGCTCGCCGGCGCCGTCGGTCGACACCACGGTGAGCTTGTCGATGCTGGCCATCGGCCGGGCCAGCTCGGCGGCGACCTTGGGCAGCACCTCGATGAGCATCTGCAGCACCGCGGCCTCGTTGTACTGGGCGAACGCCTCGGCGCGCTGCTCCATCGCCTGTGCCTCGGCGTGCCCGATGGCCAGGGTGGCGGCCGCGCTGGCTTCGCCCTCGGCCCGGACCGCGTCGGCCTCGGCCACGCGGCGGGCCTTCTCCGCCTCGCCCCGCTTGGCGCCCTCGATCGCTCCCGCCTCGGCCAGGGCGGAGCGGCGCTGCTTCTCGCCCACGCCGGTCAGGCGGGCCTTCTCCGCCTCCGCCTCGGCTGCCGCGATCGATGCCGCCTTGCGCGCCTCGGCCTCCAGGATCGCGGAGTTGCGCCGGCCCTGCGCCTCGGTCTCGACGCGGTAGCGCTCGGCGTCGGCCGGCTTGCGGACCTCGGTGTCGAGCTGACGCTCCTTCAGCGCGGCCTGGTGAACGGCGACCTTCTCCTGCTCGGCCAGGATCGCCTGGTCCCGGTCGGCCTGGGCCAACGGCCCCGCGGCCGCGGCCTGGGCGGATGCCGCGTCGGTCTCGGCCTTGATCTCCGCCTGCTTGATGGCGAGCATCCGCTGGGTCACCGCGATCTCCTGCTCGGCGGCGATCCGGGCCTGCTCGGCGGCCTGCCGGGCGTTGGCCTCGGCGATCGCGGCGTACTGGCCGATCTTGGCAGCCTCCGGACGACCCAGATCCGCCAGGTACGACCCGTCATCGGTGATGTCCTGGATCTGGAAGGTGTCCAGCACCAGGCCCTGACCGGTCAGGGACGATTCGGACTCGTCGGCGACGCGCTGGGCGAAGGCTGCCCGGTCGCGGATGATCTGCTCGACCGACAGCGATCCGACGATGGAGCGCAGGGCGCCGGCCAGCACCTCCTGCGTGAAGGTCTCGATGTCCGCCTGCTGGGAGAGGAAGCGCTGTGCCGCTGCTCGGATCGAGTCCTCGTTGCCGCCGACCTTGACGATGGCGATCGCGTCAAGGTTGAGCTTGATGCCCTGGCCGGAGACCGCCCCCCGGATCTGGACGGAGATTCGCCGGGAGGACAGGTCCAGGGTCGCCCGGCGCTGCACGAACGGCACCACGAACACTCCGCCGCCCATCACGACCTTCTGGCCGGACAGGTCGGTGGAGATCTGGCCGGTCTCGGGGTTGCGCACCTCGCGCCCCTTGCGACCGGTGATGATGAACGCCTCGTTGGGGCCGGCCACCTTGTATCGGGTGAGGATCAGCAGGCCGCTGACGATGACCAGCAGGATGAGGCCGGCGATCGCGGCGGCCAGCAGTGGGAACTCAGGCATGGTTGCTCCAGGTGTGGCGGGTCAGGGGACGAAGAGCGGGACGACGGAGACCGCGGTCGGGGACAGGACCCCGACGACGACCACCGTGGTTCCGCGTGGAAGAGGGGTGTCGGACTTGGCGTTCACCCGGGTCAGGTGACCGCCGATGCTCAGCGAGATGAGGCCGTAGCCGTCGGCCGGGATGTCGGCCAGGACCGTCCCGGTGCGTTCGAGCAGGTCGCTGGTGCGCACCGTGCCGGTGTGGTCGCCCTGGCGCAGCCGCCGCGACCCGAACCAGGCGAGCAGCGCCAGTCCGACCCCGGCCACCGCACCGATCACCAGCGCGATCGTGGCCGAACCGGTCAGCGACAGCGCGATTGCACCGACGAAGCCGAGCGCCCCGAGGAACGTTCCGATCACCTCGGCGGAGAACAAGTCGCCGAGATCGCCGAACAGGCCATCCAGGATGTCGCCGAACACGAGCGACAGCAGCACCACCGCCACCCCGACAATGCCGAGGATGAGAAACACCGTCATTGTGGTCGCCTCCCCCGATGTCCAGTAGTGGAGTACCCGCTGCTGAGCGGGTGCTCATGCCCAGGTGCGCCGAGGTGGTCTCCTGGGGAGCTGCTCATCCGCACTTGGTCCAACTGTCCCGATGGTCGGCCAGTCGCTTGCGAGCCGAAACAGATTCGTTGACCACCGAACGCCCAACAACCGGGCCGCGCACCAGGAGTGTCTCCTCGTTCCTACCCATGATACCCTGCCGCGCGCCCTCGGGCGGGCCTCGCGCA
>CAZECO010000113.1:0-10784 GCA_964510455.1 uncultured Actinomycetes bacterium
TGGACGATTCCCGGCATCGCCCACGTGTTCGTCTTCTTCGGATTCCTGGTCCTGGGCCTCACCGTCGCCGAAGCCTTCGGGGAGCTGTTCATCGAGGGCTTCGCGTTCCCCGTCATCGGGACCTGGCCGATCGTCCGGTTCGCCGAGGACCTGTTCGCGGTGCTGGTGCTGGTCGGCATCGTGATCTTCGCGATCATCCGCCTGCAGGAGGATCCCGCCAAGCGCGGCCGCTACTCGCGGTTCTTCGGGTCGCACACCTCCGGCGCGTGGGTCGTGCTCGGGATGATCTTCCTGGTCGTCTTCACCCTGCTGGCATACCGCGGCGCGAAGGTCGGCGCAGCGCTGGCAGGGGGGGAGACCGCGGCCGATGCCGGCATGGGCGGAGCGTTCGCCTCGCAGGCGGTCGGCAACGTCCTGGAACCCCTGGGCGTGACCGCCAACCACTGGATCGAAACGGTGTTCGTGCTGGGGCACGTCCTGGTCATCCTCAGCTTCCTGCTCATCGTGCTGCACTCCAAGCACCTGCACATCGGCCTGGCCCCGATCAACGTGGGCGCGTCGCGCCGCCCGGACGGCCTCGGCCCGCTGCTGCCGATGTACTCCGGGGCGGATCCGATCGACTTCGAGGACCCGGCGGAGGACGCGATCTTCGGGCGGGGGCAGATCGAGGACTTCACCTGGAAGGGCCTGCTCGACTTCGCCACCTGCACCGAGTGCGGCCGCTGCCAGAGCCAGTGCCCGGCGTGGAACACCGGCAAGCCGTTGTCGCCGAAGTTGATGATCATGAACCTGCGCGACCACTCCTTCAACAAGGCGCCCTACGTGCTGGCGGTGCAGGCCAAGCACGGCAAGAACCTCGAGCTCGGCGAGACCGACGACGAGGTGCTGGCGAGGATGTCCGACGCGGTCAAGGCCGAGGTCGCCCGGCCGCTGGTGGGCTCCCGCGAGGGCGACCCGCACCGCGAGACCGACGGCTACGACGCCGCCGGCCACCGCAGCCACGAGTACGCGGTGATCGACGAGGACGCGCTGTGGTCGTGCACCACCTGCGGCGCCTGCGTCAACCAGTGCCCGGTGGACATCGAGCACGTGGACCACTTCCTCGACATGCGCCGGCATCAGGTGATGATCGCCTCGGAGTTCCCGGCGGAGCTGAGCGGCCTGTTCAAGAACATCGAGAACAAGGGCAACCCGTGGGGCATGAACGCCAGCCTGCGCACCTCGTGGATCGAGGAGGTGGACTTCGAGGTCCCGGTGTTCGGGATGAACGGCGAGGAGACCATCGCCGACGACGTCGAGTACCTGTTCTGGGTCGGCTGCGCGGGGGCGTACGAGGACCGGGCCAAGGCGACGACGAAGGCGGTCGCGGAGCTGCTGAACGTGGCCGGCGTGAAGTACGTCGTCCTCGGCGACGGCGAGACCTGCAACGGCGATCCCGCCCGGCGCGCCGGCAACGAGTTCCTGTTCCAGATGCAGGCCCAGCAGAACGTCGAGATGCTCAACGAGATCGGCGCGAAGAAGATCGTGGTGACCTGTCCGCACTGCATGAACACCATCGGCCGGGAGTACCCGCAGCTGGGCGGGGACTACGAGGTCGTGCACCACAGCCAGCTGCTGGCCACGCTGCTGCGGGAGAAGCGGCTGACGCCGGTGAAGCCGGTCGACGAGACCGTGACGTACCACGACCCCTGCTACCTCGGCCGCCACAACAAGGTCTACACGCCGCCGCGCGAACTGCTGAAGTCGCTGCCCGGGGTGAATCTGGTGGAGATGGAGCGCTCCGGCGAGAAGTCGTTCTGCTGCGGCGCCGGCGGGGCCCGGATGTGGATGGAGGAGACGCTCGGCGAGCGGGTCAACGTCAACCGGACGGATGAAGCCATCGGTACCGGCGCGAGCAAGGTCGCGGTGGCCTGCCCGTTCTGCTCCGTGATGCTCAACGACGGCCTGACCGCCCGGCAGGCGCAGGGCAAGGCCGAGGGCGTAGCGGTTGTCGACCTGGCCACGGTGCTGCTGGAGTCGGTGAAGTAGGGGAGTACCGACTTGGGAGAAGCCTGATGCAGCCGGGCGCCAGCAGGTCGGCATGCTGTTATCCCGTCGGCAGAGGATGCGCCGGCGTCGCTGCGCGGCCAGCAACATCGCCCGATCCGCCGGTGACGCACCACAGGTCCGGTTCGCGGGATACCGTGGCCCTGTGAGCGAGTCGGTCAGCGTGATCTGGAACGACGAACTCCGCGCCTACGACTTCGGCCCGGTCCATCCGCTGAGCATGGTCCGGGTGGTGCTCGCCATGCGGCTCGCCGACGAGTTCGGACTGCTCGACCATTCCCATGTCAGCGTCGTGCGGGACTTCGTGCAGGCGACCGACGAAGAGCTCCTGCGGGTGCACACACCGGCGCTCCTGGCAGGGGTGAAGGACGCTGGGGATCGGCCCGATGCGTACTTCAGCGAGGCCCTCGGTATCGGTACCGCAGACACTCCCGCGTTCCGCGACATGCACAACGCATCCGCCCGGGTTGCGGGCGCGACGCTGGCGGCTGTGCGCGAGGTCTATGAGGGCCGCACGCAGCACGCGGTGAACATCGCCGGAGGCCTGCACCATTCGATGCCGGGCCGTGCGTCCGGCTTCTGCGTGTACAACGACATCGCCGTGGCGATCCAGTGGCTCCTCGATTCCGGCGTCGAGCGTGTCGCCTACATCGACATCGACGTGCACCACGGCGACGGGGTGCAGGAGGTGTTCTGGAACGATCCGCGCGTCCTCACCATCTCGATCCATGAGAGCCCGGACACGCTGTTCCCGGGGACGGGGTATCCGCATGAGGTCGGCGGCCCGGACGCCCTGGGCACGGCGGTGAATATCGCCGTGCCGGCCGGAACGGGCGACCAGGGCTGGTTGCGCGCCCTGCACGCGGTCGTACCGCACCTGTTGAAGCAGTTCCAGCCGCAGTTCCTGGTCAGCCAGCACGGGTGCGACACCCACTTCGAGGATCCGCTGGCCAACCTGGTGGTCTCGATCGACGGGCAGCGCATGGCGGCCGACGGGATCCACCGGTGGTCGCACCGGTACTGCGGCGGGAACTGGGTGGCGGTCGGGGGAGGCGGCTACGAATGGGTCGAGGTGGTGCCCAGGGCGTGGGCGCACCTGATGGGGATCGTGATCGGCAAACCGATTGCGCCGAAGACTCCGCTGCCGATCGGTTTCCATGAGTACGTGCTGGAGTTGATGGGACGCCCCGCCCCGGCCACCATGACCGACGGCTTCGATCCCTGGCCCAAGAACTGGGACCTGGGCTACGACCCCGCGGATCCGGTGGACGCGGCCGTCATCGCAACCCGCAAGGCGGTGTTCCCGCACCTGGGCATCATGGTCGACCGCTGGCACGGGTTCTGACGCCTGCGTGTGCCCCCTGGCGGGCCCCCGTTCGGGGTGGGGGACGGCGGGCCGTCCGGTGACGCCGTTGTTCCCATGGTCCTTCGGCGGTGGCTGCGGCCAACTGGGCCGATACCGGGCTGCTGCCCGGCTCGCCGCCGTGGACCCGCACTGCGGGGCCAGTTCCACGATCCGCCACCCGCCCCCGCCGGATGCTGCAGCCGCGGCACCCGCAACCCCGGTGCACCCGTCCGACACAGGTCTGGGCCGCCGAGCCGCACAACCCGGGCCGGAACGCCTTGAGCCCGGATGCACAGGGCCCGGAAGCGGTCCGAGCGCCCGAATCAGCCAGGGTCACTTCAACGCCGACGCGGGCAGTACCCTGGGGGGCAGTGCGGGTTCCGGCGCCGTCAAGCCCGGGAATGCATCTGATCGCTCGGCAGAAGATGGGACGTTGCTGGTATGGGTTCGGTAATCAAGAAGCGGCGCAAGCGGATGGCCAAGAAGAAGCATCGCAAACTGCTGAAGCGCACCCGCGTGCAGCGCCGCAACAAGTAGTCGTTCGACGTCGACAGGAGCAGGACCGATGGGTCGCGTTGTCCTCATCACCGGCGTCTCCCGGTACCTGGGCGGACGCATGGCCCAGATCCTCACCGCGGATCCTGCCGTCGACCGGGTGATCGGCGTGGATGTCGTCCCCCCGCGGGCACCCATCGGCGGGGCTGAGTTCGTGCGGGCGGATATCCGCAATCCGATCATCGCCAAAGTGATCAACGCGGCCAGCGTGGACACCGTCGTGCACATGGGCATCATCGCCACGCCGCTGCAGGCGGGCGGGCGGACGTCCATGAAGGAGATCAACGTCATCGGCACGATGCAGCTGCTGGCGGCGTGCCAGAAGGCCCCCAGCGTGCAGCGACTCGTGGTGAAGTCCACGTCGTCGGTGTACGGCGCCGGACCGCGCGACCCGGCGATGTTCGCCGAGGAGATCGAGCCGCGCCATTCGCCCCGTTCCGGCTGGGCCAAGGATTCCGCCGAGGTCGAGGGGTATGTCCGCGGATTCGCCCGACGGCGCCCCGACGTCGGTGTCACCACCCTCCGGTTCGCGAACTTCATCGGGCCCGGCGTCAACACCCCCATGACGTCGTACTTCTCGTTGCCGGCGGTGCCGACGGTGGCGGGGCACGACGCCCGCCTGCAGTTCATCCACGAGGATGACGGGCTGGAGGCGCTGCGCCTGGCAGCCGTCCATGATCGGCCGGGCCTGGTCAACGTGGCGGGGGACGGCATCCTGCTGCTGTCCCAGGCGATCCGGAGGGCCGGCAGGCCGTCGGTCCCGATCCCTCCGCACCTGGTCACCATGGTGGGCAGGGCCTTCATCCGCGCCGGATTGGCCGACTTCTCTCCCGAGCAGGTGCGGTTCTTGACCTTCGGACGTGGGATGGACACCACGCGGATGCGCGAGACGCTGCTGTTCGAGCCGCAGTACACCACCATGGCGGCATTCGACGACTTCGTGGCCGCCCGCAACCTCAACCGATGGGCGACCCCCGGGCGCATCGCGGCCATCGAGACCGGGCTGCTCTCGATGATCGGTGCGCCCCAGCAGGAGCAGGAGGCACGTCATGCCTGACGCGCGTGTGATCCCGATCGACGGGGACCCCTCGGGCTCGCGAGGTCGAAGGAAGGCGCCATCCGCGGTGCAGGACCGCAAGGCGGTGCCCGACGACCTGAACGCCTTGACCTCGAACGTGTTCGAGTCCCCGGACGTCGAGCAGCGGGTCGCCGAGGCGCTGGCCTTCCTGCGCCGCCGGATCACGGGCGACTACGAGGTCGATGAGTTCGGCTTCGACCCCGAACTGCAGGACCGGGTGCTGCTCGAGCCGTTCCGGCTGCTGTACGAGAAGTGGTTCCGGGTGCAGACGCGCGGGCTGGAGAACATCCCGGACTCCGGCGGAGCGCTGGTGGTGGCGAACCATTCCGGGACGATCGCGCTGGACGCGATCATGACGCAGATCGCCCTGCTGGACCATCATCCGGCTCGCAGGCAGCTGCGGATGCTCGGCGCCGATCTGGTCTTCAAGACCCCGTTCGTCGGGGAGTACGCGCGGAAGAACGGCTCCACGCTGGCCTCTGCCCAGGATGCGCAGCGGCTGCTGGACAAAGGGGAGCTCGTCGGCGTCTGGCCGGAGGGTTTCAAGGGCATCGGCAAGCCGTTCAGCGAGCGCTACAAGCTGCAGCGGTTCGGCCGCGGCGGATTCGTGGCTGCGGCGCTGCGGGCGAAGGTCCCCATCATCCCGACCGCGATCGTCGGTGCGGAGGAGACCTACCCGATGATCGGGGATGCCCGGACCGTCGCCCGGATCCTCGGGCTGCCGTACGCGCCGATCACGCCGACCTTCCCATGGCTCGGCCCGCTGGGCCTGATCCCATTGCCGAGCAGATGGATCATCAAGTTCGGCGAGCCGATCCACACCGAGGACTTCGACGACGCCGCAGCGGATGATCCGATGCTTGTGTTCAATCTCACCGATGAGGTCCGCGAGACCATCCAGCAGCAGCTGTACCGCCTGCTGGTGCAGAGGCGATCGGTGTTCTTCTGATCGAGCTCGATGGTTCGGGCGGGGGAAGAACTGCTCCGGCCCTCCCGCTCCAGCGGCCTATGCCACAATCAGGTTCGTGATCGCGAACCTCGCTGACCTCGTGGCGCTGTCCGCGCGGCGCAGCCCCGGTCATGTGGCAATCGTCGACGGCGACCGCCGCACCACGTACGCAGGGCTGGATTCGGCCATCGACGCATTCGCGGGCGGGCTGGCCGCCTGCGGCGTCGCGCCCGGTGATCGCGTCGCCCTGATGCTGGGCAACCAGACGGAGTTCGTCGTCGCCTACTTCGGGGTTCTGCGGCGCGGCGCGATCGCGGTCCCGTTGAACACGGGGCTGGCCGTCGACGAGATCCGGTACTCCATCGATGATGTCCGTCCGCGCCTGATCCTGGTCGATGTGGCGTCGCGGCCAGCCGTCCTCGAGGCGGTCGGCCCGACCTCGGACCTCATCGTGAGCGGCTCCACGCGGTGGGCGAACCTGACCGCCACTGGCCGGAAGGCCCCGCTGCCACAGGTGGTGGGGGATCCGGAATCGTTGGCGGTACTGCTGTTCACGGCGGGCAGCACCGGGCGTCCCAAAGCTGCGATGCTCACGCATCGGGCGCTGCTGGACAACGTCACGGAGCTGCTCGACCTCACCGACCCGCCCGCGATCACTGCCGACGACATCGTCCTCGCCGTGCTCCCGCTGTTCCACGTCTACTCGTTGAACTCGGTGCTGGCCCTATCGCTGGCGGCCGGCGCGACGCTGGTGCTCGAGCAGCGCTTCTCGGCGCGCAAGACGCTGGAAGTGGTGCGGGACAGCGGCGTCACGGTGATCGGGGGCGCGCCCCCGATGTACATCGCGTGGAGCGCCGAGCCCGACCTGCGCGAGATGCTCGCCGGCGTACGGATGATGATCTCGGGATCCTCGCCGCTGCCTGCTGCGGTGTTCGACCAATACGCCACCATCGTCGGCAACCCGATCTGGGAGGGCTACGGCCTCACCGAGTGCAGCCCGGTCGTCACCACGACCCTCGTCGCGGGCCGACCCAAGGCGGGCTCGGTCGGGCGCCCCCTGCCGGGCATGGAGGTCATGCTCGTGGACAAGGGCGGCGACCCGGTGGAGGACGGCACCGGCGAGGTCTACATCCGCGGAGCATCGCTGTTCTCCGGCTACTGGCCCGACGGCCACGGCGGCCCCGACAACATCGGATGGTTCGCGACGGGGGATGTCGCGGTGGTCGACGACGACGGGGACCTGCGGCTGGTCGATCGGCGCAAAGAGCTGATCCTGGTCTCCGGCTTCAACGTGTACCCGCGGGAGGTGGAGCGGGTCATCGAGCAGCTGCCGGGAGTCGCCGAGGTCGCGGTGATCGGCGTCCCGCACCCGTACTCGGGGGAGGCGGTGAAGGCCTTCGTGAGCGCCCTGCCCGGACAGGAGGTCGCTGCCGGGGACGTCGTCGCCCACTGCGAGAGCCGGCTGGCACGGTTCAAGTGCCCCACCATCGTGGAGATCCTGCCGGAACTGCCGCACTCCTCGGTCGGCAAGGTCGCCCGCGGCAGGCTGCGGGAGCTGTCGGGCGCGTGACCCGTGTGACCCTGATCGGCAAGCCCGGCTGCCACTTGTGCGATGTCGCCAGGGCAGTGGTGGAGCACGTGTGCGCCGAGCATGATGTCGACTTCGACGAGCTCGATATCACCACCGACCCGTTCCTCGCGTCGGAGTATGCCGATGCGGTGCCGGTGGTGCTGGTGGACGGGCAGGAGGTCGGCCGGTACCGGATCTCCCCCGATGCCATCAGCGCGGTGTTGCTCCGCTAGCAGCGATACCGTGTGGCCGTGGAGCCGCTGAGCCTGGCTGAACTGCAGTCCGCGCGCCGGGAAGTAGGCGCGGTGGCGCGCCAGACCCCGGTCGTCTCGGCGCGCTGGCTGTCGGAGATCGCTGGCGGCCCGGTGCATCTGAAGTGCGAGAACCTGCAGCGCTCGGGGTCGTTCAAGGTGCGCGGCGCCTACGTGCGGATGTCCCGGTTGTCGCAGCAGGAGCGGCAGCGCGGGGTGGTGGCGGCCAGTGCCGGCAACCACGCACAGGGCGTGGCCGTCGCGGCGGCCGCGCTGGGCGTGCGGGCGACGGTGTACATGCCCCGGGGCGCGGCCCTGCCGAAGGTGGAGGCGACCAAGGGCTACGGGGCGGCGGTGGAACTCGCCGGGGACACGGTGGACGACGCGCTGGTTGCTGCCGCAGAGCACGCGGAACAATCCGGTGCGGTCCTGATCCACCCGTTCGACCACCGCGACATCGTGCTGGGCCAGGGCAGCGTCGGGCTGGAGATCCTGCAGCAGGTGCCCGATGTCAGGACCATCCTGGTGCCGACCGGCGGCGGGGGGCTGTTGGCGGGCATCGCCGCCGCGGTGGCCGCCGTAACCGACGACGTGCGGGTGGCAGGCGTGCAGGCTTCCGGTGCCGCGGCATATCCGGGGTCGCTGGCCGCAGGCCGGCCGGTCAAGCTGGTGTCGATGGCGACGATGGCCGACGGCATCGCGGTCGCGCAGCCCGGCGAGGTGCCGCTGGCGCTGATCCAGCAGTTGGGGATCGGCATCGCAACGGTGTCCGAGGAGTCGATCGCCCGCGCGCTGGTGCTGCTCATGGAACGCTCCAAACAGGTCGTGGAGCCCGCGGGAGCGACCGGCGTCGCGAGCCTGCTGGGGGATGGGGCGGACGTGCAGGCGCCGGTGGTCGCTGTGCTGTCCGGCGGGAACATCGATCCGGTGCTGCTGCAGCGCCTGTTGCGCTACGGCCTGTCGGCCTCCGGCCGGTACCTGTCGGTGACGGTACGGATCGCCGATCGCCCCGGCTCGCTTGCGTCGCTGCTGTCGCTGCTGGCGGCGTGCAACGTCAACGTGCTGGAGGTGGACCACGTCTGGACCGATCCGGGCCTGGCGATCGGCCAGGTCGAAGTCCTGGTGCAGGTCGAGACCCGCGGCCCGACACACCGCGAGGAGACGCTGGCGACGCTGCGTGAGGAGGGCTACGAACTCGTCGTCGCCGGGATGGGGTGAGGAGGGCTTCAGGCCCTTCAACGCGCCCGCTTCGGTGTGATGCTCCTTTTCGACCGGTACGCCCAGCAGGTCTGCCATGCGCTCGCCCCGTCGTCGAGCCGACTCCTGCGACCGGTATTTGAAGGAGACCGCCGGGAGCACCTCGCCCTCGACACGGAAGGCAGGCCAGTGTCCGATCCCTGGGACCCTGCCGCGCACCCGACCAGGACCGCTTCGATCTGCCCTCGCCGGATCAGCGCACGGTCATCCTGAGTCTGTCGCGGATGGGAACGGAGGCCGCCGTCGCTTTCCGCTCCCGATGGTGACGTTTGTCGCGTCCATACCGAAACCGGGGCTTTCGAGTGCATCCGGGCGCGCCGGACTACCTCGCCGCAGCGCCGCGAGCCGTCGGCCCGTCACACCACGAACGGCTCCACGCGCCGGATGGTGACCGTCATCTCTTTGCCGCTGGGCAACATGTAGGACGTCGTCTCGCCGACGTGCTTGCCGGTGATCGCGGTTCCCAGCGGCGACGACGGGGAATAGACATGATCAACGCCCTTCTCGCGGGCGTGCTGCTCCTCCTCGCGGGAGGCGAGCAGGAAGGTCTCCTCCTCGTCGAAAGCCTCGAAGTGGACGGTGACGAGCTTGCCGTGCGCGACCTCGTCCGGATGCGCGTCGGGCGCGCCGATCTGCGCGCGATCCAGCAATCCCCGGATCTGCAGGATCCGCGCCTCGTTGTGCCCCTGCTCGTCCTTCGCCGCGTGGTAGCCGGCGTTCTCCTTCAGGTCCCCCTCGTCGCGCGCCCTGCCGATCTTCTCCGAGATCTCCCTGCGCATCGGGCCCTCGCGGTCGGCCAGTTCCGCCTCGAGCTTGTCGTAGGCCTCCTGCGTCAACCAGGTGACGTCACTCATCGGTGCTCCTGCAGGGTTTGGGGGTGGTCGTCTCGCCGACCACCGCGGTCGATTCCGCACAGGCTAACACCGATGATCACCCGCGGCTCGGGCTCGGCGGCGAGTCCGGCCCGTCCGGCGCGCTGCGGGGATGCGGCTCAGTACCCGCAGACACCGTGCGGGCCGTCGGCGCGGGCCACCTCGTCGATGTCCGCCGCGAGCAGCATCATGCTCCCGTCGTACTGCGGGATGAAGGCGTACCCGTAGTCGCCGTCGTCGACCGTGTACGCCACCCAGTCGGGGAATGCGGGCGGTTGCCGGGTCTGCAGCCGGTCGCCGAAGGCAGCCTGCAGATCCGTCAGGGTGCTGGCGGTGGAGATGCCCTCCACCGTCCGCACCGCGGAGCCGTCTTTGACGATCACGCCGTAGAACGTCTCGCCGTCGTAGCAGCCGGTCGCTCGGGCGCCGACGATGTCGGCCGTCGGCGGGAACCGGGGGTCGGTCACCGTCCGGCCGAATCCGCTGGCGTCCAACTGGGCTCCGGTCATCCCGAACCACAGCGGGCCGATGCCGTTGCTGCGCAGCTGCGTGATCGGCGGGGGCGGCTCGTTCAGCAGCCGGGTCCACTGCCCGCTGTCCAGCCATCCCTGCGGGGCGCCGCCCATGATCCGCCGCACATTCTCGATGTTGGTCTGCGTGTCGGCGGTGTATTCGCTGCTCGGGGTGGTCTCGGTGCCGTCCGGCTCGGTATTGGCCCCCAGCCAGGTCCCGAAGCGCTGCGACATCGGCCCGAAGCACGGATGGCTGGTCCCGACCCGGAAGGCGGCGGGATCGGGCGGGATCGTGCAGTCCGCCGCGCCGCCCTGCGATGGACCGGGCATGGCACCGGATGCCGTCGGT
>CAZECO010000114.1:0-1617 GCA_964510455.1 uncultured Actinomycetes bacterium
GACGGCGGGGTGGCCGAGGTCTACGACGTCCAATCGCCGGTCCCGGGCCTGTACGTCCATCGGGCGACCGTGACGGACGGGATCATCACCTCGGGCGGAGCCGCCCAGGCCGAGGTGGACACCGCGCGCCGCAGCGCAATCAGCCGCGCCCACACCGCGACGCACATGATCCACCGCGCCTTCCGCGAGATGCTGGGGGAGACCGCCACCCAGATGGGCTCGGAGAACGCGCCGGGCCGGCTGCGCTTCGACTTCCCGAGCCAGGGCCCGGTGCCGCCCACCGTGCTGGCCGATGCCGAGGCGCTGGTCAACGAGGTCCTGGCCGAGGACCTGACCGTCCGCGCCCGGGTGATGAAGCAGGACGAGGCCATCGCGATGGGCGCGATGGCGCTGTTCGGCGAGAAGTACGGGGAGAACGTGCGCGTCGTGTCCGTGGGGGACTGGGCGCACGAGCTGTGCGGCGGCACCCACGCGCAGCGCTCGGCGCAGCTCGGCCTGGTGAAGTTCCTGTCCGAGAGCAGCATCGGTGCCGGCGTGCGCCGCGTCGAGGCCCTCGTCGGCACCGACGCCTACCGGTTCCTGGCCCGCGAGCACCTGATCGTCAACCGGCTCACCGACCTCACCAAGGTGCGCCCCGAGGAGCTGCCCGAACGGATCGAGCAGTTCCTGGTGCGGCTGAAGAACGCCGAGCGGGAGCTGCAGCAGATCAAAGCCAGCCAGCTGCTGGCCAAGGTGGACGACATCATCGGCACCGGCGCGGACATCGGGCCGTACCGCCTGTGGACGTTCACCGCGCCGCAGGGCGTGGCCGCGAACGACCTGCGCGATCTGGTGATGCGCGCCAAGGGGATCGCCAACCCGCGACTGTCGGTCTGCATCGTCGGCATGGCGGTCACCGAGGGCCGCGTCTCCGTGGTCGCCACCGTGAACGACAACGCGCTGGCCTCCGGTGTGACGGCGCGCGACCTGCTCGCTGCCGCGATGCCGGCCATCGACGGCCGCGGCGGAGGGAAGGACGAGCTCGCGCAGGGCGGCGGCACCAGGCCGGAGGGTGCCGGCGATGCGATGCGCGCGGTGGCGGACCTGCTGCGGTCGCGGGCCGGATGACGGGGATCCGGTCCGGGGTGCGGTTGGGCATCGACGTCGGGACGGTGCGCATCGGGGTGGCGCTCAGCGATCCGGCCGGCACCTTGGCGATCCCGGCGGAGACCATAGACCGGCGCGCCGGGGAGCTGTCCGCCGTCGCACGGGTCGCGGAGCTGGTGGCCGAGCATGACGTCCTGGAAGTGCTCGTGGGGCATCCGCTGACCATGTCGGGGGAGCAGGGTCCCGCAGCGCAGGCGGCAGCAGCGTTCGCGCAGGAGCTCGCCGATGCACTGGCCCCGATCGCGGTCCGGCTGATCGATGAACGGCTGACGACGGTGTCCGCTCAACGGAATTTGCACGCTGCTGGGCGGACACATCGAACCTCAAGATCCATAATTGACCAAGCAGCCGCTGTCATAGTGGTGCAACACGCTTTGGACAGCGAACGGGCTGCCGGTCACCCCGTTGGCACGATAGTGCGGAGGCGCAGCGGATGAGCCACCTCGGCATACCGATGCAGGATCAGCCGAC
>CAZECO010000114.1:1717-6091 GCA_964510455.1 uncultured Actinomycetes bacterium
GTGCGGAGGCGCAGCGGATGAGCCACCTCGGCATACCGATGCAGGATCAGCCGACAACCCCGCCTCCGCGCGGATCGCGGCAGCGGGGCAAAGGCTCGCCGGCGGCGCTGTTGTCGCTCGTGCTGATCGTCGCGGTCATCGCGGTGCTGATCATCGCCGGCCAGGGCATGTGGGAGAGACTCGGCCCGCGTGCGACCGAGGACTACCCCGGGCCGGGCTCCGGCAGCGTGGTGGTGGTAGTGGAGGACGGGGACACCGTCACCGATATCGCGAATACGCTGCACGATGCCGACGTGGTGGCCAGTCCCGAAGCGTTCATCGAGGCCACCGAGGGCGACCCGCGGGCGAACACCATCGCCCCGGGCGCGTACCAGATGATGCAACAGATGACTGGGCAGGATGCCTTCGAGATGATCCTCGATCCGGCCTCGCGGTACGAATCCAACGTCGTGCTGCCCGAGGGCCTGCGGATCGACCAGACGGTCCAGCGGACATCGGAGGGCACTGGAATCGCGCCCGATGCCTTGTGGAGCGTGCTGCGGGACCCGGCACAGGGGCTCGTGCTGCCGGACTGGGCCCCCGGTACCGGTGAGCTGCGTGCCGAGGGCTTCCTGTTCCCCGCCACGTACGGGTTCGCCAAGGATGCCCCCGCGCTACCGGTGCTGCAGGCGTTCGTCGATCGCTTCAACCAGGCCTCGGATGGAGCAGGGCTGGCGAACGCGCAGGAGATCATCGGATACTCCCCGTACGAGGTGCTGATCATCGCCTCGCTGGTGCAGTCCGAGGGGCTGCCCCAAGATTTCGGGAAGGTGGCGCGCGTTATCTACAACCGGCTCGATCCGGCCACCTGGGGCGAGACCTACGGCTACCTGCAGCTGGATGCGACGGTGAACTACGCCCTCGCCGAGTCCAATGTCGCGCTGAGCACCGAGCAGCTCACCGCGGATGGGCCGTACAACACCTACACCCGCACCGGCCTTCCCCCCACGCCCATCAACTCGCCCGGCGACGAGGCCATGGCTGCGGCCCTGGATCCCGAAGAGGGCGACTGGCTGTACTACGTGACGGTGAATCCCGATACCGGCGAGACCAAGTTCACGTCCGACTACAACGAGTTCCTGTCCTACAAGGCCGAGTTCCAGAACTGGTGCAGCGCCAACCCGGACAAGTGCTAGCAGCAGCGCGTAACCGCGCCGCGGTGCTCGGCAGCCCGATCGGCCACTCGCTGTCGCCGGTGCTGCACCGGGCCGCGTACCGGGCGATCGGTCTGGACTGGACGTACCGGGCCATCGAGGTGGACGCCGCTCACCTGTCCGGGTTCCTGGCGGGCCTGGACGACTCGTGGGCCGGACTGTCCCTGACCATGCCGCTGAAGGAGGCCGTCCTGCCGCTGCTCGATCACGCCAGCGAGCAGGTCCGGATCAGCAGGGCGGCGAACACGGTCCTGCTGTCGGATGCGGGACGGGCCGGGCACAACACCGATGTGGCCGGCATCGTCGCGGCGGTGGCGCAGGCGGGACCCCCGGGGTGCGGCAGCGTCTGCATCGTGGGAGCCGGGGCCACCGCGCGGTCGGCCCTGGCGGCCGCCGCGCAGCTGGGGGCCCGGCGGGCCGCCGTGGTCGCACGGCGGCATGGGGCCGCCGACGAGCTGGTCGAGATGGCCGGCGGGCTGGGCCTGGCGATCGATGCGGTTCCTTGGGCCGACGCGGGCGAGGTGCTGGCCATGGACCTGGTCATCTCCACGGTGCCCGGCGATGCGGGCGCCTCGCTGGTCGCGGCAATCCCGGCGCGGACCGGCCTGTTGCTCGATGTGACGTACTGGCCGTGGCCGACCAGCCTCGCCTCCGCCTGGCAGGCCGCCGGCGGCACGGTCGTCCCCGGCTCGCAGATGCTGCTGTGGCAGGCGGCGCGGCAGGTCGAGCTGATGACCGGGCATCCTGCGCCGGTCGAGGCGATGCGGCTGGCGCTGGCCGCCGCGCAGGGATAGCGCCAACGTCCCATCTGGTCGCGGTGGTGGTGGTCAACGCGTCGGAATTCCGGGCAGGGCCGGGTTTCCGCGCTCTGCGCGGACGGATGCCCGAAGTTTCACGGCGTTCCCCGTCGTCGCCCTTGGCGCCGGTTCGGCCCAGCACTACGCATACAGCCGACAGGACCCGGTCCGGCGCCCCGCCGCCCCGGTCGGGCCGGCCCGAACCGACCACAGGACGCAGTCTGCGAGAATTGCCGGTGTGGAATGGGTATGGGCGGTTCTCATCGGGCTCGTCGGGCTGGTGGTGGGGACGTTCTCGACGACCGTTGTCGCGCGGGTGCCTGAGAACGCCTCCCTGCGCACCCCGGGGCCGTCGTGCGCCACCTGCCACCGGCCGATCAGGGCCTCCGACCAGGTGCCGGTGGTCTCCTGGCTCTTGCTGCACGGGAGATGCCGATCCTGCGGCGCGGCAATCCCCGCGGCCTTCCCGATCATCGAGGCGGCCACCGGAATCCTGTTCGCCGCCACGGCGGTGACCGTCGGGTCTGCCTGGGAACTGCCCGTGTACCTCTACCTGGCCGCCTTCGCAGTGGCCGCCTCCGCGATCGACCTGGCGCACCACCGGCTCCCGAACGCCATCGTGCTGCCCTCCTATCCCATCACCCTCGGGCTGCTGGTCCTCGCCCTCGGCGGACCCGGCACCCCCGCCGACCTGCTCCGCGCCGTGCTGGCCGGTGCCGCGCTCTACGCCGCGTTCCTCCTGCTGTTGCTGATCAACCCCGCAGGAATGGGCGGCGGCGATGTCAAGCTCGCCGGCGTCCTGGGGATGCTGCTGGGCTGGAACGGGTGGTGGCCGGTGGTCGTGGGCGGCCTGGCGTCGTTCTTCATCGGCGCGATCGTCAGCCTGCTGCTGATGATCTTCGGGCGCGCGGGCCGCAAGACCAAGATCCCGTTCGGGCCGTTCATGTTCCTCGGCGCCTACGTCGGCCTCCTCTACGGCGACTCGTTCGGCAACTGGTACGTGGGCTAGACCGGACGCGCCCGCGGCGTGGGACAATTCGGATCATGCTGCGATGGTTGACCGCCGGTGAGTCCCACGGTCCGCTCCTGACGACCATCCTCGAAGGGCTCCCCGCCGGTGTGGAGATCTCCAGCGCCGACATCGACCGCGCCCTGGCCCGCCGCCGGCTGGGGGTCGGCCGAGGTGCCCGGATGAAGTTCGAGGCCGATGCGGTGCGTGTCACCGGCGGGGTGCGGCACGGCCGGACGATCGGCGGACCGGTCAGCATCGAGGTCGCCAACAGCGAATGGCCGAGGTGGGACAGGGTCATGGCCGCCGACCCGGTGAGTGCCGAGGAACTCGCCGGGCTGGCCCGCAACGCCCCGTTGACCAGGCCCCGCCCGGGCCACGCCGACCTCGCCGGGATGCAGAAGTACGGCTTCGACGACATCCGCCCGGTGCTGGAGCGGGCCTCTGCGCGCGAGACTGCGGCCCGGGTCGCGATCGGTGCGGTGGCCAAGGCGTTCCTCGCCCAGGCGGCCGGGGCGACCGTCTTCAGCCACGTGGTGCAGATCGGCACCGTCGCCGCCGAGCATCAGGCGCCCATCCCGTCGTACGCGGAGGCCGACCGGATCGACGCGGACCCGGTCCGGTGCGGCGACGCCGCGCTCGGTGCGGCGATGGTCGCCGAGATCGAGGCCGCCCATGGCGACGGCGACACCCTCGGCGGCGTGGTCGAGGTGGTGGTGGACGGGATGCCGCCCGGCGTCGGGTCGTACGTGCACTGGGACCGCCGGCTGGACAGCCGGCTGGCGGGCGCCCTGATGGGTATCCAGGCCATCAAAGCGGTCGAGGTCGGCGACGGCCTGCGCCTGGCGGGGACCCGCGGGTCGGCGGCGCAGGACGAGATCGTGCCCTCCGACGCCGGGCTGCGCCGGACTTCCGGCCACAGCGGCGGCATCGAGGGCGGCATGACGACCGGGGAGCGGCTGCGTGTGCGCGCGGCGATGAAGCCGATCTCCACCGTGCCGCGGGCCCTGCGCACCGTGGACGTGGCCACCGGGGAGGCTGCGGCGGCCATCAACCAGCGCTCCGACGTGTGCGCCGTGCCCGCCGCCGGCGTCGTGGCCGAGGCGATGGTGGCGCTGGTGCTGGCCGATGCGGTGCTGGAGAAGTTCGGCGGCGACAGCGTCGGCGAGACCCGGCGCAACATCGAGTCCTACCTCGCATCGCTGCCGGTGCGGTGACGTGGCCCCGCTGGTTGTCCTCGTCGGCGCGCCCGGCAGCGGCAAGTCGAGCGTCGGCAGGGTGCTGGCCGATGCGCTGGGCGTGCCCTTCCGCGACACCGATGACGATGTGGCCGCGATGGCCGGGCAGCCGGTCTTCGACATCTTCGTGCTGCACG
>CAZECO010000114.1:6191-8846 GCA_964510455.1 uncultured Actinomycetes bacterium
GACGATGTGGCCGCGATGGCCGGGCAGCCGGTCTTCGACATCTTCGTGCTGCACGGCGAGGCGCGCTTCCGCGACCTCGAACGTGACGCGGTGCTGGCGGCCCTGGACGAGCACGACGGGGTGCTGGCGGTGGGGGGCGGGGCGGTGCTGACGCACCAGGTGCGCGAGGCGCTCGCCGGGCTGCCGGTTGTGTGGCTGCAGGTGGATGCCGCCACCGCCGTCGCACGGGTCGGACTGTCCGGCCCGCGCCCGGTGCTGCTGGGCAACGTCCGCGGCCAGTGGGCCCAGCTGCTGGCCGACCGCGCGGCCTGGTACGCGCAGGTCGCACGCTGGACCGTGGACACCACCGGCGCGACCCCGGAACAGATCAGCGACGAGATCCTGCGACGAATGCGAGCCGATGATGCCTGACACCACACGGATCCGCGTCGAGGGCGGGCGCCCCTACGACGTGGTCATCGGGCGGGGGCTGCTGCAGGAGCTGCCGGGCATCCTCACCGACCGGCCCCGGCAGATCGCGATCATCCACCCCGCCGCACTGGCGGCGACCGCGGAAGGCGTCCGGGAGTTCCTGGCGCAGCACTACCGCGTGATCACGATCGAGGTGCCGGAGGCGGAGGACGCCAAGACCGCGGCCGTGCTGGAGTTCTGCTGGACGGCGCTGGGGCAATCGGGGTTCACCCGGACCGATGCGGTCGTCACGATCGGCGGCGGTGCGACGACGGACCTGGGCGGGTTCGTCGCCGCGACCTGGCTGCGCGGCGTGGCCGTGGTCCACATCCCCACCACGCTGCTGGGCATGGTCGACGCCGCGGTCGGCGGCAAGACCGGGATCAATACCGACGCGGGCAAGAACCTGGTCGGCGCCATCCATCCCCCGGCCGGTGTGCTGTGCGACCTCAACGCGCTGGCCACCCTGCCCCGCAACGACTACATCGCCGGGCTGGCGGAGGTCATCAAGTGCGGGTTCATCGCCGACCCGGTGATCCTGGACCTGATCGAGGCCGATCCGCGGGGCGCGTGCGACCCGGATGCCGAAGTCGCCGACGAACTGATCCGGCGTGCGGTGGCGGTGAAGGCGGCCGTGGTGGCCGATGACCTGACCGAGTCGCTGGAGCGGCGCCTGGGCCGCGAGGTGCTGAACTACGGACACACCTTCGGACATGCCATCGAGCGTGCGGAGCGCTACCGCTGGCGGCACGGTGCGGCCATCGCCGTGGGCATGGTCTTCGTCGCCGAGCTGGCCCGGCTGGCCGGACGGTTGTCGGAGTCCGACGTCGAGCGGCACCGGAGCATCCTGTCGGCGGTCGGCCTGCCCACGTCCTACCCCGCCGGCCGGTGGGACGGCCTGCTGGCGGCGATGCGCATCGACAAGAAGGCCCGCGGCGACCTGCTGCGCTTTGTCATCCTGGACGGGATCGGCAGGCCCGGCCTGTTGGAGGGGCCGGATCCGGCGCTGCTGGTCGCTGCCTACGAGGAGGTGTCCCGATGACCGGCCGCAGTGTCCTGGTGTTGAACGGACCGAACCTCGCGCGCCTGGGCAGCCGGGAGCCGGACATCTACGGCGCCGCGGACTTCCCGGCGCTGGTCGCAGCGTGCCGGGCCGTCGGCGACGAGCTCGGACTCAGCGTGCGCGTGGAGCAGACCGACGACGAGGCGCAGCTGATCGGCTGGATCCACGAGGCCGTCGACACCGCGACGCCGGTGATCATCAACCCTGCCGCGTTCACCCATTACTCCTACGCGCTGCGGGACGCCTGCGCCCAGCACAGCGCACCGATGATCGAGGTGCACATCAGCAACCCCGCGGCCCGGGAGGGGTTCCGGCACCGCTCGGTCGTCTCGGGCGTGGTCGACGGGACGATCGCCGGGTTCGGTTTCGACTCCTACCGGCTGGCGCTGCAGCAGGTCGCCCGATGGCTGGGAACCGGCGATGGTGCTGCCTGATCCGTTCGCGGCGGAGCTGACGGCACGTCGGCGCGCACGGCTGCGGGAGCTGCTGGCCGCCCGGCACGACGGTGCGGCGTTCGTCGCCAGCGATCCGGTGAACATCCGCTACCTGTGCGGGTTCGCCGGCTCGGCGGGGGCGCTGCTGCTGGACGGCGAAACGGCTGTGCTGTTCACCGACTCGCGGTACCTGCTCCTGGCAGCCGATCAGGCGCCCGGGGTGGAGATCCGCAAGGCCGGCGACGCGCTGGACGCCGCGGTGCAGGCCGCCGTGGGCGAACGGCTGCTGCTGGAGGGCCATCACCTGCCGGCCGCCCGCTGGGTCGCGATGAGCGGGGCGGATGGGCGGCTGGCGCTGGCTGCGGATCTGGTGGCGGGGCTGCGCACCATCAAGGACGACGCCGAGGTCGCCGTGCTGGAGCACGCGTGCGCGCTGTCCGGCGCGGCCCTGCGGCAGGTGCTCGCCGAGGGTGCGCTGGGACGCTCCGAGCGAGAGATCGCGCGCCGGCTGGAGTGGCTGCTCGGCGAGGCGGAGGGGGAGGGGCCGGGGTTCCCCAGCATCGTGGCCGCCGGGCCCAACAGCGCCGTGCCGCACCATCAGCCGTCGGCGCGCACGGTGCAGCGCGGCGACCTGCTGAAGATCGACTTCGGTGCCCGGGTGCGCGGCTACCACGCCGACATCACCCGGACCTTCATCGTCGCCAGCGA
>CAZECO010000114.1:8946-10717 GCA_964510455.1 uncultured Actinomycetes bacterium
CCGGGCGTGTACCTGCCGGGTCGGGGCGGTGTCCGCATCGAGGACACCGTGCTGGTGGGGCCGCAGGCCTGCCGCTGCTTGGTGGAGCTGGACCGGGACCTCGTCACCGTGGAGTGACGCCGGCGACGAAGGGACGAGGAAACTGTGGCGACGACCAACGATCTGAAGAACGGCGTCGTGCTCAACCTCGACGGCCAGCTGTGGGCGGTCGTGGAGTTCCAGCACGTCAAGCCCGGCAAGGGCGGGGCTTTCGTCCGCACCAAGTTGAAGAATGTGATGTCGGGCAAGGTCGTGGACAAGACGTTCAACGCGGGTGTCAAGGTCGAAACCGCGAACGTCGACAAGCGCACCATGCAGTACCTGTACCGCGACGGCAACGACTGGGTGTTCATGGACACCGCCACCTTCGACCAGCTCCAAGTGGCGGATGCGACGGTGGGGGAGTCCGCGAACTACCTGCTGGAGAACCAGGAGGCGGTGGTGGCGACGCACGATGGGCAGCCGCTGTATGTCGAGCTGCCCGCCTCCGTCGAGCTGGTCATCACCTACACCGAACCAGGCCTGCAGGGCGACCGCTCCACCGGAGGCACCAAGCCGGCGACCCTGGAGACGGGCGCCACCATCAACGTGCCGCTGTTCATCGAATCCGGCACCAGGGTCAAGGTCGACACGCGCGACGGCTCCTACCTCGGGCGCGTGAACTAACCGGATGGCCGCACGCACGAAGGCCCGCCGCCGCGCGCTCGATGTGTTGTTCGAAGCCGACCTGCGCAGCCGGCCGCCGTTGGAGGTGCTCGCCGACGTGCAGGCGCGTCGACGGGCGGCGGGGGAGACCCCGCTGAACCCGTACACCGAGACACTGGTGCGCGGTGTCGTGGAGCATGAGCAGCAGATCGACGAGCAGCTGGCCACCTACGCCATCGGCTGGACGCTGGATCGGATGCCGGTGGTGGACCGCAACGTGCTGCGGATCGGGGCGTTCGAGGTGCTGTACTGCGATGAGGTCCCGTCCGGCGTCGCGGTGTCGGAGGCGGTGGAAATGGCGACGGAGCTGTCGACCGACTCCTCGCCGCGCTTCATCAACGGGCTGCTGTCCAGGCTCGCGGACCTGCACGCGGCGCACGGCGATCCGACATGAGCGGCCCGCGGTGCCCCGGGTGGGATTCGAACCCACACTGGACGGTGTTTGAGACCGCTTCCTCTACCGGTTGGGATACCGGGGCGCGACCCCAAGGGTAGCGCCTGGCATGGATGACGACGGACAGGGTGGCGCGATGGACCGGGGCGGTGGAGCGACCGCTGATGGGGCGGTCAGGGTGCTGGTCGCCGAGGATGAGGCGCTGATCAGGCTCGACCTGGTGGAGAGCCTGCGGGAGCTCGGCTACGACGTGGTCGCAGAGGCCGGCGACGGCGAGACCGCCCTGCGGCTGGCACAGTCGATGCCGGTCGATGTCGCGCTGCTCGATGTCTCGATGCCCCTGCTGGACGGTCTCACCGTGGCGGCGGAGCTGTCCGCCGCAGGCACCTGCGCGGTGGTGGTCGTCACCGCGTTCAGCCAGCGGGAGGTCGTGGCCCGGGCGGTGGAGGCCGGGGCGATGGCCTACGTCGTCAAGCCCTTCACCCCCGCCGACCTGGCCCCGGCGATCGAACTGGCGCGCACCCGGTTCGCGGAGCTGCGCGCGCTGCAGGACAACGTCGGCGAACTGGCGGAGCGGCTCGCGGCGCGCAAGGTCATCGAACAGGCCAAAGCGGCTCTGGTGAAGGCCTACGG
>CAZECO010000115.1:0-10658 GCA_964510455.1 uncultured Actinomycetes bacterium
GTGTTCGTGGCTATCAAGCCGAGCCCGCCCTTCCTCTGGACCAGAGAGGTCGCACGGAGCAAGAAGTACGCGACAAGGTCGGCGCTCCCACGACGACCCGCAGCGATGAGATTGACCAACCAGTCGCGCATCGAGGTGCCCATCGCGCCGGTGAGTTTCTGGCCACCGAGAAAGGGCGGGTTGCCGACGATCGCGTCAAAGCCACCGTTGTCGATGAGGACGTCGGGTGCCTCGATGATCCAGTGCAACGGTTGCCAGCGCTCGTAGTCGGTCTGGACATTCGGCTTGAGGCCGACGGCGATCAAGGATTCAAGAGCAGAAGTGTCGGGATCGCCTCCGTCTGGGTAGGCGGCATTGGCTGCGATGCGGAGGCGCTGGTACGCCTCATCCAACGCCTTGCCGGGCTTGCCCCCGAGTGGGAGACCGGCCGCGACCACGCCATCGGCGAGCCTGCGGAGATCAGAGGTGACCCGGTGAAGCTGGGCGAGCTGGCGCCGTTTGGCGGCGCTGTTCCGGGCAGGGTCATCCTCGTTAATCTCACTGGCCAGCCGCTGTCGAATATCGATCGCCCTTCTGATGATCGAGTCGACGTCTACATCGAACATCTCAAACATCTGCTGAGCCGGAGCCCTCGACGGATCGATGTGAAGCTTGCGAAGCTGGTCAAGGCTGGTGAGCCCGAGCAGCGAGTTGCCGAGGAACACCTTGTCATCGACAAAGGAGAACGGCAGGTCGCGATCGAGCGACACGAGCCAAAGCGAGAGCTTGCACATCTCGACTGCCATGTCGTTTATGTCTGCTCCGTAGAGACAGCTGGCGACAACCTGGCGGATCGCTCGCGTGTAGAGGTCCTTCCTCAAGGCGTTGCTCGGGTTTTCAGCGGTCCATGCCTCGACGACCCGTTCGGCGAGGTATCGAGCGGCGGCGACGAGGAAGGCACCGGAGCCGCAGGCGATGTCAGCGACCTTGAGACCCAAGAGATCGTCGGAGGACTTCAGCTTCCAAGCGGCCACATCCGCGGTCTGGTGCGGGCCCGGCGAGTAGCAGAGCGGCTGCAGGGTGTGCAGCACAACCTCCTCGGCCAGTGACTTCGGCGTGTAGTGCGCGCCCGCGTTCTTGCGGGATGGGGTCTCTTTGACGATGAGACCGCCGTCCAGCACGACGAATGGGCGCTTGCGGAGGTCGAGGCGGACGAGGCCGAGCCACGGTTTCACCCGGTCGCGGAGTTCGACGTCGTCGCCGACGGCCTGCGTCAGCGCGCTGACGACGCTGGGCTCGACCTCGGCATTGATGGCCTTCGCGATCGCGGCGACCGACTGCGGCTTGGCAGACGGCTGATCTTCCTCGACGAAGACCCGGATTGCGGCGGCCAGTCTCTTCGGCTCGCTATGCGTGGCGGCGAGGGATTCGAGCGTTGCAAGTGGGATTTCCGGCTCTTCGCCGAGGGTGCCCTTGAGACCCACCGTGACCTGACTGGCGATGGTTGCGGTGTAGCCGAGCAGGCCCTCGTAGATGTAGCCGATCTGCTCGACATCGATGTCGCGGAACGAGATGCGCCGAGCCTCGCCTTTGATGTCGGCGACCTGAACCGACCGCAGGACGTGGAGCATCACGCGGTCGGTGACTGTGACGGCCAGCGTGCCACGATCGTTGGTGGCGGTCAGGAACGGGAACCGCTCGGCGTCGAAGAGCGAGCCCCCGTACGCCGGCATCCGGAGATTCTCGAATGAGGCTCCGTTGTGCAGTGCGTTGCTGGTGGCGAGCAGGCGGTGCCAGGTCAGCGAAGTGGCGTCGAGCGCTTCCTCGCTGTCCTCGGTTTCCCGCGCGATGAGGCGGTCGAGTTCGCTGGCGATGCCATAGCCCTGCTCGAACAACTCCCCGGACGGGAGCAGGCCGCGCTCCTCGGCGAACAGCAGGAACACCGCGCGCATCATCACGGTGACGGCTGCTTCATATGTGTCGCGCGTCCGGGCGGGGAGCGGGTCGGACAGGCCTCGGCGCCTGGCTTCGGCCGCGGACTCTGAGAACGACTGGATAAGCAGCTCGACCGCCCGTCGGACCTGGGCGCCGAGCGCTTCGGTGATCTCCTCTGCCGCGGCGACAGACTCTCCGAAGAGCACGGGGAGCCGCTCGCTGGGGTCGCCTCCGATGAGGTGCTGGCGGCCGATCAGGGTGAAGAAGGAGTCGCGAGATCGAGCCTCCTCGATCCACGTGAGCGCATCGACCACCCCGGAGGCGGCCATTGCACCCTCGTGCGCACACACCAGACCCCACCAGCGGCCATCGGTCACCAGACCGATCGGGAGCTTGTTCTCCCGAAGCATTGCCTCCAGGCGGTCGATGGGAGTGGCAGCCCACAGGTCGCTCGGGACCTGGCGAAGCGAGTCGACCGGGTCGATGATGTGTACGATCGCGCCGACGCCGTCAGCGCTGGTCAACGCGGCCTGGGCCTTGACGGTAACGGCACGGTTGGGGGACTGCGCTTGGATGCCCGGGACCTCGCCCCAGACGAGGGACTCGGCCCATCCGACGACGTCACGAAGGACCGTCTCGACCCACTTGTCACGGGCAACGCGGTAGGCGTCGAGCGCGGCGTCGCTGTCCGGGGTGCGGTCCAGGGTCTCCCAGGCGGCCTCGAAGTCCCCCCGAGCATCGCCCAGCGCGGCCTTGCGTTCGTCCGCCATGGCGGGCATCCCGTTTGGCCACACGCGCTTCAGCGGCGGGATCGCGAGGAAGGGTCCCTCGGTGTCGACCAGCTCGAGCCACGCTCGGTGCAGGTCGGCGGCGTTGGGGGTAGCCGGGCGGCGGCTTCTCTTGGGCGCGGCCATCACTCGGCCCACCCGTCCGCGTCCGCGCGGGTGAGGGCGAAGACGACGGCGGCCGCCGTGGTGTGCGGCTTCACGTCGACGTAGCGATCGGTGATGGCCGAAATCTCGCGCGCCTCCTCGTCGCCGAGCTCGTCGAGGCGGCGGGTCATGGCCTCGATGTCGCGCCGCCACTGGCGTTGCTGGTCGGGGTCTGTGAACAACTGCCCGCGGGCCTCGTCCTCCTCGGCCCTGAGACGGGCCAGCGAGTCGCGGAGGTTGGCTCGGAAGGCGGCGAAGATCTCCTTGGCTCGCTGGACGTCAGCCTCCTGCCGCTTGGCGAGCTGTTCGAGCACGTGTTCGTGGCGTCCTCCCGCCCGCCGTTGCATCGATTCCTCCAGCCGAAGTCGAATCGGCGCGTCGGGCATGTTCCACATGTCACAGAGTTGGGTGCGGACTTCGATGTCTGCGAGTTCCAGGGTGTCGCCATCGAGGGCCTTGTCGAGCGCGGCTTCGGCCTTCTCCTCGGCCATCGCGCGGCGGCCCTTGAGGCGGACGCCGGCGAGGAAGACCTCCTCGTGGAGTCGAATGCCGCCTAGGCCGACGAGGACCATGCGTGTGACGGCGGCGACGAAGGACTCCTCGAGGTGGTCGACGACGACGGCTGTCACCCGGTTCAGGGGTGAGTCGACGCTCCACAACGATCGGCGCAGCAGGCGCTGGGCCTTCTGCACAATCGGATGCCCGAGGTGGACGTAGACCAGGTCCGCCCGACCCTCGGCAGCCGCGGGGTCGAACGTGATGGGCCGGATCACGCCGGGGTTAAGGCGAGTGTCCAGGCCGCGGACCGTATCGTGCCATCCGGATGTCAGGGTCGGGAGGTCGAAGACCTCGGCGCCGGTACCCGGGGCGAACGAGTGATTCGGGATGAGCGGCGACTGGTGGTTGATGCGCAGGGCGGTGTCGACCACGCGGCGAAGGTTCGCCGGATCGAGGTGCATCTCGGTGCGGGATTCGTCGTAGCCCTGCTCCAGTTGGGTGAGGCGGGCGTTGAGTTCCATCCCACCGGCGAGGGCGGAGTTGATCACCTCGTTGGCGTCGATGCCTTTCGACTTGCCCTTCGTTGGGGCCAGCTGCGTGAAGTGGCTTTGGATCTCCCAGCCGACGACCTGGTTTGCCGAGCCGAGGTCGTATTCGACCTGGGAGATCTTTCGGGCGATCCGCTCCATGAAGCTAAGGTCCGCGGCATAGGTCGATGAGTCGAGCACCGGCACGAAGTGAAAGACCTGTGGTTCCTGGGTCTGGCCGTACCGGTCGATGCGCCCAATGCGCTGCTCAAGCCTGGACGGATTGAACGGGACATCGAAGTTCACGAGCCGGTGGCAGTAGGTCTGCAGGTCGATACCCTCCCCGGCTGCATCGGTCGCGAGCAGCACCCGCACCGGCTCCTTGCTCGGGTCTGCCGTGAACTGCGATCGGATGTACTCGCGATCCTCCGGTGGGGTGGCGCCCTGGATCACGGCCAGTCGGTCGGCGGTGTAGCCGCGTTGGGTGAGGACCCGCGTGAGCCAGTCGACCGTGTGGGCGTACTCGGTGAAGACAACAATCCGTTCGTTGGACCAGTTGCCGTCGGGTCGACACACCAAGTCGAGGAAGGTGATGAGTCGGTCGAGCCGGGAGTCGGCGCGGCTCTCGAAGCCCAGTCCCCAGTCCATGAGCGTTTCGACCAGGCCTTGCTCGGCCGCGCTGAGTGGATCCGAGCCTTTGGACTGGCGGAGCTTCTCGGCCTCGTGCTGTTCCCACAGGCCCTCCTCGTCGTCGGGCAGCCCCTCGCCGAAGACGTCGTCGTACGAGTCCTCCGACAGGCCATGACCGGCCCTCGAGGAGAGGTAGTGGCTCAGGGTCATACCGAACGCGAACGGACTGGAGAGGAATCGCTTCTTCAGCAGCATGGTCACGATGTCGCCACCCGGCTTCGTGCCGTTCTTCCTGGCGCTCTTCACGAGGGTTTCGTCGAGCAGCGAGAACATATCCTGCTCGGACTTGGACGGGGTGAAATCGAGGGTCTGGACCTTGCGCTTCTTGAAGCCCTTGCCGGTCAGGTCGGTCTTCAGTCGGCGCACTGTGACGTCTTTGAGCGCCGCGGCGTCGAGGTCTGCCCCTCGGGCGAAACGCCGCGCGTCGATCATCTCCATCAGCGCAGTGAAGGACTCCGGATGCCCGTTGTGCGGTGTGGCGCTCAGGAAGAGCCGGTGCTCGCACTTGTCCGCGAGCTGGCGAACCGCGATCGTGCGCTGAGTGTCCACCGCGTATCCCCGCCCGCCGGCGATGGTGGACGGGCTCGCGGGCGCGACGTGGTGGGCCTCGTCGACAACGAGGATGTCGAAGGCGTAGTGCTTGCCGGACTTCGGATTCGTCGCTTGAGCGTAGACGTTGCGGAGCAGGCGCTGGGCGCGCGCCTGGGGGAGCCAGGCCACGCTCACGATGATGCGCGGGAAGAGCTGGAACGGGTTGGCGTGCAAGCCGTGGGAGCGGCGGACATCCGCCATCAGCGCACTGTTGACGATGGTGAACTCGAGGCCGAACTTTTCGCGCATCTCGTCATGCCATTTGAGCGCCAGGCTCGGCGGGCACACGATCACAGCGGTCCGGGCGCGGTGCCGCAGGAACAGCTCTTGCATGACGAGGCCGGCCTCGATCGTCTTGCCGAGTCCTACGTCGTCGGCAAGGAGGAGGTTCGTTCGCGGGGCGCCGAGCGCCCGGCGCAGGGGCTCGAGCTGGTAGGCCTCGACGTTCACCCCGGACCAGAAGGGTGCCTGGTACCGGTTGGGGTCGGCGCTCGTGACCGCGCCCCAACGCATCGCGTCGATGAAGCCTGCGAGGGTGGTGGGCTCGTCGAAACCGTCGGCGTGGATGGGGTCTGGAAGGCCCTGGGCGGGGGTGACCGTATGCCCGACTTCCAGTTCCCAGACGACGCTCAACTGCTCGCCGAGGCGGTCCTCGTCGAGTGACTGGAGGTCGACGACGTGGCTCAGAGCGGCAGTCGACTCGTCGGCGGGGCTGCGGGGGAGGCCTTGGGCCTGGATGTTGGAGACGGCCCAGGTTGAGCCGCGCACTTCGACCACCTGGCCTGGTTCCGGGAGGGCTGGCACGGCTGGTGCGTAGGTCGGCGGGCGCTTGTCCGTGAAGGTGGTCGCGCTATTCATGAGTCCGAGATTACGGAGTTTGGGCTCTCGGCGATTCCCCAGGACCGCCGACGTGGGCGCGGGAGACCGTGTGCGGGTCATCTGCGGGCAGTCCCTCGAGTGCTGCAACGGACTTCACATCCGATTCAGGGGAGGCCTCATCACGATTTCCGCCGTGAGGCGGTGTTGCTGTTATGGGTGCACCGAAGGAACTTCTGCAGAATCATGGCGGATCGCCTTTCGTGGAAGACGCCGCGCGTCGAAGGCCACCTACCTCCCGAGGCCCGGCTCCAAGACCCCGGCGACACTTGTCGCGTAGATGCGCCCATACCGAACCTCGAAGGCACGGACCCTTCAGGCCGCCGCTTCTGCCTCCGACCAGTCGGTGAAGGTCTTGCGTGCGCTGCGGATGGTCTGCGTGGCGAAGGCGGCATTCGCCCCGCCACCAACTACGACTCCTACTCCCAGCGGGATGTGCTTTGACAGCACCAGACCGCCGGACTTCGTCCCGTATTTGGTGATGAAGTTCTTGCCCAGATACTTGTTGATCTCCCGCAGTGTCTGGGCGGGCACCTTCTCGACGATGATCTTGGCGACGTTCGGACCGGCCTGCCCGATCGCCTTGTTGGCTCCCGCTGAAAGACTCCCGCCAAGCAGCACCATCAGAACGACCGCTCGACGCTCGTCCGCATCAAGGGCCCGCACCCCGTGGATGTGGGCCATTGCGAGCACGTAGACGGCAGACTCCCGGAAGTAGATGAACATGTCCGGAGCTGTTGCGGCGATAGCGACCGCGGTCCCGACGCCTGGGGCGGCAGCCGCGGCTCCAGCGGCGGCTCCAGACACCGTGACTGTGTTGCGGAATCGGCGGCCGAGCTTCTTGGCCATCTGCTCGGTCGTGATGCCCGGGTGCTCGGCCTTCATCTTCTCGACACGTGCGATTGCGATCGGGTGTGCTTCGTTCAGACCCTTGTCTACCGCTGCGAGAAGCATCTTCGCCCACTGGGAGTCGGGCAGATCCAGGTCGCTGTGGGCGTTGTGCGAGCCACTTTCCAGTCGGTAGCCGAAGTGTTGGTCCGCAGCGGTCATTTCCACATCTCCCTGTGTAGGTGCGGCAAGACATCGGATTCGCCAATTCGAGCCGATGCCTGTGGTCCAGTCCCCGCACCAGTGTTCGTGGAATTGTGCAAACCCTGAAGGGCACTCGACTCAACCACCGCAGTTCCCCTCCCCGGAGGAAACCTGCATACCCGGCGCAGGGTATATATACCCGGAGCGAGATGCTCGGAAACATGTGCGGTGCGCAAGATGATCACCGTTGAGCACGTTCTTCCGCAGAACCCCAAGGACAGCAGTGTGCGGAAACACGAGTTCACCGACGATGAGCGCCTGCAGTGGACTCACCGCCGCGGCAACTTGGTGCTGCTCAATCGCGCTAAGAACAGCGAAGCGCAGAACTACGACTTCGCGAAGAAGAAGGCGAATTACTTCACCAGCGCCAACGGGAGCGCTGTCTTCGCCCTGACGACCCAGGTACTCACACACGATGAGTGGACACCGGCCGCTATTGAGGCCCGCCACGAGAACCTCCTCGCAGTGCTCCACAAAGAATGGGAGCTGAACTGACGAGACACTGAGTAACGGAGACCGCATCGACCGCATCGAACCGCATCTTCCAAGTGCAGGCGGGGGTGTTCGGTGGCCACATCGCGCCCGTCGTTGGTCAGGGAGATCCCTCGCTCGGCGCAGTCTGGGCGGAGCTCGTTCATGCCAGGGACGGCACGAAACCCTGCACCCTTCGACGAAGTCGCCTCGCTGCGTAGCCCCGCGACCACCAATTCCCTGAACGCCCGCGTCCAGCAAGATCCAGTTGAGTCCACGGACGTGGTGTAGGAGTTGATCTTGTTCGGCGCGGTGCCGCTGAGGGATGTCGACCTGACGGTGTCGGAGTCACGAGTGTGGGAGAGCGCGTCGGGTTCTCTGCCGCAGTCCAAGACTTCGTTAGGAACTTCGCGCTCCGCCCGCACCTGTCCTGACATCCGGGCCCACCAGTTCTTGTCCCTACGCACTGCGCTCGGAATCGTCCTTCGTGAGCGCCGCGATCCCGGCAGCGGCGGCGAGTGTGGCGACTGCGCCGACGCCAACTAGTGTCTTCTGCCCGGCTTCTTTCCCAGCGGTGCGCCGCTGCTGCGGATCGCTAAGAGCCTCGCGCCAGGGAATGACGTTGAGTGAGCTTCGATCGGACTCGATGCCGAGCGGGGCGTGGAAGTCATCGACGATCGCAGCCGTCGCGTTGAGGGAGTCGATCACGGAACCTGCGGCCCGAGCGTGAAGGATGATGTTGTCGTTGGCGATAGCGCCTGCGGCATCGATCCGATTCATCAGGCAGCGGGTGCTTTCCAGAACACCTTCCCGACGCTTCTCTCTCGCAGCCGCAAATCCACGTCGGTGCCCTGCGAGATTCTCAGGGGCCGTCGCTAGCGTTGGTCGAGTTCGACGACTCGGAACTCGTCTTGAAGCTCGAAGCAGACAACCAGCACGTCGCCCTCGCAGCCCTCGAACCCGATGACCCGCGCACCTTCGAGTTGCGGGTCGCCGGACCGGCCGCGCTCCTGACCGCGAAGGCCATCAAGATCAGCGAACGACTGGACCTGGCTGACACTCGACCTGACCGGCTCAAGGAGAAGGACGCGCTGGACGCTTTCCGCATCCTGCAAGCCATCGACACCTCCGAGCTGCTGCGTGGCTTCGCGCTCCACAAGAAGGATGAGCACGCCGCCGCGGTCACGGCCGAGGCGATCGAGGTATACCGCACGCACGCCTCTTACGCCGCAAGGCCGGATCGCGCTGCTCGCCACCAGCGCCGCACAAGGCGACCCGACTGTCGCGCCAGCATTCGCGGCACTCGTCAGCGAGTTGCTCTCAGCGATGTGAGCCAAAGGCAGGGTCGCGCTCAGTGATGTCCTTGTCTCGCGATCGGGAGGGTTGCTCGCTATCTGGTGAAGGGGAACCGAACCGCTGCGTGCGGGGAGGGGACGTTCGCGCAGCGCACTGCCCGAGAAGCCGGACTGCGGGGGAACCAGATCACGGAGCCGCACGTCCAACCCACGATAACGGGGGAAATCTTGTGACCATTCACGCCCGTTAAACACGCAGACATGATTGGTCCTGGGGGTTTCTGAAGATGACAAGAGTCGGCACGAGTGCGTTCAAGGTCGTGATCGCTTTGTCACTGCTCACCATAGCGGTGGTGTTCTTGGCGAACAGTGTCGGCTTCGGCTTCACGTCCACCACCATCGATCGTTCCGGGCCGGCGCTGCTTGAACGGATTCGCACAGTTGAGGAGTTCACGGCCGCTGAGGGGAATTTCATCCAGGACGTCGACCTCGAGAACGACACGAGGTTCCAGTTCCTCTGGTCGAGCATGACGCTGCCCGACTTCGTCTCCGGGGAACGGGTCGTCGCACTCGTTGATGGCTCGGTACGTGCCATGGTGGACTTCAGCAACCTTGACGAGGACTCAATCCAGGTCGATGAGAAAGCGAGCACGATCCGGATCACTCTTCCCCAGCCGGTGCTAAGTGACGTCGACATTGATGAGAAATCAGTGCGTATCGTCGCCCGCGATCGCGGCTTTATTGACCGCGTCGAGGACTTCTTCGCCAGCAACCCCACCGACGACAGTCCTGTCTTTCTAGCTGCGGAGGACATGATCACCGAAGCAGCCGCCGAGTCCGACCTGCTCGACCGTGGGCGCGCAAGCACTGAGCAGTTTCTCCGTACCTTTCTCACAGCTGCGGGCTTTCACAATGTGAACATCAGCTGGCAGTAGCAACACCCTATGGCGAACGCGCTGCAATGGTTGCGCGTGGTGGCGTTGAGCGGTGTGCCGATGCAACCGCTGCAACGAAAGGATCGGGGTGCGCCCCGGAGCGGAGACTAGCGATGGGGGTCGCAGCGGTAGTCCCCGCAGCCGGCGCATCCAAGGGCTGCACCGGCTCGGCGCTCGGTAGCAGATTCCACGCTTGTGCCAGGTTGTTTCAGGGAGCATGCCGAGGGCAGCACCGGGGCACTCCCAAGGGCACGCGGTTCACCATCGGCCAGGCGCAGCCTGCGGGGTCTCCCGAGACACGATCAAGCGCCGCCGCGCCACCGGGCGTTTCCCAACGCTGAGCAGGACGGGGAGAGCCAGTGCGCTGCAATGGCTCACCCCGGTGGATGCGCCTCATCGAACGGGTCGGGGAATACCAGCGCCTGACAACACAAACGGTTTCCCCTCCCGTAGGTTATTGTCCGTCTGCGGCGACACGAAGGCATGGGTTATGCGCCGCGCGCGACGACATGCACGTTAGCGGGTCTCAGAATCCGGGGTATTCCCGGATAAGCCTTCCACGTGATCTCGACTCCGGCCCTTCCAACCGACCTCACCCCTCCCCAACTTGATGCGCGGTAACAATCCCGTTCGCGGCGGCCCACTGTGAAATGTCGCGGTGGTCGATGGCGGCGGCCATCAGGTCGGGGAACAGGTCGGGGGTGCAGGCGAAGGCGGGGATGCCGAGGTCGGCCAGGGCGGCCGCGTGCGTGGCGTCGTACGAGGGCGCCCCGGAGTCGCTGAGTGCCAGCAGCGCGACCATCGTCGCGCCCGAGTCGATGATCTGCGCGCAGCGCC
>CAZECO010000116.1:0-9377 GCA_964510455.1 uncultured Actinomycetes bacterium
CCCGACATTCCGACGCGTTCCCCGGCACCACCTGGGAGCGGGAACGCCCCGGCGGTCCGCAGGCGTGGGCTTCCGCGAGACTGGACTCAGCCGTCCGCGACGCCTCGAACGGGGGGATCCCAGCCCCCATGCTCGTCACCACCGGGTGGCCCTCCAAGAACCGCTGGAGTCGCTCGCCGTCACCACCACCGCGAGCGGCGCCGCCGGCCGGCCCCTTACGGGCGACGGGCGCGCAGGTTCGAAACGGCGAGGGCAGTGATCGCGAGCCCGAGCAGGCCGTAGGTCACCTGCAGCCACGATCCGAGCCCGATGAACGCGACCTGCACGACGATCCAGCCGACGAGCACCGCGCCGACCACCACATGGCCGATCGGCGCCCATTGCGAATGCCGCAAGGCCCCGACCGCGACCACGGTGGGCAGCACTCCGCAGGCAAGGCCGAGCGCGACGCCACCCAGCACCGGGGAGTCGAAGGGGAGGTCGTTCACGGCGTCGCCGAGGTCGATGGCACCCACGATCAGCCCCACCGCGCCGGCCACCGCCCCCACCGCCAGCAGGAATTCGGCGAGGATCAGCACCAGCTCCCGTTTCCTATGGCGTCGTGGGACTTCGCCCCTGGGCACGGACTGGGAGGATCCGGACGACACGATCGTGATCATAGGGCCGCCGCAGGGCCGCCGAGCTGACGGCACGCACCCCCCGCCCGCCGGTCAGGAACTGCCGCTGGCGACCACCTGGCGCGGCTGGGCCAGGCGCTTGCCCAGATTGGTGCGACGGATCACAAACTTCTCCAGCTCGGCGACCGTGAACACGAACACGCCCGCGCACAGCGCCTTGCCCCATTCCGCCGCGGTCAGGTCCGCCGAGTCGAACACCCGCTGCATGAAGTCGGTGTGGGTGAACGCCAGTTGCAAGGGGATGCACGCCGCGATCGCCAGCAGCACCTTGCGGTTGCCGGTCAGGCCCTCCCAGTTGACCACCGAGGCGAGGATGTGCCGGCTGTTGACGAGGTAGAACATCTCTGCGATCACGATCGCGTTCACCGCCATCGTGCGCGCGGTCTCCAGCGATGTGCCCTTGTCCAGCTCCCACAGGAACAGGCCCAGTGCCCCGGTCATCATCAGCACGGAGACGAACAGCACCCGCCAGATGAAGAATCCCGAGAGCAGGGCCTCGGCGGGCGGGCGTGGCCGGCGCTTCATCAGGTCGGGCTCGGCCGGCTCGAACGCCAGGGCCAACCCCAGCGTGCTGGCGGTCACCATGTTGATCCACAGCACCTGGGCGGGGCTCAGCGGCAGGGACAGCTCGAACAGGATCGCAGCGACGACCACCAGCGCCTCGCCGCCGTTGGTCGGCAGCATGAACAGCACGAACTTCTTGATGTTGTCGTAGACCGCCCGGCCCTCGCGGACCGCGCTGGCGATGGTCGCGAAGTTGTCGTCCGCCAACACCACGTCGGCGGCCTCTTTGGCCGCCTCGGTGCCCTTGTGCCCCATCGCCACGCCCACGTCGGCGCGCTTGAGCGCGGGGGCATCGTTGACCCCGTCGCCGGTCATGGCGACGACCTGGCCGTCGTCCTGCAGCGCCTGGACCAGCCGCAGCTTGTGCTCCGGCGAGGTGCGGGCGAAGATGTCGATCTCCGTGGCCACCCGGCGCAGGTCGGCGTCGTCCATCGCGGCGAGCTCCGGGCCGGTGATCGCGGGCTTGTCCAACCCGATGCCCAGCGCCGAGCCGATCGCCCGGGCGGTGTCGACGTGGTCGCCGGTGATCATCTTGACCCGGATGCCCGCGTGGTGGCAGTCGGTGACGGCGCGGATGGCCTCTTCCCGGGGCTGGTCCATGATCCCGACCAGGGCCAACAGGATCAGCCCCTCGGCCAGATCGTCGGGATCGAGCCGGGCTCCCTGCGGTGCGGCCTGCCTGGCTGCCAGCGCCAGCACCCGCAGGCCCTGCGCAGCGGTCTCGTCGACCATCTCCGACCAGTACCCCAGGTCGAGCCCGGCCTTCCCATCGGTGGTCATCTGCCAGTCGCACATCCCCAGGACCCGCTCGGGCGCGCCCTTGACGAAGATCCACGGCTCGTCCTCGGAGTCGCGGTGGAAGGTGGCCATGTACCGGTGCTGGGATTCGAACGGGATGGTGTCCAACCGGGTCCACCGGTCGGCGCCGGACTGGGCGATGCCGGTCTTGTGCCCGAGCACCAGCAGCGCTCCCTCGGTGGGGTCGCCGGCCACGTGCCACAGGCCCTCCTCCTCGTGCAGCGCGGCATCGTTGCACAACACCCCGGCGCGGACCGCCAGCCCGAGCGGGAGGATCTGCCGAGCGTCGACGATGCGCCCGTCCGTGATCAGATCGCCCACCGGCGCGTAGCCCACTCCGCCGACGTCGACCGTGTGCCGGCCCCAGACCAGCCGCTGCACCGTCATCTCGTTGCGGGTCAGCGTCCCGGTCTTGTCCGAGCAGATCACGGTCACCGAGCCGAGCGCCTCGACAGCGGGCAGCCGGCGGATGATCGCCTGGTGGCTGGCCATGCGCTGGACGCTCAGCGCCAGCGTCACGGTCATGATCGCGGGCAGGCCCTCCGGGATGGCCGAGGCGGCCAGCGCCACCACCATCATGAACATCTCTGCCGGCGGGTGGCCGCGCACCAGGGTGCCGAACACATAGGTGGCCGCCGAGGCCGCGAGGATGGCGATGGCCAGCAGCCGCCCGAAGCGGTCGATCTGCCGAAGCAGCGGGGTGTTCAGGCTGGCTATGCCTTCGAGCATCCGGTTGACCTTGCCCAGCTCCGTCGCACTGCCGGTGGCCACCACGACGCCCCGGGCCTGCCCGTAGACCGCCAGCGTGCCCGAGTAGGCCATCCCGAACCGGTCGCCCAGCGGTGCATCCAGCGCCACCGGTTCGGAGTTCTTCTCCACCGGCACCGACTCCCCGGTCAGCGCGGCTTCCTCGACGCGCAGTTCCTTGACCGTGATCAGGCGGACATCCGCGGGAACCTTGTCCCCGGACTCCAGCAGCACGACATCGCCGGGCACCACGTCACCGGCGTCGATCTCGTGGCGGACGCCGTTGCGCAGGACGGTGGCGTGCGGGGAGAGCATCGCGCGGATCGCGTCGAGGGCGGACTCGGCCTTGCCCTCCTGGACGAACCCGATCACCGCATTGATGACCACCGCGGCGATCAGCACGCCGGTGTCGATCCAGTGGCCCAGCAGAGCCGTGATGACCGCCGCGCCCATCATCACGTAGAGCAGGATGTTGTTGAACTGCATCAGGAAGCGCAGCAGGGGACCGCGGCTCTTGGGCGGGGCCAGTCGGTTGGGGCCCACCTCGGCCAGCCGCCGGTCGGCCTCGGCCTGGTTCAGTCCGTCCGGGCTGGTGGCCAGCAGATCGACCACCTGCGTTGTCGGCAGGGTGTGCCAGTTGGGCCGTGCTGTGCTCAATGAGCGGGAATCCCAGCGGTCGTCCATCTTCCGGCCTGTTGGTCGAGATCGAATGGCTGCCTCAATCGAACGTAGCACAGACGCCTGCCGAGCCCGCCGAGGGGTATTTCGTGCAGGACCCCTCGGACTTGGCTCGGCCTTGCGCGGCGCGCGAGTTCCCGCTGCTACCGTCGGCGGCGTGGAGTTGAACTGGCCGCTGCCGCACCGGTTGGACCTGCGCGACCGACTGATCGCCGCCTACGGATCCCCCGATCGCGGATACCACGATCTGACGCACCTCGGCGAGGTCCTCGCCCGGCTCGAGGAGCTAGCCGTCGCGGTCGACCAGGAGCTGGTGCTCGCCGCCTGGTTCCACGACGCGGTCTACGAGCGCAGCACTGACGATGAGGAGCAATCCGCCCGGCTGGCAGAGGCGATGCTGGCCGACGAGCCGGGGGTGGACGCGGCGGAGGTGGCCCGACTCGTGCGGCTGACCGCCGACCACCGGCCGCAGCCCGGCGACCTCCGCGGCGAGCAGCTCTCCGACGCGGACCTGGCCATCCTCGCCGCCGACCCGGACCGCTACGACGAGTACGTCGCCGGTGTGCGCCGGGAGTACGCGGCCGTTCCGGACGAGGCGTTCGCGGCAGGGCGCGCAGCGGTCCTGCGGGACCTGCTGGCCAAGGAGGCCCTGTTCCACACCGGCCACGCCCGTCGGTGCTGGGAGGCAACCGCGCGGGCGAACGTCACCCGTGAGCTGGCCCGGCTGACGATCTGACGGCGCCGGGCGGGCCGGTCCGGGGCCTCAGGAACAATGGCCCCATGACCGTCATCAAGATCAATGCCATCACTGTCGCGTCCGACAGCGGCGACGAACTGGCCCGTCGGTTCGCCGCCCGTGCGGGCGCCGTCGACGGCCAGCCGGGCTTCGAGGGCTTCGAGCTGCTCAAGCCCGTCGACGAGCGCACGCAGTGGTTGGTCGTCACCCGGTGGTCCGACGAGGAGTCCTATCAGGCCTGGCGGACATCGGAGTCCTTCGGCCGCGGGCACGGCGGAACGCACCCGCAGGCCCCCGCCGCCGAGGGCGGCGATCGGGCGCCTGGCGATCCCCACGGACACCCGGGGAGCCGCCCCGCCCCCATCGCAATGGCCAGCGAGCTGTGGAGCTACGAAGTGGCGGTCACCAGCCCGCGGAGTTGACCGGCTTGGGAGCCTGACCGGCTACACGGATGGGCCGGCCGACCCCGGGACGTGTTGGACGGGGACGCTGCTGGCATGGGCGAGCCGTCTGGGCAGGTCGCGCCGCAGCCAGCGGGACAGCCGCTCCGGCAGCGTGCAGACGATCACCACGTCGAACTCGGAGCCGGCCAGCAGCTCCTGCACGCGCTGCACCGGGTCGTGGTCCACCACTTCGCCGGCGGCTGTCACGCCCTGGGCCCGCAGCCAGGCCAGCTCGCGCTCCAGCCGGCCGGTCGCGAGGGCGTGAGCGATCTGCAGCGGATTGGGGATGTACCGGTCGACGGGCGGGTAGTCCCACTGCTGCCCGCCCTCGATCTCGGCGACCGGTGCGACGACGACGACGCGCCGGCTGCCGTCCCGCAGGTGTGCGGCGAGGGCTTCCTCGAGCTCGGGGCACCCCAGGGTCTGGTTGGCCACGACCATGATTCCGGCCATGCCTCCATGATGCCCCCGACGCGTGTCATGTGCGACGCACAGCCAAGCCGGCCGACGGTGGAAGGCGGGGGACTCAGGCGTCGGCGAGCTCGTCGGGCACGACGATGACATCGACCATCGCGTCGCCGCGCAGGACCGTGACGGCCAGCCTGGTGCCTATCGCTTCGCCGAACAGCAGCCGCTGCAGGCTCTGCGCGTCGCGCAGATCCGTGCCGCCACCGGTGAGCACGATGTCCCCGGGACGCAGCCCGGCCCGGGCGGCGGGACTGCCGGGGACCACATCCACCACCCGCAGCGCGGTGGTCCGGCCGAGCCTTGCCTGCCCCGAAGCAGGAACCGGGCTCGGCGCGGTCACCAGTCCCAGGTAGGCGCGACGGACGCGGCCTTCGCGCATCAGGGTGCCGATGATGCGGCGCGTGGTCGCGTTGATGGGGACGGCCAGGCTGAGGCCGAAGCCCGCGACCGCTGTGTTGATGCCGACGACTCGCGCGTCCGCGTCGGACAGCGCCCCTCCCGAGCTGCCCGGGTTCAGCGCCGCATCCGTCTGGATCACGTCCTCGATGACGCGGGTCGCCCGTCCGCTGCTGGCCGGCAGCGCCCTGCCCAACCCGCTGACGACACCGACCGACACGGATCCGGCCAGGCCCAGTGGGCTGCCGACCGCCACCACGAGCTGACCCACCACCAGCGTGTCGGCGTCGCCCAGAAGGGCTGCCGGCGGCGTCGGCCCCCGCGCCCTGAGCACCGCGAGGTCGGACAGCGGGTCGGAGCCGACCACGTCCAGCCCCGTCTCCATACCGTCGGAGAACAGGGCGGCCCCGTGGCGCATCCCGGCGACGACGTGCGCGTTGGTCAGCAGGAAGCCGTCGTCGGTGAGCACCACCGCGGAAGCGACCCCCGACCCCCGATCCCCGCCCATCCGCACGGCGGCAACGTGCGGGGTCACCCTTGCCGCGACGCGCGCGACGGTCGCGGAGAAGGCGTCGAGCTCGCGGGCGCCAGGGGTCGGCGTGCCGTCGGCATCGCCCTCCCCCACATTCGGGATCTCGGTGCTCACATCAGAACCAACACCGGTGCAGGGTGCTGCCAGTCCCGCCGTGCTTGCGCCGATGGCGTAGCAGCAGCTCGGCAGGCGCCCTGCACCGGGGGACGGGGTCCACCCGATGCAGTGCGCCACTGACCGCCGGGGTCAGGCGAGGTCGAACCTGCCCAGGTTCATCACCTTGTCCCATGCGGCGACGAAGTCGCGCACGAACTTCTGCTGGGCGTCGGCGCTGGCGTAGACCTCCGCGAGTGCGCGCAGCACGGAGTTCGAGCCGAAGACGAGGTCGACCCGGCTGCCGGTCCACTTCGCCTCGTTCGTAGCGCGGTCCCGTCCCTCGAAGGCGTCCTCGGCCTCATCCGTCGGCGCCCATGTGGTGCCCAGATCGAGCAGGTTGACGAAGAAGTCGTTGGTCAACACCTCCGGCCGCGTCGTGAGGACCCCCACCTGGGACTGCTGGTGGTTGGCGTCCAGCACCCGCAGCCCGCCCAGCAGGACGGTCATCTCCGGGGCGGTCAGCGTCAGCAGCGCCGCCCGTTCCACGAGCAGCTGTTCCGCCGACCGCCGGTGGCCCTTGCCGAGGTAGTTGCGGAACCCGTCGGCTGTCGGCTCCAGCACCGCGAAGGACTCCACGTCGGTCAATTCCTGCGTGGCGTCGGTGCGGCCCGGCGTGAAAGGGACGACGACGTCGAATCCGGCCCGCTTCGCGGCAGCCTCCACGGCGGCGCACCCGCCCAACACGATCAGATCGGCGAGCGACACCCGCACCCCGCCGACCTGGGAGTTGTTGAAGTCCTGTCCGATGCCCTCCAGGGTCCGCAGCACCGTCCCCAGTTCCGCCGGGTTGTTGACCTCCCAGTTGTTCTGCGGAGCCAGCCGGAGCCGCGCCCCGTTGGCGCCGCCGCGCTTGTCGGTGCCGCGGAACGTCGATGCCGACGCCCAGGCGGTGGCCACCAGCTGGGAGATGGACAACCCCGAGGCGAGAATCGTGGCCTTGAGCCCTGCGATCTGTTCTGCGCCGATCAGTTCGTGATCGACCGCCGGGACCGGGTCCTGCCAGATCAGCTGCTCGGAGGGGACCTCGGGACCGAGGTAGCGGGTGATCGGGCCCATGTCGCGGTGCGTCAGCTTGAACCAGGCGCGGGCGAAGGCGTCGGCGAACAGTTCCGGGTTCTCGTGGAAGCGCCGCGAGATCGGCTCGTAGATCGGGTCCATCCGCAGCGCGAGGTCCGTGGTGAGCATCACCGGGGCGTGCCGCTTCGACGGGTCGTGGGCATCCGGGACGGCGTCCGCCGCGGCGGGATTCGTCGGGACCCACTGCCACGCGCCGGCGGGGCTCTTGGTCAGGTCCCACTCATAGCCGAACAGGGTCTCGAAGAAGCTGTTGTCCCAGGTGGTGGGGGTCGGGGTCCAGGCGCCCTCCAGCCCGCTGCCGATGGTGTCGCCGCCCTTGCCGGTGCCGTAGCTGCTCTTCCAGCCCAGGCCCTGCTCTGCCAGGGAGGCGCCCTCGGGCGCCGCACCGACGTTGGCGGCATCGCCGGCGCCGTGGGTCTTGCCGAAGGAGTGCCCGCCCGCGATCAGCGCGACCGTCTCCTCGTCGTTCATCGCCATCCGGCGGAACGTCTCGCGGATGTCCCTGGCCGCCGCCAGCGCGCTGGGCGTGCCGTTGGGGCCCTCCGGGTTCACGTAGATCAGACCCATCTGGACGGCCGCCAGCGGGTTCGCCAGCTCACGCTCGCCGCTGTAGCGCTCATCGGCGAGCCACTCGGCCTCCGCCCCCCAGTACGTGTCATCCGGCTCCCACACGTCCTCGCGGCCGCCGGCGAATCCGAAGGTCTTGAAACCCATGGATTCCAGCGCGACGTTGCCCGTGAGGATCATCAGGTCCGCCCACGAGATCTTGCTGCCGTACTTCTGCTTGACGGGCCACAGCAGCCGGCGGGCCTTGTCGAGGTTCACATTGTCGGGCCAGCTGTTCAGCGGCGCGAACCGCTGCATGCCCGCGCCGCCCCCGCCGCGGCCGTCGTTGATGCGATAGGTGCCCGCGCTGTGCCACGCCATCCGGATGAACAGCGGCCCGTAGTGGCCGTAATCGGCCGGCCACCAGTCCTGCGACGCGGTCATCACCTCGCGCAGATCAGCTTTGACGGCCTGCAGGTCGAGGGTGCTGAACTGCTCGGCGTAGTCGAACTCCTCCCCCATCGGATCGCCCGCAGGCGAGTTCCGGTGCAGGACGCCGACGTCGATCTGGTTGGGCCACCAGTCACGGTTCGACCTGCCTCCGGTCGCGAACACGACCGAGCGGGTGTCTTCTTTCTCCACGTGGTTCTCTCCTCTGTGTGGTGGTTTGTCAGGCGGGGGAAGCTTTCTGGGAGCACGCGGGGCACCGGCCCCAGTACACGACCTCGGCCTCGTCGATCGTGTAGCCGTGGTCGTTCGACGCGGTCAGGCACGGCATGTGGCCGACGGCGCAGTCGACGTCGGCGATGGCCCCGCACGAGCGGCACACGACGTGGTGGTGGTTGTCCCCGACCCGCGCCTCGTAGCGGGCCACGGAGCCGGCCGGCTGGATGCGCCGCAGCAGACCGGCATCGGTCAGGGCGCGCAGAACGTCGTACACGGCCTGCGTGGACACCTCGCCGAGGTCGCCGCGCACCGCCTCGATGATCGAGTCCGTGTCGGCGTGCGGGTGCTCGTGCACCGCAGCGAGCACCGAGACCCGGGGGCGCGTCACCCGCAGATCGGCTCCGCGGAGCATCTCGGCGGCATCCGATGTCATGGGCACCGTGCGAGTCTTGCCCATAATCTGGAATGAGTCAAGAATGGCTTGCCGGAGCGCACACCATGCGGACGGCCCGGACCTCCTCGCCCCACGGGGTGATGTTGGTCATCTGCAGCACAAGTTCGCCGGAAGCCGGACGCAGGATCAGCGCGATGCGCCAGCCCCAGTCGGCGTCGGGTCCATAGGCTCCCAGCACCTGGAACAGCCCTCCGACCCCCTCCAGCCTGGGGCACCGCATCGGCTCGGGCTGGTGCCAGGAGTCGGAGAATTCGGCGCTGTCCCCGTGCAGGACGACCCGGCCCTCCTGGGGTGCGCCCTGGTAGCTCCAGGTGTACCGCACGGCGTCGCCCGCGACCGTGATCGTGCACTCGCTGCGGTCCGCGACGTCCCCGAGCGGGTCGAGCCACAACTCCGCCGATCCCCGCCACCGCGTGGCGTCCAGGTCGGCGATCGATGC
>CAZECO010000116.1:9477-10633 GCA_964510455.1 uncultured Actinomycetes bacterium
CATGCCGGGCACGGTGAACGCGAGTTCGCCCCGGTCGGGGGCATACACGACCCCCTTGGCGATGAGCGTGCTGCGGACCGGCGACAACTGGGTGAGCTTGGTCTTCCCGGTCGCCGCAACGAGATCGGCCATCCGCGCGGCGCCGCCGGCCGGCGCGCAGTCGGCCATGGCGCGCAGGAGCCGCTGCTCCGCCGCCGTCGCCCGCTGCCAGCGGGAGGCGTAGAGGCCGGCGTCGATGTCCGGCTGCGCGTCTGCGATGGCGTCCACCACGTCGCGGTCGGTGATGGTGGCAGCCAGCGCCAGGTCCCAGGCATGCTGGCCGAGGACCTGGATGAAGTACGGATACCCGTCGCAGAAGGCCGCGGCACGGCGCAGCGCATCGGGCTGCCAGCCGACCCCCTGATCCGCCGCCGGACCTGCCAGGGCTGCTGCGGTCGAGTCGGGGCCGAGGCGGTCGACCTGCCAGTACTCGTACAGGCGCTCGGCGTAGGACGTGGCCTCCGCGAGCAGGCCGGGCAGCGACGGCAGGCCGGCCCCCACCATCAGGAACGGCAACGGGTCGGCGTCCTGGCCGAGGGCATGGACGCAGGCGTTGATCGCCGCCAGCGTCGGCTTCTCGACCTCCTGCAGCTCGTCGATCGCCAGCAGCACCCCGACCCCGTTCTCCCCCGCCAGCAGGGTCAGCTCGTGCAGCATCTCGGCGAGGTCCCGCACGAGGTCGCCGCTGTCCGCCCAGCCGTGCGCCGGCTCGAGTTCGACCTCGAAGGAGTAGGTGCCGCTGGTCGGGTCGGCCTTCATGCTGAACGCCTTGAACACCCGGCGCGCCCAGTCCAGCGCAGCACCGGACCAGGTCCGGCTGGCGTTGCGCAGCTCCTTGAAGATCTCCCTGGTCAGCGAGGGCATCAACGGCTCCTTGGCCTTGGCCTCCACCGAGATCACGATCCACCGCCGCGCGCGGGCGTGCGCGGCCAACTCCCGCAGCAGGACGGTCTTGCCAACACCTCGCAGGCCGAACAGGATCTTGCTCTGGGCGGAGCGCCGCAGCTCGGCGCGCTGCAGTGCGACATCGAACTGCACGATGTTCTCCTCGCGGCCGACGAGCTGATGGGGGCGGGCACCCGCACCGGGGGTGTAGGGGTTCCTGATGGGATCCACC
>CAZECO010000117.1:0-10598 GCA_964510455.1 uncultured Actinomycetes bacterium
GCACCAAGTTCGATCAGCCGCTGTTCGGCCTGCTGGGCCCGGACGGCACGCCCGTCGGGTTCGATGTGGAGATCGCCAAGATGATCGCCGACGAACTGGGCATCGCGGCGGAGAACATCAACTGGGTGGAGACCGTGTCCGCCAATCGCGAGCCGTTCATCCAGGACGGGCGCGTCGATTTCGTCGTGGCCACCTACACCATCAACGACGCCCGCAAGGAGGTCGTGGACTTCGCCGGGCCGTACTACGAGGCGGGCCAGTCGCTGATGGTGCGCATCGACGATGACTCCATCGCCGGCCCGGACGATCTGGCGGGCAAGAAGGTCTGCTCGGCGGAAGGCTCTACGCCGGCCAAGAAGATCTCGACCGACTTCCCGGACACCCAACTGGTGACCTTCGCGACCTACAGCGATTGCCTCCAACCGCTGCGCGACAAGCAGGTCGATGCAGTGACGACCGACAACGTGATCCTGGCCGGCTACGTGGCCGAGAGCCCCGAGGACTTCAAGGTCGCGGGCGAGCCGTTCACCACCGAGCCGTACGGCATCGGCCTCGCCAAGGGCGACGACGAGTTCCGGTCCTGGATCAACGACGTGCTGGAGGCGTCGTTCGAGGACGGCCGGTGGGTGGAAGCCTGGGAGAGCACCGCGGGAACCGTGCTGCCGACTCCTGAGCCGCCGACGGTCAACCGGTACTGAAAGCGACGTCGGCATGACATCCGGTGGTGGGCGGGTCGGACCATGACCTGCCCACCGCCCCAACAGTGGGGGAGCGGATGGATTCCCTGATCGAGGCGCTCCCGCGGCTGTTCGACGGCTTCCGGATGACGCTGTTCCTCACCGTCGTGTCCGGCGTGCTGTCCCTCATCCTGGGCACGATGCTGGCGGCGTTCCGGGTCAGCCCGTTGCGGTCGTTGCGCGCCGTCGGCACGGTGGTCGTCGAGGTCGCGCGGAACACCCCGCTGACGCTGGTGTTCGTGTTCTTCGTCTTCGTCCTCCCAGCCCTCGGTTTCATCCTTCCTCTGGGGGTCGTGCCGGCGATCGTCGCACTGACCACTTACACGTCCGCCTTCGTCTGCGAGGCGGTGCGCTCCGGGATCAACAGCGTCGGGATCGGCCAGGCGGAGGCGGCCCGGGCGATCGGCCTGGGGCCGGCGGGAACCCTGCGACTGGTCGTACTCCCGCAGGCGCTGCGCACGGTGGTGCCGCCGCTGATCAACGTCTTCATCGCCCTGACGAAGAACACCTCCGTCGCGGCGGGCTTCGCAGTGGTGGAACTCACGGCGACCGGTCGGGCGTTGGCCAGGGACTACCCCGCGGACGTTCTGCTGATGCTGCTGGGAGTGGCGGCGTTCTACCTGCTCATCACGATCCCCTCCGGCACGATCGCAGGCCGGGTCGAGCGAAGGGTGGCCTTCAGCCGATGAGCAGAAGCGTCCTCTACGACGAGCCCGGCCCGCGGACGCTGCGGCTGGAGCGCAACATCTCGATCGCCGTCGGCCTGCTGATGCTCGCCGGGCTGGTCGCCATCCTGGTCGGAATGGCCAACCGCGGGATCTTCGACGACCGCTGGCAGGTGTTCTTCGATCCGCCCAAGGGGCAGACGGCCTCCGCTGTCTGGTCCTCCCTGTGGCGCGGGCTGCGGGCAACTTTGTTGGCCGCTGCTGTCGCGGCCCCGCTCGCCGTTGCGCTGGCCCTGGTGCTCGTCCTGCTCCGGATCGCCCCATCGCCCTGGGTGAGGCGCCCGGCTATCGCGCTGATCGAATTCCTGCGCGGCATGCCGGTCCTGCTGATGATGTTCTTCGGCCTGTTGGCGTTCGGGCTGTCGGCGTTCACCGCCGTGGTCTTCGGGCTTGTGCTCTACAACGCCGCGATCATCGCCGAGATCTTCCGGGCAGGGCTCGCTGCGCTGCCGAAGGGGCAGTCGGAGGCCGCGACCGCGATCGGCTTGAGCTCCTGGCAGACGCTGCGGATCGTCAAGATGCCGCAGGTCGTGCGGTACATGCTGCCGAGCCTGATCAGCCAGCTGGTGGTCCTGCTGAAGGACTCCTCGCTGGGCTTCATCGTCGGCTACCCGGAACTGCTGCGGAGCATGCAGCTGAACTACGCCTACTTCGGCGACCGCTACCGCCTGCCGCTGTTCGTCGCGACCCTGCTGATCTACCTCGTCGTGAACATCACGCTGTCCCGGCTGGCGGTCCGGCTCGAGCGGCGGCTCGCCGCCCGGGGTCAAGGGTAGGGGCGGCGGGGCGGAGCGGGTGGCACACGAGTGGCAGTGGCTCCGTCGTCGGACGAGGCGTGCGAAGCATGTCGGTATTGCTCGGGCGCGATGCGTGGGCAGCACCAAGAGGTCGGGGACCTGCTGTGGGAGAAGCGCGGCGACGTGATCGTGCGGGGCAGCGCCATCAGGGTGTCCCGGCGAGCAAGGTTCAGCGTTCCGCATTCATGGCCATCATCGGGAACCCATGGGTCTCGGCGTGTCCCTGATGCTTTGGCTCGCGAGCCGGTCAGGGATGCAGGCCGTGCGGGCAGAGCCGATTCCGACCGGCCCGTCAGCAAAGCCTGTTGTTGTCGGACTCGCCCTCGCGGCGCTGATTGGTGGAATCAAAACGCGTAGTCTAGCCGGACCAGTGGCTTCGGTTGTTGTGCTCCCCGCGCAGGCGGGGATGACCCCAGCGCGATGTCGATCGAGTTCCCTGGCCGCAAGTGCTCCCCGCGCAGGCGGGGATGATCCGTCGCTCGCCCCGGAGGCGAAGAGGCCGAGGTGCTCCCCGCGGTGGTGCCATGCGGGGCAGCCCCTCAGCGTTCGCGCGGGCGCGACGCAGCCAGCGGCGCCGTGCTCGACCCCGAACACCCCGATTCCTCTCTCGGTGCAACGAGACGCGGGCGCGACATCAATCGTGCACAACGCATCCTCAGGCCCGGTGGCGCCAAGCAACTGGGGCTGTTCATACAGAGGCGGCCCAGGACTGGGGATGATCCCTCCGACCGCCGGGGCCGAGACACTTCGGGTTGCGTACGTCACCGAGCATCTCGACCTTGCTTTTCGATCTACCACTACACCCCATGTAAAGGGAAGGGTGTAGCCTTCAAGCGTGGCGCTCAACATCAAGAACCACGCGACGGAGCAGGCTGTGCGCACACTGGCCGCGCTGACGGGGGAGAGTCAGGTGGAGGCAATACGGATCGCAGTCGAGGAGCGGGTCGCTCGGATCTCCGCGGACGACCGGCGTGCGCGGCTGGCGCGCCGGCTGGCGCGGGCACAGCAGGTGTATCGCGAAACGGGCGGCGCGATCGACGAGGACGCGCTGTACGACGCTCGAGGCCTGCCCGCGTGATCATCGACACCTCGGCGATCGTCGCCGCGATCCGGGGCGAGCCGTCGGCTCCAGCCGTCCTTGACGCGCTCGTGCGATCGGACAGTTGCCGAATGTCGGCAGGCACTGCACTGGAGTTGGCAATCGTCCTGGACAACAGCGGGGAACCGCGCCTGGCCGGAGCGGCCGAAGCCCTGCTGCGGGACGCCGGCACCGTGATCGACCCCGTCACCGCCGAACAGGTTGCAGTGGCCCGCCAGGCGTATCGCGACTACGGGAAGGGCCGCCACCCGGCTGGCCTGAACTTCGGCGACTGTTTCGCCTACGCATTGGCCAAGGTCACCGGCGAACCTCTGGCGTTCGTGGGGGAGGACTTCGCGAAGACCGACATCGACCCTGCGATTCCTGCCTGATCGCGATCCGGACAGGCGTAGCCCCGAGCCGCCGCAGTGGGTGGGCGCCCCCCGACGCGGCCCCCGCGGGTAGCGTCGAACGATGGACGAGGAACTCCTCGCCCTGCGGGCCGAGGTCGACCGGCTTCGGGCGGAGAACCTCCGCCTGGAGGCGCTGCTGCGGCTGGCGCCAGGGGAGTCGGGCCCACCCGGGCCGGTCCGGTGCTGGACACGCTGTTCCTGGCGCCCCCGCCCGCCGCGCCTCACCCGACCTCCCCGATCGCGTTTCACGGGCGGCTCGTCCAGTACGTGGGGAGGATCCTGCGGCCCTGGCCGGGCAAGGACGTTGCCGAAGTCCACGACGACGTCGACGCGGCGGTGGCCGGTCCTGGCGTCGTCGCTGGCCAAGCGCGCCCGGGGGTACGTCAGCCTCGGCTTCCCTGACCCGCGCGGCCATTCGTCCGGCTGACCTAGCGACATAGTTCGGTGCGGCGCCACGGTCCGAGCAGGGCGCCGTCCGATGTGGAGCTCGTCGGAGGCGGCGGCACCGATCTGCGCATCGGCATCCAGGCGCCGCCGAGCTGCGTCCGAAGGCGGACTTCGTCGTCGTCTTCACGGACGCCCTCACCCCTTGGCCGGCCGGGACCCCGCGGGTGCTGACGGCCAACGCGTCGGTATTCCGGGCATGCCCCGGGATCCGCGCTCAGGTTCGGCGGATGCCCGAAGTATCGCGGCGTTCGGGGTGCCTGCCGGTGGGGATCCCGCGCGGGTCGGCCGGCGTCGCCCCGCCCGCTTGCCGGCCGGGGAATCGTGCGCGCCTCGACGGGGCCGGGACCCCGCGGGTGCTGACGGCCAACGCGTCGGAATCCGGGGCATGCCCCGGGATCCGCGCTCAGGTTCGGCGGATGCCCGAAGTATCGCGGCGTTCGCCGGCAGCACTCGCGGCCACCTTGGACACGACCTGAGCAACCCTGGCCTGCGATGATCGCAGTGCACCGATCAACCGGAGGGAGGTCACCATCGCCCTACCAGCGCAGCCCTTCACGGCCGTCCTGTTCGACATGGATGGTTCGCTGGTCGACACCGAGCCGATGTGGCATGCGGCGGAGATCGAGGTGATGGCGGTGCACGGCGTGGAGTGGACGCCTGCTGATCAGGCCCACGCCCTGGGCGGCCCGATGTTCCGCGTCGCCCAGTACATGGCCGACCGGATCGCCGCCGCCGCACGGGTGGATGTAGCTCCGCAGGACGTGGCGCACGACATGCTCGCGGCCTTCGAGCGCCACCTCGATGAAGGGGAGATCGCGGTCTACGACGGGGCCGACGCGCTGCTGCGCGAGGCCATGGACGCCAGCCTGCCGCTGGCGCTGGTGTCCAACAGCCCCCGCCGGCTGATGGACAAGGTCCTCGCCGCACATCCGGACTACACCTTCGCCTGCACCATCGCCGGCGATGAAGTGGTAGACGGCAAGCCCCATCCGGGGCCGTACTGGCAGGCGGCCGAGCAGCTGGGGGTGGCGATCGGGGACTGTCTGATCGTGGAGGACTCGCCCACCGGAGTGGCCGCCGCCCGGGGCAGCGGTGCCTGGGTCGTGGCGGTAGCGCACCAGGGGCAGCTGGATCCCGGCCCCCGGGGCATCGTCGTGGACCGGCTCGACGGGCTCACGCTGGAGGAGCTGGGGCTGCGGCTGAGGCCCCGCTGAACTACCCCGCCGCCTGGGTCGGCCCCTGCGTCGACTCGAACTTGACCATCCGCGCCAGCACCCGGTCGGCGGACGGGCTCGCCATCTCGTCCACGATCCGCCCGTCGGCGAGGAACAGCACCCGGTCGGCGTAGGAGGCGGCGTTGGGGTCGTGCGTCACCATCACGATCGTCTGGCCGAACTGGTCGACGCTGCGCCGCAGGAACCCCAGCACCTCCGCCCCCGAGCGGGAATCGAGGTTGCCGGTGGGCTCATCGGCGAACATCACCTGTGGCTTGGACGCCAGCGCCCGGGCGACAGCGACGCGCTGCTGCTGGCCGCCGGACAGTTCGCTGGGCCGGTGCTTCAGCCGGTCTCCCAGCTCGACGGTGGCGATGATGGTGTCCAGCCACTGCTGATCCACCTTCCGGCCGGCGATGTCCAGCGGCAGGGTGATGTTCTCCAGCGCGTTGAGCGTGGGCACCAGGTTGTAGGCCTGGAAGATGAACCCGATCTTGTCGCGCCTGACCTTCGTCAGCGCCCCGTCGCCCAGGGCGCTGATCTCCAGGTCGCCGAGGAACACCTTGCCCGAGGTGATGCTGTCCAGACCGGCGAGGCAGTGCATCAGCGTCGATTTGCCGGACCCCGACGGCCCCATCACCGCCGTGTACTGGCCTGCCGCGATCTCCACCGAGATCGCGTCGAGCGCCACCACCCGGGTGTCGCCGGCTCCGTAGACTTTCGTGAGGTCCTCAGCGCGTGCGGCCGCCGCGGTCTGTGTCATTCCTCAACGGTAGCCGTGCGGTCCGGGAGGGTTCCGCCCCAGGCGGGGCAGATCGGCTTGAACGAGCAGTACCCGCACATGCCGGACGTCCGCGGCGGCCACTGGTCGCGCTCGTACGCCCGCAGGATCGCCCGCCACAGCGCCGCGAGCTTGCGCTCGGTCGCATTCAGATCGGCCTCGTCCGGCTCGTAGCGCAGCACCTGGCCGTCCCCGAGGTACAGCAGCTGCAGCACCGTGGGCACCACGCCCTGGCTGCGCCACAGCGCCAAGCCGTAGCACCGCAGCTGGAACATCGCCTTCTGCTCGAAGGCCTCCACCGGCGCCCGGCCGGTCTTGTAGTCGACCACGCGGGTGCGCCCGTCGGGGGACCTGTCCAGGCGGTCGACGAAGCCGCGCAGCAGCAGGCCGCCCGCCACCGTGGCGGCGACCTCCAGCTCCCGTTCGGCCGGCTCCAGCCGCGACGGGTCTTCCAGCCCGAAGTACACCGACAGCCGCTGCTCGGCACCCGCGAGGAACGCCTCGAGCTTGCCGGGTTCGGCGGGCTGCAGCGGGAGCCCCGACTGCTGGCGCGTCCAGTTGTCGTCTGGCCCGAACAGCAGGTCGGGCAGGTCGGGCTGGTCGGCCAGGATCCGGTCCCATTCCGGGAGAAGCATCGCCACTGCGTTCGCCTGTGTGCGATCGGCCGGGGGCAGATCGAACAGCCGCTCCAGGACCGCGTGGACGAGGGTGCCCCGATAGGTCTCCGGGCCCGGCTGCTCGGGGATCTTGTCGATGTGCCGCAGCCGGTACAGCAGCGGGCAGGCCTGGAAGTCGCCGGCCCGCGACGGGGACAGGGAGAAGCGCTTGTCGACTGCTGTTGCAGTAGCGTCCGAACTCACACCCGCGACGCTAGCCCACAGCCGCGACACAGGCGGCGGGGGCACCGGCGGATACCATTGCGCCATGTCGAGCGGGCCCGGATCCGGGCTGAGGTTCACCCTGGCCGGTTTCAGCGTGGCGGTCCCGCTGAACACGCTGCTCGGCGTCGCGATCATCGCCTGGCTGTGGCTGCCGTCGTTCGAGGGGGTCTCCCCGGCCCGCCAGTGGACCTCGGCGGTGATCTTCGCCGTCGGGCTGCTCGCCAGCGTGCTGGTCCACGAACTGGCGCACGCCGTGGCGGCGCGCCGCTACGGCTTCCCGGTCCTGGGGATCACGCTGTGGGCGTTCGGCGGCTTCACCAGCTACCGCCCGGTGCGCAACACGCCGGGCCGGGAGGCCGTCATCGCCGCCAGCGGCCCGGCAGCGACCCTGCTGATCGCGGTGGCGGCCTGGTTCGCCTGGCAGCAGGTGCCGAGCTCGTTGTCGATGCTGGCCGAACTCTTGGGCGCGCTCGCGCTCGCCAACGCCCTCGTCGGGGTGTTCAACATGCTGCCGGGGCTGCCGCTGGACGGCGGGAGCGTCCTGAGCGCTGCTGTGTGGGCAGGGACGGGCTCGCGGGTCCGCGGCCAGCGGGTCGCCGCGTACGCCGGGATGGCGCTGGCCGCGCTGATCGTGGCGGCACCGCTGTGGCTGATCGCGCAGAGCGGGGGCCGAGCCGAGCCGGGGTTCCTCCTGGTCAGCCTGCTGTTGGCCGGCTTCCTGTTCATCGGCGCCAGGGGAGCGCTGCGCAGCGCCGACGCCGTGGGACAGCTGGAGGGCCGGACGGCGATCGATCTGGCACGCCCGGCGGTCGTCGTCCCGGAGTCGGCGACCGTCGCCGCGCTGTCGGACTTCCTGGCCGGCACGCCCCCGCAGCAGGGGCTGGTAGCACTGGTCGGAGATCCGTCCATGGGCCTGCGGGGGTATGTCCTGCCGCCCGCACTGGCCGCCGTGCCGGCTTCGGCCCGCGGCGACACGCTGATCGCCGCCGTCACCCGGTCGGTGCCGAACTGGGGCTGGGTGCGGGCGACGGCGCCCGCAGCCGACGCCATCGCGATGCTGACGGAATCGGGGGTGCCGGTGGTGGTGACGGACGATGCCAACCGTCCCATCGGTGTGATCGTCGCCGGCCCGGGGGGTGAACCGCCCGCATGACGTCCGACCTGCCGCAAGGGCCGCGCCGCGCCAACCGCAGGGGCCTTCCGCTCGCCGAGGGCGATCTGGTCCAACTGACCGATCCGAAGCACCGTCACCACACGTTCCCGCTGCGCGCGGGGGAGTCCTTCTTCACCCACAAGGGCGCCCTGGCCCACGACGCGATCATCGGGCAGCCCGAGGGCATCATCGTGACCAGCACCGGCGGCACGCCGTACCTGGTACTGCGGCCGATGCTGCGCGACTTCGTGCTGTCGATGAAGCGGGGCGCCACCATCGTCTACCCGAAGGACGCGGCCGCGATCGTGTCGCTGGCCGACCTGTTCCCCGGGGCACGGGTCGTGGAGGCCGGCGCCGGGTCCGGCGCGCTGACCATCACGCTGCTGCAGGCCGTCGGCGAGGCGGGGTACGTGTCGTCCTACGAGCTGCGGCAGGACTTCGCCGCCGTGGCGGAGCAGAACGTGGCCCGCTGGCTGGGCCCGCAGCACCCCGCCTGGCGCCTGACCGTCGGATCGGTGACCGACCACCTGGCCGACGAGGAGCGGCTCGACGCGGTCGTGCTGGACCTGCTGGCGCCCTGGGACTGCGTATCGCCGGCCGGGCAGGCGCTGGTGCCCGGCGGGCTGATCGTCGCCTACGTCGCGACCACGACCCAGCTGTCGCGCTACGTCGAGACGCTGCGGGAGCACGGCGGGTACACCGAGCCGCAGGCCAGCGAGCACCTGGTGCGCACCTGGCACCTGGAGGGCCTCGCCGTGCGCCCGGACCACCGGATGATCGGACACACCGGATTCCTGGTCGCAGCGCGGCGGCTGGCGCCCGGGACGTCCACCCTGCTGCTGCGCCGGCGACCTGCCAAGGGCGCCTACGGCGAGGAGTACACCGGACCGCGCGGCGCGCACGTGTCGTCGCAAGGCTTGCAACAACCGTCACCGGATGTAGTGTCGCCCTAACTCCAGGAGGTGGTGGAACGTGCCGTACCAGGATCCAGCCGGTTCCGGGTCGTCCGGCCCGTCCAGCGAATCCAACAGCGCCATGGCGCGCCAGGTGATCGACCTGCGGGCGGAGCTCGACGCGGCTCTCGCCCACAACCGGCGGCTGGCCAACACCCTGCGGGACGCGCGCGAGCAGATCCTCACGCTCAAGGCGGAGGTCGACAAGCTGGCCCAGCCGCCCGCCGCGTACGGCGTCTTCCTGGCGTCGAACGACGACGGCTCGATGGACGTGATGGCCAACGGGCGCAAGATGCGGGTCATCGCGAGCCCGGGGCTGGACGTCGACGAGCTGCGGCCGGGCCAGGAGGTCCAGCTCAACGAGGCGCTGAACGTCGTGGCGGCCTATGGGTACGAGCGGATCGGCGAGGTGGCCACGCTGAAGGAGCTCTTCGAGGACGGGGAGCGGGCGCTGGTGGTGACCGGGCACGACGAGGAGCGCGTCGTCCGGATCGCCGAACCGATGTTCACCGAGCGGATGCGATCCGGGGACTCGGTGCTGCTGGATGTCCGCAGTAACTACATCTACGAGCGCATCCCCAAGGCAGAGGTCGAGGAGCTGGTGCTGGAGGAGGTGCCGGACGTCGAGTACGAGGACATCGGCGGGCTCGGCTCCCAGATCGAGATGATCCGCGATGCGGTGGAGCTGCCGTTCCTGCACCAGGAACTGTTCCGCGAGTACCAGCTGGCCGCGCCGAAGGGGATCCTGCTCTACGGCCCGCCCGGCTGCGGCAAGACGCTGATCGCCAAGGCCGTGGCGCACTCGCTGGCGCAGAAGGTGGCCGAGCGCACCGGGCACCCCGAGACCCGCTCCTACTTCCTGAACATCAAGGGTCCGGAGCTGCTGAACAAGTACGTGGGGGAGACCGAGCGGCACATCCGGCTGGTGTTCCAGCGGGCGCGCGAGAAGGCGTCCGAGGGCCTGCCGGTCATCGTGTTCTTCGACGAGATGGACTCGCTGTTCCGCACCCGCGGATCCGGCGTGTCCAGCGATGTGGAGAACACCATCGTCCCGCAGCTGCTGTCGGAGATCGACGGGGTCGAGGGCCTGGAGAACGTCATCGTGATCGGGGCGTCCAACCGCGAGGACATGATCGACCCGGCGATCCTGCGCCCGGGCCGGCTGGACGTGAAGATCAAGATCGAGCGGCCGGACGCGCAGGCGGCGGCCGACATCCTGTCGAAGTACCTGACGCCCGACCTGCCGCTGCACGCCGAAGATGTGGCGGAGAACGGCCGCGACGCCGCGGCGACCTGCGACGCGATGATCCAGGCGACCGTCGAGCGGATGTACGCCGAGAGCGAGGACAACCGCTTCCTGGAGGTCACCTACGCCAACGGCGACAAGGAGGTCCTGTACTTCAAGGACTTCAACTCCGG
>CAZECO010000118.1:0-10259 GCA_964510455.1 uncultured Actinomycetes bacterium
CCGCGCTCGGCGCAACTCGGGCGATCTCTTCGACGCTGGCGCCGGGCTCGACGCGACAGGCTAGCCTGAACGGATTGTCGCCACCAGGCGGCTGCTCCCATCTCGCAAGGGAAGCGAAGAGTTCGCTCAGTATTGTCATCAGTAGTCCCTCCACCAAGCTGTGACATCCATCAACCGATTTATCGGGACATACCCGAAATGCGCCGCCATTGCTCGGGCCTTTATCCGACAATACTCAGCAATCGAATGTCAAGGGAGTCCGCCAAGGGTCAATCCCCCGGTCATCCACACCGCACGCCGCCCCGCCACCGCCGCGCACCCCCTGAACGAAGGCCGTTGGCCAAGGGCCGGAGCTGGACCGGATCGCCGCCGCCCGCGCCGACCGCCGCGGCTCGTGCCGCGCCGAAACCCCCTGCCCTCCAAGTGATATCGCACCCATGCGCCCACGAACTCGGGAAACCCGGGAAGGATTGCGCGAGGCCGAGGCTGGCCGACCCGCGCCGCTCGGACCAGCAGGATGCAGCACCGCGGCGTCCCCAGCAGCCGCCGCGTCGTCGATCAGAACCCCGCAGGGCCCCCGGATGACGACGCGAAGCCCGGCTCAACCGCCCCCCGCGATCAGCGCCACCCCGACCACCGTGGTCGCGGCCCCCACGTACTGCACCGGCAGCAGCCGCTCCTTGAGGATCAGCCACGCCAGGACCACGGTCACCACCGGGTACATGGACCCGAGCACGGAGATGACGGCGAGCAGCCCCATCGTCGTGGCGATCCCGAACGCGAGGTTCGCCGACAGGTCGAAGACGCCGATCACCGTCACCCGCCCGGCATCGGTCCGCCGCAGTCCGCCGATGCTGCCGGCGACCACGGCCGCGGCCAGCACGATGGCGGTGGAGGTGATCCGCTGCGCCGTCAGGGTCAGGACCGTGGAGGACGCCGCCCCGGCCGCGAGGAACACGGTGAACCCGCCGAACAGGGCTGCCGCCAGGACTGCCAGCAGCACCGGCTTCTTCCCCGCGCCGCCGCTGACCTCGGGTCCGCTGGCCAGCACCACACCGACGACGGCGAGGATGATGCCGAGGTCCTGCGGACCGGTCGGGCTGTCGCCGCGCAGCAGGCCCACCGCAAGCGGGACCAGCACTCCGAGGGCCGCGATGGGCGAGACGACCCCCATCCGCCCCGCGGCCAGCGCGGTGTAGAACGCCACCAGGCCGCCGAGGCCGCACACGCTCGCCAGCACCGCCCAACCCAGGTAGTCGCCGACCGCGATGTTCTTGTCGTACTCCCGCGTCACGGCCAGGACCGCCAGCATCACCGCCAGGCCGACGATCTGCGAGCCGCCGGCGACCGCCAGCGCCGCCCGCCTCTTGGACAGCTCCCCGGCCATGAAGTCGGCGGTGCCCCACATGACGCTGGACGCCAGCGCCAACAGCGCTCCCACGGATCAGGGCAGATCGGCGATGAGCTCCGCCACCGGACGCCGCGGACCGGTGAAGAACGGCACCTCCTCGCGCACGTGCCGCCGGGCCCCCGAGCCGCGCAGATGCCGCATCAGCTCGACGATCCGGTGCAGGTCGTCGGCCTCGAACGCCAGCAGCCACTCGTAGTCGCCCAGCGCGAAGGCCGAGACCGTGTTGGCGCGCACGTCGGGGTACTCCCGTCCCATCATGCCGTGCTCGACCAGCAGCGCCCGCCGTTCCTCATCCGGCAGCAGGTACCACTCGTAGGACCGCACGAACGGGTACAGGCACAGGTAGCGGCGGGGCGCCTCTCCGGCCAGGAACGCCGGGACGTGGGACTTGTTGAACTCGGCGGGTTGATGGATCCCCGCGTTCGACCAGTAGGTCGACAGGTGCCTCCCCAGTCCGCTGCGGCGCACATCGTGGTAGGCCGCCTGCAGCGCGTCCACCGACGGGCCGTGCGTCCACAGCAGCACATCGGCCTGCGCCCGCAGGCCTGCGATGTCGTACCAGCCGCGCACGACCACATCCTTGGCCGCCCACTGCTCGGCCAGGGACTGCCACTCCTCCACCAGTGCGGAGCGCTCGGCGGGCAGATCCCGGCGGACCGCGAAGGCGGAGAACATGGTGTACCTGGTGACGTCGTTCAGGTCGCGCGCCGCCTTGCCCTGATCGGGGCGCTTGCCGGAGTCGTGCCGTGCTTCAGCCATGGCCCAATTGTGCGCGCTGCTGGAGGTGTTGCAGGACCGACGCCGCCGCCGACCGCCCGGTGCCGATCACCGCCGCCACCCCCACCCCGTCGAACGCGGCCCCCGCCAGCTCCAGGCCGGGCACGTCGGCCACCCTGGTGCGGATCCGGTCGACCCGCTCGCTGTGGCCGACGGCGTACTGGGGCAGCGCATGGTGCCAGCGGGTCACCCGCGACGCGACCGGCTGGCCCCGCAGGTTCAGCGCCGCGGCGATGTCGCGGTGCGCGAGCGCCACCAGGTCCTCGTCGTGGCGCTCGAGCAGCGCCTCCTCGCCGAGGCGGCCCAGGGACGCGCGCATCATCACCAGCCCGTCGGCGTGGCGGCTGCGCGCCATCGTCGCCGTCCAACCCCACTTCGATGAGCTGTAGGTGACGCCCTTGATCGACCTGCCCTCCGACGGAGGCACGAGGAAACCGGTGCCGCGCAGCACGCCCGGCACCTCCGCCCTGCGGTAGGCCAGCGCGACCACCGCCATGCTCGCATGCTTGATCAGGCCCAGGTCCGTGGAGACCGAGGGGACGATGTGGGACAGCAGACCAGCCGCGCTGAAGGCAGGGACCGCCAGGACCACGGCATCGCAGGTCATGACCCGCTGCTCGGACACCGGCCCGACGACGATGCGCCAGCCCTGTCCGTCGCGGTGCAGGGAGCGGACCGCGGAGTTCGTGCGGACATCCGCGCCCAGCGCGACCAGGTCGTCGGCGACCGCCGCGGGCAGCCGCCCGACACCGCCGCGGATGCCGGCGAACACCGGGCCCTTGCGCGCGCCGGATTCCCGCGACCCGCCGCGCGCGACACGCGCCGCCGCCCGCAGCAGCGACCGCTCCTGGCGGATCTCGCGGTAGAGCGTGGGCACCGTCGCCCGCAGGCTCAACGCGTCGGCACGTCCGGCGTAGACGCCGCCCAACAGCGGCTCCACCAGGGCCTCCACCACCTCCCGGCCGAGGCGGGCCTCCACATAGGCACCGACCGAGACGTCGTTCTCGAACGCGGTCAGGGGCTTGAGGGGCTCCAGCGGCATCCGCGCCATCGCCGACAGCGGGAGCACGCCGGAGGCGGTCAGCGCCCGCAGGTCCGTCGGGACACCCATGATGCTCGGCGGCATCGGACGGATGGTGCCGCGGACCCAGATCCCCGAGCCCGACGCTGCCGGGAACTCGATGTCGCGCTGCAGCCCGACCGATCGCGCCAGTCCGATCGCCTCCGGGCGGGTCGCCTGGATCGCCTCGGCGCCTTCGTCGAGCAGCACCCCGGCGACACTGCTCACCTGCAGCTTCCCGCCCAGGATGCCGGTGGCCTCCAGCAGGGTGACCGACACATCGGGCCCGCCGTCGCGCGCCAGCCGGTGCGCGGCCGCCAGACCAGCGATCCCCCCGCCGATCACCACGACGGATCCCCGCGGGCCGGCGGCCGCACGGGCCCTGGCTGTACCGCGCCGGGTCGACGGGACGGACTGCTGGCTCGACATATCAGTACCCTGCCACGGACGGTGCCGGCTTCGTCACCGGGGTTGTGCCGCGAAAGCCGTCGGCGAACCGGGGGAACCATCTCGGCGGCGCCGACGTCTATGGTCCATGAACCGGGAGAGCACAACTCGCACAAGCCGGCGGACGATCGCGGTCGTCGTCGTCGCAGTCATTCTGCTCATCTGCTCAGGGCTGGCCGTGTCAGCGCTGTTCTTCGCCCGGGGAACCGACAGCAGCGACTCGGCGGGACTAGCCCTGCCGGACTTCGCCTACCAGTCCGACGGCGGGCTGCAGGCGCCCGGGGCGCTGGAAGAAGCTGCTCGGGGGTCGGCGGTCCCGCAGGCCGCCGCAGCGGACTCCGATGCCGTCATCGTGACCGCGGCGCAGCAGGTGGTGGTCACGGATGTGGCTGCCGCTGCGCGTCGCCTGAGCGCCTCCGTCACCGCGGCGGGCGGCTCGGTGACCGGCGAGAACACCTCCTACGGCCAGCCGTGCGCGCAGCCCTTCGGCGTCGACGGCGGCCTGTATTGCGAGAGCGAGCCCATGAGTGTGATCACCTATCGCGCACCGGCGGACTCGGTCGACGCGCTGATGGCCGCCGCAGCGTCCTTCGGCACCGAGTCCTGGCGCACCCGCAGCGAGATGGATGTCAGCGCCGAGGTGGCGGACGTGGACTCCCGGGTCGCCTCTGCCCGGGCGAGCCTGGACCGGCTCAACGCGCTGATGGCGCGGGCGGACTCCCTGACCGACATCATCGCCCTGGAGTCGCAGATCGCCACCAGGCAGGCGGAGCTGGAGGCCCTGCAGGCCAGGCAGCGGGCGCTGGCCGATCAGACGTCGATGGCGACGGTGACCACCACGTTCATCACCCCCGCGGCCACCGAGGCGGGGCAGGGGGGCTTCATCGGCGGGCTGCGGGCCGGCCTGGCGGCGCTGGCGACTGCCGCGGCGGCCGCACTGACCGTCGTGGGATGGCTGCTGCCCTTCCTGATCCTCGGAGTCGCCGTCCTCATCCCGGTGCGCTGGTACCTGCGGCGGCACCGGAGCCCGGAGGTCGCGGCGCCCGCGCCGGAGTCCGCGGCGGAGTCCGCGGCGCCCCAGCAGGAGGTGTCGGTCCCCTGACGCGCCCGGTTCAGGGGCGCAGCTCGACAGCAGCCTGAGCCGGACCTGTCGTCCGGCGGCCCGGGGTCAGGGGCGCAGCTCGTGCACCCAGGCGGCGACAGCGGTCAGCACATCGGGGTCGGTGTCCGGGGGCACGCCGTGGCCGAGGTTGAAGATGTGCCCCGGCAGTCGGTCGCCCTCGGCGAGGATCCGCTCCACCTCGGCCCGCAGCACCGTGGTGCCGGCCCTCAGCAGCGCGGGGTCGAGATTGCCCTGCAGCGCCCGGTCCGGCCCCACCCGTGCCGCAGCATCCTGCAGAGAAACCCGGTAGTCGACCCCGACCACCTCGACCTCCGGCTCCCCCATCGCGCCCAGCAGCTCGCCGGTCCCGACCCCGAAGTGGATACGCGGAACCCCCAGGTCGGCGATGGCCGCGAACACCGCCGCGCTGTGCGGCAGGACGAACCGGCGGTAGTCGGCGAGGCTGAGCGCGCCTGCCCAGGAGTCGAACAGCTGCACCGCGCTGGCGCCGGCCGAGATCTGCACGCGCAGGAACGCTGCGGCGATGCCCGCCAGGCGGGCGCACAGCGCGTCCCACAACTGCGGATCGGCGTGCATGAGCGCCTTCGTGCGGCCGTGGGTGCGGCTCGGGCCGCCCTCGATCAGGTAGGAGGCCAGTGTGAAGGGCGCTCCCGCGAACCCGATGAGCGGCACCGGCGACACCGCCGCCACCGCCTGCGCCCCCGCCGCCACCGCGGCCACCGAGCCGGGATCCAGCTCCGGCAGCCGTGCGAGGTCTGCGTGCGAGCCGAACGGTTCGGGCACCACCGGGCCGACCCCGGGCACGATGTCCAGGTCGAGGCCAAGCGCCTTGAGCGGGACCACGATGTCGCTGAACAGGATCGCGGCGTCGACCCCGTGGCGGCGCACGGGCTGCAGCGTGATCTCGGCGACCAGGTCCGCATCGAAGCAGGCCTGCAGCATGCCCACGCCCTGCCGGACCAGCCGGTACTCCGGCAGCGACCGTCCCGCCTGCCGCATGAACCAGACCGGCCGCGGCCCCGGGAGGCGAGCGGCGGCGCGCAGCAGGGGCGCCTGCGCCATCCCCGAGCGAAGCGGATGATCGGCCGGCAGGGATTGCACCGCGGACCCGGTTGCTGACATGGCACCTCCAGTAGGTCCATGGTCGCACCGCGCCCCGCCAGCCGCCGAACACCGGCCGACGGGGCGGCGACACCGGCTCGCGCCTGCCCGCCCAAGGGCGGGCGACTGCATAGGCTCCCATGGTGATGACTCTTCGGCGTACGCCATCGGCGGAGTTCGACGCGGTCGCCGCCGAGTTGGCGACGCTGACAACCCGGCCCGAGATCGGGGTGCGGGCCACCCCCGGCCCCGCCAAGCTGGCGCCGTTCGCCCTCGCGCTGCAGGCAGCGGTGACCGTCGGCTCACAGGACATCGGCGACGGCCGCCTCGTGGTGCTGCACGACCCGGCCGGCCAGGAGTCCTGGAACGGCACGTGGCGGGTGGTCCTGTTCGCCAGCGCCGAGCTCGATGAGGCGATGGCCGAGGACCCGGTGCTCCTCGACATGGGCTGGACATGGCTGCAGGAGGCGCTCGGGGAGCGCGACCTGGCCGTCGGATCGTTCGGCGGGACGGTGACCCGGACGGCGTCGCAGTCCTTCGGGCTGCTCGACGACCGCCCGGCCACCGGTGAGCTGGAGATCCGCGCCTCGTGGACGCCGGTCGTCGATGCGCCCCACCCCCGGTTGCGGACCCCGACCACCGCCGCCATCATCCGCGAGCACGTCGCAGCATGGCTGGACCTGATGGAACTGATCACCTCCCTGGAGCCGTACACCGACGGGGTTCCCCGGCTGGGCCGACGGGGCTGACACGGCTGGGGAGATCACCCGTTCGGCCTAGCGAATCGTCGGGGATCCGGCGATCAGCGCGCTTCGGTCCCGGGTCGGCGAGACGCTGAAGACGTCGAACGCGATGGGGTTGGAGGTGCCGCCATGCCGCAACTCGCCAGCACGCCCGGCGCACCGCGGCAGCCGGCGGGGATGCTGATCGCGGAGGTGCGCCTGCCCCCCCGGGTGCACCAGACCCTGCCGCAGCGCCAGCGTCCGGCCGGATTCTCGGCGATCGTGCTGACGGACACGGACTCGGGCTTGGCGGCGCAGGTGGATGCAGCGCTGCGCGGCGTGGGCGCGATCGATGTGCGATTCGCGTCGAGCCCGGCAGATCTGCTGCGCCGGATCCCCCCGCCCGCGGAGACGGGGGTCGGCGTCATCTGCCTGTCCCCCCGCAACCAGGCGGTGATGCAGCTCGTCGCGCAGCTGCGCCGGGCCGGCTGGCGGCGGATCCTCATGGCGTGCGAGGACGGCGATGAGGCCGCGGTGCGGATCGCGATCGCGGGCAAGGTGCGCTGCCTGATCCGGCGGCCGGTGTGCCGGGTCGCCGGGGCGGACGATCACGGCAGATCGGCGAGCCTCCCGCCCCCGCCCGAGCTGCCGGGCCTGTCGCCCCGCGAGGTCGAGGTCCTGCAGGCGGTCGCGGACGGCCACACCAACAACGAGACCGGCCGGCTGCTCGGCCTCAGCGGGCTCACCGTCAAGTCCCACCTCGCACGGATCGGCCGCAAGACCGGGACCGGGGACCGCGCCGAGATGGTCGCCATCGCCATGCGCGCCGGACTGGTGGCCTGATCGTCGGCCCTGGGCGGAGTTCCCCGTTCGGGGGCCACCTCGCAGGTGCACCCAAGTACGGTGGGTCTCGATGACCGAGTTGAAAACGGACGGCGACGGGCACGCGGACGCCGCCACGGCAACCGAGGTCCCCACGCTGCGCGAGCCGGCCAGCGGGGTCCCCCCCGTCTGCCAGACGGCCGAGGAGCTCGCGTCGGTGGCTGAAGCGTTCGCGGCCGGAACCGGACCCGTGGCCCTGGACGCCGAGCGGGCCTCGGGCCACCGCTACGGACAGCGGGCGTTCCTGATCCAGGCAAAGCGCAGCGGCAGCGGGATCGCCCTGCTCGACACCGATGCGCTGCCCGACGTGTCCGCCTTCGCAACCTCGATCGCCGGGGCCGAGTGGATCCTGCACTCGGCCACCCAGGATCTGGTGTGCCTGGCCGAGGTCGGCCTGCGCCCGCATGCGCTGTTCGACACCGAACTCGCCGCCCGCATCCTCAACCTCCCGCGGGTCGGGTTGGCCGCCCTGACGGAGTCGCTGCTGGGATGGCACCTCGCGAAGGGGCACAGCGCCGCCGACTGGTCGGTACGGCCGCTCCCGCCGGACTGGCTGCGCTACGCCGCGCTCGATGTGGAGCTGCTCATCGACCTGCGCAACGCGCTGGAGGGGCAGCTGCGAGAGGCGCAGAAGTGGCAGTGGGCGCAGCAGGAGTTCGAGGCGCTGCTGCACTGGACGCCGCACACCCACGTCGACCCGTGGCGGCGCACGACCGGCAGCCATCGCCTGAAGACGACGCGCAACCAGGCGGTGCTGCGCGGCCTGTGGCACGCCCGCGATCACCTGGCGCAGGACCTGGATCTCGCGCCGGGCCGGGTGCTGCCCGACGCCGCCCTGATCGCGGCCGCCGAGGCCCTCCCGGCGGACCGCATGGCGCTGCTGGAGGTCCCGGGCTTCCGGCGCCAGCAGCGGCGGATCGGGCTGTGGTGGCAGGCGATCTCGGCCGCCCTGGAACTCCCCGAGTCGGAGCTGCCGCCGCTGCGGCTGGAGCCGGACGGCCCTCCCGCGCCGCGGGCGTGGGCCGCGAAAGACCCTGCGGCCGCCGCCCGGTTCACCCGTGTCAGGGCCCAGGTGCTGGCGCTCGCCGATGAGCACGCCCTGCCGGCCGAGGTGCTGATCAGTCCGGACTACGTGCGACGCCTGGCCTGGGCGCCGCCGGAGCCGATCGGCACCGAGTCCGTGGCGGCGTTCCTGCATCAGCGCGGAGCCCGGGGCTGGCAGGTGGACCTGGTGGCCCCGGGGCTGGCCGCCGCGCTGGCCGGGTGAGGGCCGCATCGCGGAGGCGGGTGGCACCCGGCGGATGGCGCACCGGCGGCCACGCGCCGGCCGGGCCACCCGGTCCCGCGGCGATCCGCGGCGGAACGCGCCAGCGATGGCCGATCTCGCCCTGGATCCCCACCGCCGGGCGGCAGCCCTCAACGCCACGACGTCCCGGGACCCGACGAGTCACCACAAAGGCCACATTTCCACCCGATGCTACTCGCGGGTAACATGACAGTTGTCGGCCTCGCCGCCGATGACCTTCGGCAACTCCGCCGATGGATCATCCGAAATCGCTGGGGAGCAATCTGTGGCCCGAGAAATCCGAAACGTCGTCTTCGTGGACGGGGCCCGCACCCCGTTCGGCAAGGCGGGCAAGAAAGGCATCTACGCGAACACTCGCGCCGACGACCTGGTCGTCAATGTGTTCCGGGAGCTGCTGCGACGCAACCCGAACCTGCCCGCCGAGCGGATCGACGACGTGGCCGTCGCCGCCACCACCCAGATCGGCGACCAGGGCCTGACGATGGGCCGGTCCGCCGCCCTGCTCGCCGGGCTGCCCAACACCGTCCCCGGCTACAGCATCGACCGGATGTGCGCCGGCGCGATGACGGCCGTGACGACCCTGGCCGCCCCCCTGATGGCCGGCGTCTACGACGTGGCGCTGGCCGGCGGCGTGGAGCACATGGGCCGGCACCCGATGGGCGAGGGTGTCGACCCGAACCCGCGCTTCCTCGCAGAGAAGATCGTGGACCCCGAGGCCCTGCTGATGGGGAACACGGCCGAGAACCTGCACGACCGCTTCCCGCACCTGACCAAGGAGCGCGCCGACGCCTACGCGCTGAACAGCCAGCTCAAGACCGCCAAGGCCTACGCCGAGGGCAAGATCCAGCCGAACCTGGTGCCGGTTGCGACCCGCAGCGCCGAGGGCGCGTTCGGGCTGGCGACCGCCGACGAGCCGCCCCGGCCGGAGACCACGATGGAGAGCCTGGCGGGCCTGAAGACGCCGTTCCGCCCGCACGGCCGGATCACCGCCGGCAACGCGGCCGGCCTCAACGACGGCGCCACCGGTGCGCTGCTGGCCACCGAAGAGGTCGCCGACGAACTGGGCCTGACCAAGAAGATGCGGCTGGTCTCCTTCGCCTTCGCCGGCGTCGCTCCCGAGGTGATGGGCGTCGGACCCGTCCCCTCGACGCAGAAGGCGCTGGGCAAGGCGGGCCTGTCGATCGAAGACATCGGCCTGTTCGAGGTCAACGAGGCCTTCGCGATCCAGGTGCTGGCGTTCCTGGACCACTTCGGCATCGCCGACGACGACGCACGGGTGAACCCGATGGGCGGCGCGATCGCCGTCGGACACCCGCTGGCATCCTCCGGCATCCGGCTGATGACCTACCTGGCCGACGAGTTCGCCGAGCGCCCGGAGGTCCGCTACGGCCTGACCACCATGTGCATCGGACTGGGCATGGGCGGAACGG
>CAZECO010000119.1:0-10160 GCA_964510455.1 uncultured Actinomycetes bacterium
AAGCCGAACCGGATGATGTTGAACGTGCCGGTGTCCTCATCGACCGTCAGCGAAGAGGCTGCCGCGTCCATGACATCGATCATGGTGAAGGGGTTGAACAGGTTCCGGGGCTGCAGCACCGTCTTGACGAAGGATTCGATCCACTGCTGCTGCCTCTCGATGCGGCCGAGGTCGCCGTTGGGGTCGGAGTACCGCATCCGGCAGAACGCCAGCGCCTGCGAACCGTCGAGCACGCTGCAGCCGGCCTCCATCACCAGACCGGAGTTGGGGTCGTTGACGTCGTAATCGATGCACAGCTCGACCCCGCCGACTGCATCGGTCAGCTCGACGATCCCCTCGAAACCGACCTCCATGTAGTGGTCCACGCGCAGGCCGGTGTTCAGCTCGATGGTCGAGGCGAGCAGCTGGGGCCCGCCGATGGAGAACGCCGAGTTGATCTTTCCCTCGCCCTCGCCGGGGATCTCGACCCAGCTGTCGCGCGGGATGGACACCAGCGTCGGCGGCCCGAGCGTCGGATCCACCATCACCATGATGGTGTCGGTCCGCTCGCCGCTGGAAGGATCGTCGGCTCGTTCGTCGGACCCGACGATAAGGGTGACTGCACCGGGTGTGTTGCCGATCTGGTCGGGGGGCAGGGCATCGACCTTGTTGATATTGGCCATCAGGTAGATGAACAGCACCAGGAAGTACACCAGTACCAGCGCCAGCAGCAGCGCGATCCAACGCAGGATCCGGCGCCAGAGGGGCTTCTTCCTCTTCGGCTGCGGGATCCGGGCGGGGGCTACGGGGGGGGCGGGAGCGGCGTTCGTGCGCACAGACTGAGTCTGCTGTGCGCTTTGCGGATTCTTGCGCAGGAACGCTTCGTATTTCGCCAACTCTTCTGGTGACGGCGCAGGGCCGCTCGAGGGCTCGGGGTCCCTGAAGAACCTCTCGTAGTCGTCAGGGCCCCGTGGGGGTTGATTCGGCATCCCACCTCCATAAGCGCCCCGACCTGCAGCATATTGCTCGTTGGGTGCGTTGCGCCGCAAGGCGAGGGGCTGCCGCGTCGGGCGATGGAACCGCGACGTACCGTGTCGCTGACGGACTCATCGTGTCCGCCCTAGGCACCAGCACCGCAGTGGTTGAGGGGAACGTATGTCAACGGAAGCATTCATCTATGACGCCATCCGCACGCCGCGAGGACGCGGCAAAGCGAATGGGTCTCTGCACCGGGTCAAGCCGGTCACACTGGTCACCGGCCTGCTCCATGAGCTGACCGCGAGGCACTCCCAGCTGGATCCCAGCGCCATCGACGACGTCATCCTCGGATGTGTCACGCCGGTCGGGGACCAGGGCGCCGACATCGCCAAGACCGCGGCGATCGCGGCCGGTCTGCCGGACACGGTCGGGGGGATCCAGATCAACCGGTTCTGCGCCTCGGCGCTGGAGGCGGTGAACATCGCATCCCAGAAGGTGCGTTCCGGCTGGGACCAGCTGATCATCGCCGGCGGCGTGGAGTCGATGAGCCGCGTCCCGATGGCCAGCGACGGCGGCGCTTGGGCGATGGACCCGGAGACGGCCTATGACACGTACTTCGTGCCGCAGGGCATCAGCGCCGACCTGATCGCGACGATCGAGGGCTTCAGCCGCGAGGACGTGGACGGCTACGCCCTGCAGTCGCAGCGGCTGGCCGCCGACGCCTGGAGCGCGGGCCGCTTCGCCAAGTCGGTGATCCCGGTGAAGGACCGCAACGGGGTCACCATCCTCGACCACGACGAACACATGCGCCCGAGCACGACCCCGGCCGACCTCGCGAAGCTGAACCCCTCGTTCGTCGGCATCGGCGAGATGGGCGGCTTCGACGCGGTGGCGCTGCAGAAGTACCACTGGGTCGAGCGGATCGACCACGTTCACACCCCCGGCAACTCCTCCGGCATCGTGGATGGCGCCGCAGTCGTGCTGATCGGCAGCGAGGAGGTGGGCAGGCGATACAACCTGGCGCCGCGCGGCCGGGTGGTCGCCACGGCGATCTCCGGCGCCGATCCCACCATCATGCTCACCGGCCCCACCCCCGCGACCCGCAAAGCGCTGGCCCTCGCGGGCCTCACCCCCGACGACATCGCCGTCTGGGAGCTGAACGAGGCCTTCGCCGCCGTGGTGCTGAAATGGATGAAGGACTTCCGCCTGGATCGGGAGCAGGTCAACGTCAACGGCGGCGCCATCGCCATGGGGCATCCGCTGGGAGCGACCGGAGCCATGATCTTCGGCACCGTGCTGGATGAGCTCGAGCGCAGCGGCGGCAGGTACGGCCTGGTGACCCTGTGCATCGGCGGGGGTATGGGCGTGGCAACAATTCTCGAGCGGATCTGAGGGAGCAAGGAAGATGATCAACTGGGAGCAGGACGCCGACGGCGTCGTCATCCTCACCATGGACGACCCCGCGCAGGGCGCCAACACGATGAACGCGGCCTTCCAGGCCTCGTTCCAGGCCGTCGTGCAGCGGCTGGTGGCGGAGAAGGAGTCCATCAAGGGAGTCATCCTGACGTCCGGCAAGAAGACATTCTTCGCCGGCGGCGACCTCAACCTGCTGAGCCGGGCCACGCCCGAGGATGCTGCTGAGCTCACGGCTAAGCTGCAGGCGTTCCACGCCGGTACCCGGGCCCTCGAGACCCTCGGCCGACCGGTCGTCGCGGCGATCAACGGCGCAGCGCTGGGCGGCGGGCTGGAGATCGCGCTGGCCTGCCATCACCGCGTCGCGCTGGAGGCCAAGGGCAGCGAGATCGGCCTGCCCGAGGTGACCCTGGGCCTGCTCCCCGGGGGCGGCGGCGTCGTCCGCACGGTGCGGATGCTCGGTCTGCAGAAGGCGCTGATGGAGGTGCTCCTGCAGGGTCAGCGCCGCAAGCCCAGCGCGGCGCTGGCAGTCGGCCTGGTCGATGTGGTGGTGGACACTCCCGAGGCGATGTTCGCCGAGGCCCGGGCATGGATCGACGCCAACCCCGACGCCGTCCAGCCGTGGGACTCCCCCGGGTACAAGATCCCCGGCGGCACCCCGAGCAACCCGAAGTTCGCGGCCGTCCTGCCGGCATTCCCCGCCAACCTGCGCAAGCAGCTCAAGGGCGCGCCGATGCCGGCACCGCACCACATCATGGCTGCCGCGGTCGAGGGGTCCCAGGTCGACCTCGCCAACGCGTTGCGGATCGAGACGGAGTACTTCGTCGATCTGGCGACCGGCCAGGTCAGCAAGAACATGATCAAGGCGTTCTTCTTCGACCTGCAGCACATCACCAAGGGCGGGTCGCGGCCCGAAGGCTTCCCCGCCTACCGCGCGCAGAAGGTGGCGGTGCTCGGTGCCGGGATGATGGGCGCCGGCATCGCCTACGTGTGCGCGCGCAGCGGCATGGACGTGGTGCTGCGGGATGTGTCCGTCGAGGCGGCCGAGCGCGGCAAGGACTACAGCCGCAGACTGCTGGACAAGGCGGTGTCGCGCGGTCGCATGACCGCCGAGGCGGCCCAGGACGTGCTCGCGCGGATCACACCCACCGACTCCATGGCCCAGGCCAAGGGCGCCGACCTGCTGATCGAGGCGGTATTCGAGGATCCGGCGCTGAAGCACCAGGTCTACGGCGAGATCGAGCCGCTCCTTGCGCCGGATGCGCTGCTGGGCTCCAACACCTCCACCCTGCCGATCACCACTCTGGCAGCCGGCGTCTCCCGCCCGGAAGACTTCATCGGGATGCACTTCTTCTCGCCGGTGGACAAGATGCCGCTGTTGGAGATCGTCGTGGGTGAACGGACCTCGGATGCGGCGATCGCCAGAGCCATCGACGTGGCGCAGCAGATCAAGAAGACGCCGATCGTCGTCAACGACAGCCGCGGCTTCTTCACATCGCGGGTGATCGGCACCTTCCTCTACGAGGCCGTGGCCATGCTGGCCGAGGGCGTGCCGGCGAACTCGATCGAGCAGGCCGCGCTGCAGGCGGGCTTCCCGACCGGGCCGTTAGCGCTGAACGACGAGGTGAGCCTCACCCTCGGCCGGCGCATCCGGGAGGCGGCCCGGGAGGCTGCGGCTGCACAGGGCACGGCATTCCCCGATCACCCGTCCTACGCCATCATCGACCGGATGGTGCTGGACTTCGACCGCGGCGGGCGGGCGGCCGGAGCGGGGTTCTACGACTACGCCGACGGCAAGCGGGTCGGGCTCTGGCCGGGGCTGGCAGAGCACTTCGGCGCCGGATCGACCGGGGCGCCCGGCCCCGACGCGCCGGCCACGCCGCTGCTCGACATGGCCGAGCGGATGCTGTTCATCGAGGCCATCGAGAGTGTGAAGTGTACCGACGAGGGCGTGCTGCGATCGGTGGAGGACGCCAACATCGGCTCGATCTTCGGCATCGGCTACCCGCCGTGGACCGGGGGCGTGCTGCAGTACATCAACGGATACGCGGGCGGGCCGCAGGGCTTCGTCGAGCGAGCCCGGCAACTGGCGGCGCAGTACGGCGAGCGGTTCACCCCGCCGCAGTCGCTGGTCGATCTCGCTGCGGCTGGCGGCAGGTACGAGTAGCCGCCGCCCGCGGGCGTGCGGTCGGACCGGCCGCAGTCGGTGATCAACGTGTGCGATGCGTCTGGTGCAGGTAGGCGTCGATCACGCGCGGGGGCGGGTGCGGGTGTTCGTACGGGTTCAGCATCGGGCGGGGGCGGGTGGCGGATTGTGGGACCGGCCCCGCGGTGCCGGTTCATCGGTCGGCGGGCAGATGCACCCCTCGCGGCCCCTAGCGGGGCTTTGCACCCGGAGCGTGGGCTCCCTGCGGTCTGATGCTGGCGATCCACCCCCGCCACGGGGGCAAAGCCCCCACCCCCCTCTTTGTCAACCTGGGTGTGAGTCAGGCATTGATCAAGGGAGGGGCGATCCGCCCTGGCGAACAGGCGGCCGGTGCCTCCTGGCGCCCAGCCGACGGGAACAGCGGCCAGCGACGCGCCGCACCCCGCCGTTGCGCAGCGGCCGCTGCCCTGGAACCCGGATTTCGAACGTGACCGATGCCCGATCTGCGCGGGAGAGGCACGCCAGACCCGCGCACCTCTCCCCCGCGCTCGTGGCGGGCGGTGGCCGCAGGTCGGTGATCTACGTGTTCCGATGCGCTGATGCAGCGTAGGCGGTGATCACGCGTGCGGCGGACCGCCGTCCGGCAGCGGGGCACGAAAAGGCCGCTGAGACAACCAGGACGGGCGCCGAGAACGAAGTGTGGCCGACCGCTACGGGGGAGAAACGATCGGCCACGACCTTCATTGCCAGCCTGCCAAGTCTGCGCTCAGGGCGGCTGACGCACCCCTTCCGCAACGGGGGAGCGCGTACCGGGGTGCTGGAATAGACTTTACACGGTCTCAGCGCCATGACAAGTTATCCTCGGCGGAGTGTTGGTGGTGTCACAGGTCGTTCGACCGCGATCACCACCCGCGCGGTCGAACGACCGCCGTCAACTCCCCGCCTGCTTGTCGAACCTGGTCGGCACGTGCACCGACTCGCAGTGCCAGATCCGGTCCAGGTAGTCGTGGATCGAGCGGTCGGAGGAGAAGAAGCCGACTCGAGCGACGTTGAGAATGGCCATCCTGCTCCAGGACTCTTGATCCAGGTAGGCCGTGTCGGCCCGGGCCTGGGCGGCGAGGTAGGCATCGAAGTCCGCCAGGGCCATGAAGCGGTCCTGATGGATGAGGCTCTCCACGACGCCGGCGAAGGTGGACGGGTCGCCGGAGGAGTACTCCCCAGAGGAGATGGCATCCAGGGCGCGCTTGAGGACAGGGTTGCCCTCGTAGTGCGTCCAGGGCTGATAGCCCTCCGCCGAGACGGTGTGAGCATCGTCCACGGTCATCCCGAACAGGAAGAAGTTGTCCGGCCCGACCAGGTCCCGGATCTCGACATTCGCGCCATCCAGCGTCCCGATCGTCAGGGCGCCGTTCAGGGCGAATTTCATGTTGCCGGTGCCGGAGGCCTCCTTGCCGGCCAGCGAGATCTGCTCGGAGAGGTCGGCTGCCGGGATGAGCACCTCGGCCAGTGTGACGTTGTAGTTGGGCGGGTAGACGATGGCCAGCTTTCCCTTGCACGCCGGATCGTTGTCGATCGCCCTGCCCACGTGGTTGATCAGGCCGATGATGTCCTTCGCCATCCGGTAGCCGGGGGCGGCCTTCGCGCCGAAGATGATGGTCCGCGGAAGGACGTCCTGTCCGTCCTTGAGGCGCTGGTGGAGCACGACGGCGTGCAGCACCTTCAACATCTGACGCTTGTACTCGTGCAGCCGTTTGACCATCACGTCGAACTGGGTGGACGGATCCAGCCAGATGCCCTTCGCCGCGAGGTGCTGAGCAAGGCGCTCCTTGTTCGCGGCCTTCACCGCACGGAAGGCGGCCCGGAATTCGGGGTCCTCGGCCAGCGGCTCCAGCTCCTGCAGGCGGTCGAGGTCGGCGACCCAGCCGTCGCCGATGTGCCTGCTGATCAGTTCGGACAACCCCGGGTTCGCCAGTTTGAGGAACCGCCGCGGGGTGACGCCGTTGGTGACGTTGGTGAACTTCTCGGGGAAGATCCCGGCGAAGTCGTTGAGCACGTGCGTGCGCAGAAGCTCGCTGTGCAACTCGGCCACCCCGTTGACCTTGCTGCCCGCCACCGTCGCGAGGAACGCCATGCGGACCGCGCGGTAGGGGTGCTCCTGGATGATCGACATCCGCCGCACCCGCATCTCATCGTCGGGGAAGTCTCGGCGCAGTTCGGCGAGGAAGTAGTCGTTGATGGCGAAGATGATCTCCATGTGGCGCGGCAGGAGACGCTGCATCAGCTCCACCGGCCAGACTTCGAGCGCCTCCGGCAGCAGCGTGTGGCAGGTGTAGGCGAAGCAGCGCTGCGTGATCTGCCATGCCTCAGCGAAGGCGAACCCTTCCTCGTCCATCAGAACCCGCATCAGCTCGGGGACACCGATGACCGGGTGGGTGTCGTTCAGCTGGAAGATGACCCGGTCGGGGAGCTGGTGCAGATCGAAGTGCTTCGGCAGGACGTTGTCGATGAAGTCGCGGATCGAGCAGGCGACGAAGAAGTACTGCTGCTTGAGCCGCAGCTCCTTGCCCTGGGGCGTTGAATCCTCCGGGTAGAGCACGCGGCTGATGTTGCTCGCAGCGTTCGCGTCGTGCACTGCTGCCTCGAAGTCCCCGGCGTTGAACACGTCGAGCCGAAACTCGGTCGGACTCTGGGCGCTCCACAGCCGCAGCGTGTTGACGGTGCGGGTGTGATAGCCGGGAACCATGTAGTTGTACGGCACGCCGACGACCTTGTAGTCGGGGTCCCACCGGCTGCGCTGCACGCCGGCTTCATCCGTGTACCGCTGCGTCGCGCCTCCGAAGCCGACTTCGACCGACATCTCCGGATGTGGGAACTCCCAGGGCGAGCCGAACTCGAGCCACGGATCGGGCTGCTCCCGCTGCCATCCATCCACGAACTCCTGGCGGAAGATCCCGTACTCGTAGCGGATGCCGTACCCCACGGCCGGGATCTCCATCGTCGCCAGCGAGTCGATGAAACAGGCGGCGAGCCTGCCAAGGCCGCCATTGCCGAGGCCGGGCTCGAGCTCAGCCTCCCGGACCTCGGCCAGATCGATCCCGAGACTCTCCAGGGCCTCGGTCGCCGAGGCCTGCAGATCGACGGCGAGCATGGCGTTGTCGAGCTGCCGGCCCAGCAGATACTCCGCGGACAGGTAGGCGACCGCGCGCTTCCCGGCGGCCATCTGCGTGGTGAGGGTGTCGAGCCACCTGGCCATCAGCGCCCGGCGCACCGTGTGGGCGAGCGCGAAGTACTTGTCGTTCAGGCTGGACCTGGTGAGGACGACGCCTTGGCCGTACCGGAGCTCGTCCATGAACACTGAGGCGAACTCCTCAGGGTCATGGAGATTCGTACGGGTGATGGGCGGCTCGAGGCTCATAACGGGCTCCTGGTTGGTCACGAATAGCGCCAAGCCTGTCAGAGTACGCCTTGAATCGCTACGGCACCGTTCAGCCGCAGCACGGCCGCGCTGTCAGTGGGAGCCGGCTCCCACCCGCGCGTTATCTGCCGGCCCCGCGATCGGCTCGGATGCGGCGGTTCCCGGCAGACGGATCTCTGCCTCCTGAGCGGGACCGCCCCTGCGCAGGCCGCCGAGAAGAATCCGGGCGCGGCCTTCGACGACGACCCTTTGCGATCGCGCGTGCAGGCCGGACAGCCGCCCGATCAGCACGACCACCAGCGTCAACAGCCCCGCAACGATGCAGGTCGACCCGATCGTGGCCAGGACGACGGCGCCGAAGCTGATCGGCATGGCCAGGCTGGCCATCAGACACCCGCCTCCGAGGAGTGCGACCGTGATCGCCCACAACTCCGGTCGTCTGATCCACGCAGCAAGCGTGTGAGCCCCGTCACTTTGATTCCCGCGGTTGTCCATGCGGTCAGTCTCGCCCAGGTCGGGCCCGATCCCGGGGATTGGCAGCCCGACGATCCGCCGCAGCCCAGGCACCCTGAGCCTCGCGCCGACATCACGATGGCCTCGCGCCTACGCTCATGGGATGCCCGCGACGGTGGAGTACCGCCGAGATCAGGTCACGTGGACGGGGTTCTCGCTGATCGGCGTGTGGGCCTACTTCCTGTACTTCGTCGGGCCGGGTTCCACCGCGATCGGGGCCGATCTCGAACTGAGCGGCACCGCGACCGGGTTCATCGGGACGGCGCTGGCGATCGGATTGACAACTTCGGCCGTGGCCGGGCCCTGGGCGGTGCGGCGATGGGGGCGTCGCCGCACCCTGCAGCGACTGCTGGTCGGCATGGCGGTGCTTGCGGTACTGCTCGCGGCCAGCGGCACCTATCCGATGGTCCTGGCGGCAGTGGCGTGCCTCGGCCTGGTCGGAGCGACCATCGCCAACACCTCCACCGCGATGCTGTCCGATCACCACGGAGCGCATCGTGCTCGCGCGATCACGGAGGGCAATGCGGCAGCGTCCTGGCTGGGTGTGATTGCGCCGGCGGTCCTGGGGTTCTGCCTGGCGTTGCCGACAGGGTGGCGCGGCGCGGCGGTGATCGTCGCGGCGCTGCCACTGGCGGCCCTGCTCCTGGTGGCGCGCCTACCCCGCCACGAGCAGCACAGCCCGGTTCCTGTGGTCCCGCGGGTCCCGCGGTCCGCTCCTGCACGGGTGCCGCCGGTGTTCTGGCCCGCGCTGGTCGCGGTGGGGATGGCAGTCGCACTGGAGTTCAGCGTGAACTTCTGGGCTGCCGCTTTGATCACCCAGCGGGCCGGCGTCGACCTCTCCGCCGCCGCGACAGCCCTTTCGGCGATGACCTTCGGGATGGCCCTGGGCCGTACATTCGCGGCCTCGCTGCCCAATCGCTACCCGACCACGATCCTGCTGGTCGGCTTCTTCCTCATCGCCGCAGTTGGACTGGCGGCACTGCTGCAGTCCCCTTCGTACTGGCTGTCGGTGGGCGCACTCCTCATCACTGGCCTCGGCCTGTCGGTCCTCTTCCCGTTCGCGCAGTCGCTGGCGATCTCGCTGGTCCTGGATGGGACCGATCGCGCGGTCGCACTCACCGCAGTGGCCGTCGGCATGGCGATCGGAGGGGCCCCCTTCCTGCTCGGCGTCATCGCCAATCAGGCGGGGCTCGAGGCGGCGTTCTCCGTGGGTTTCGTGCTTGCGGCCGTCGGCATCTCGGCCACGGTGGCGGTGGCCGTGCTGCAGCGACGATCCCCGCCCTGGACGAGGCGTTGATGGTGATGCGCATTCCACGGCGGGCTGCCGCGCGGGGATGGGTCGCTGGCCGCAGTTCCCGCCGGCGGGGCGCCAGAAGGCACCGGCTGCCTGTTTGCACCCGTGGCGTGGGCGGATCGCCCCCGTGTTAGCACCCGGGTGGGGGCTTTGCAGGTGCTTCGGAATCTGGCGGGGTGTGCGGGTTCCGCGGATGCAGCATCCGGCGGGGAGCGGGTGGCGGATCGTGGGACCGGCACTGCGGTGCGGGTCCACTGGGTGGTAGATGCACCCGTCGCGGGGCTTTGCACCCGATACGGGGGTGTTTCCGGCGATCCGCGGCCGGTAGATGCACCCGTAGCGGGGCTTTGCACCCGCAACGTGGGCTCCCGACGGCGTGTCGCGGGCGATCCACCCCCGCCACGGGTGCAAAGCCCCCCACC
>CAZECO010000120.1:0-10107 GCA_964510455.1 uncultured Actinomycetes bacterium
TCGCGCAGCCGACCGCTGGCCAGCAGCAGCCGCATCTGGTGCCGCACCCGGGCAGTGCCGTCCAGCAGGTCGCTGTAGTAGAAGCCCGCTCCCGGATCCAGCACGATCCTCCGCACGCCTGCTTCGGTGGCGCGCTGCAATTCTCGTTCGAAGAACTGCATCACGCCGTGCAGGGGGTCCTCGGCGGGCGACCGGACAACGTCATCGCGGGGGTTGCCGCCCGCGTAGTAGCACAGGATCATGACGGCATCGTGCTGCGCGACCACCGGGTACAGGTGCGCCACCTGCTCGGTGGCGGTCACGTTCAGGACGCTCGCCCCGGCCGCCAGGCAAGCATCCGCGGTGCTGGGATGGTAGGTCTCGACGGACACCGCCACGCCGTGCTGCACGAGGCCGGTCACCACCGGCAGCAAGACTTCCGCCTGTGCGGACGCCGCCACCTGCGGGGTGTGCGAGAGCGTGGACTCGGCACCGATGTCGACCAGCGCCGCACCTTCCAGTGCGAGCCTTCGGCCGCGATTGATTGCGGCTTCGGTCGAAAGGACCACCGATTCCCGGTACCAGGATCCGGGCGACCGGTTCACGACGCCCATCAGCGCCGTACCCGTCCCGATGCTCACAGCGCCGAGATCATATGCGGCGACGGGCCCCGCGGGCGTCTGCGCGAAGGCCAGCAGGTCGGTGAGGTCCAGCACCCCGCCAGGCTACCCGCCGCCGCGGTTGCCACCGGCGGCCGGACTTCCGCGCAGCAGCCCGAACATGATCCGAACACTGCGGTGACCTGCCGCACAACTGCCCGGGGTTCACTTGGTGCCAAGACGCGTACGGGGAGGATGAGGGGAACATGGACACATCACCAGCAAGGCGCATCGGGCGCGGAACCGGCCTGGTCCTCGCGGGGGCGGTCGGCGCGACGGCGCTCACCGGCATCGCCTTCGCACAGGACAGCGACACCACCGCGCCGCCGCAGGAGTCGGAAACCCGCGGTTTGCACGGACACGGCGGGGGCGTCCCGGGCACCGGGCCGCTGCTGCATGGCGAGCAGGTCGTGCGCACCGCCGACGGCAGCTACGCCGAGATCGCGGTGCAGAACGGGACCATCGTTGCTGCCTCGGCGACCGGCATCACGGTCAAGAGCGAGGACGGCTACATCGCGCAGTACGCCATCGGGGCAGACACCCGGGTGCGGGTCGATCGTGCCGAGTCCACCGCCGCGCAGCTGGTCGTGGGACGGCCGGCGCGTGTCGTCGCGGACGAGGCGGGAACGGCGAAGCACATCGGGAGCACGACTGAGGATGGGGCAGCAGCGATCCAGGAGCGGCGGGGTATGCACCGGCAGCTCCGCGAGGACCGAAGCGAGCTGCGCGAACAGTTCCTGCAGCAGTGGCGCGCCAAGAAGGACGACGCCGGAGACGCCTGACCCGGAATGAGGCGCGTCACCAACCGTCCTCGGGCGGAACATCCCCGGACTCCTGACGCAGGGCGGCGGGCAGCCGGTCCGACCCGCGCACAGTGGGGCGGCGGGGATCGGCGGCCAGGACGATGTCGACCACCTCGGCGGGATCATCGGTCAGGCTGATCAGGTCCACATCGAAATCACTGATCTTACCCGTCCCCAGCACGGTTGATCGGATCCAGTCCAACAGCGGCTGCCAGTAGGCGGTCCCCACCAGCACCAGCGGGAACGATGTGACTTTGCCGGTCTGCACGAGCGTGATCGCCTCGAACAGTTCGTCCAGCGTCCCGAATCCGCCCGGGAAAACCACGAACCCTTGTGCGTACTTCACGAACACCGTCTTGCGCGCGAAGAAGTACCGGAAGTTGACGCCCAGGTCGACCCACTGGTTGAAGCCCTGCTCGAAGGGCAGCTCGATGCCCAGCCCGACGGACAGTCCGCCGGCCGTCTTGGCCCCCCGGTTGGCAGCCTCCATGATGCCCGGACCGCCCCCGGTGATCACGGCATACCCGGCCCCGACCAGGCGCGCGCCGACCTCGACGGCGAGTTGGTAGTCGGGATGCTCCGGACCTGTCCGAGCGCTGCCGAAGACGCTGATCGCCGGGCCGACATCGGCCATGGCCCCGAAGCCCTCCACGAACTCCGCCTGGATCCGCAGCACCCGCCACGGGTCGGTGTGGACCCAGTCCGACGGTCCCCAGGTATCCAGCAGCCGCTGGTCGGTCGTGCCGCTGTCGACCCACTTGCCTCGCAAGGTCACCGGACCGCGCTGCCGCTGCGGCGGACCGTCCTCGCCGGTGCTGCCGGTACGCCTGAAGGAACTCACCATGTGGCCAAGATACGAGTACCGGGCCGCCATTCCGCTGTCGCGGAGGTGACGGCCCGGTGAAAGCCCTTCAGGCTCGGGTCCCGATCAGCGGGTCATACCGGCCATCATCTGGTCGAACTCGGCGCGGGTCTCGCCGCTGTCATCGACCGTGGAGAGGCGGACCGAAACGGTGGCGTCCGCGTACTGGAACACGTACTCCGTCACCTGCCAGGTGACCTCGCCGGTGGTCTCGGTGTAGGTGAGGCTCGCGTTCGGCACGTTCGGAATGTCCAAGCTGGCGACAGTGCCCTCCTTGTCGGGGAACAGGCCCGCCAGCCACTGGCCGATCGCCTCGTTCGTCGTCCCCAGCGTGTGTCCGTTCGTCGGCGTCACGGTGGCCAGCGCCGTGGTCAGACCATCGGCGTTCAGGCTGTCGACGTCGACATAGACCACGCTCTGCGGCGGCGCCGCCTGCAGTTGCGCGGTGATGCTGTCCAGCGTCTCGGTATCGATCCCCTTGGTCTCGCCGACGCTGACCAGCGCCCCTTCGGAGAGGTAGAAGGCGGCGTAGTCCTCGGGCAGGACGACGTTGGTGCCCCAGAATTCCTGCTGCGTGCCGGTCGACTCCACGGCCAGCGGCTCCTCCACGGGAACGGCGGTGCCGGTGGTCGGCACGGCCAGGAAGGCTGCGGTCGAGGCGGCCAGCAGGCCGACCCCGGTCACGACAACGATGGTGGTCCTACGGCGGTCCATGATTCCTCCGATCGGCGAGGGCGGGGCCCTGCGCTCGGTGCTGGCCTCTGGGGCCCTTCGTTCGACGTCGGCCTGTTCGGCCCTTCCGGCGGTTCGGCCGCCGGTCACTGGCTCGTCATGCCCAGCGTGACGGCCGATAAACCTGGATCCGGCGGAGGTTTGCCGAGCTTCTGGAATCTGGGGGGTGTCCGTGGGTTCAGCATCGGGGGGCGATCGCGGGCCCGGCCGGCGGTGCCGGATCGGCGGGTCGGCGGGTCTGCACCCGTTGATGTGGGGGGTTTCCGGGGGCCGGGGGACCGGTTCTTGCACCCGTTTGCGGGCTCTGCTCAAGCTGCGCCGGGCCAGCTCCGCCGACAAAGCTGAGATCGCACGAACGATGCCGACATCGCCGAACCTGCCTGAGACAGCTGCATCTACCGGGTGCTCACGTCGGGCGGCAGGATGCTCAGCCTCCCAGCCACGCCCGCATCGTAGTCTCGCAGAACCTCAGCTGTTCCACCGGTACATGCTCGTTCTGGGCGTGGGCGAGCGACGGGTCCCCGGGCCCGAAGTTGACCGCCGGCACACCGAGTGCGGTGAAGCGCGCTACGTCGGTCCAACCGAACTTGGGCCGGGGCTGAGCCCCCACCGAGGCCACGAATGCTTGTGCCGCGGGATGCGACAGGCCCGGTCGGGCGCCCGGCGCGAGATCCACGATCTCGATGTCGAAGCCGCGGAACAGTTCGCGGACATGCGCCTGCGCCTCGTCCACGCCCTTCGACGGGGCGAACCGGTAGTTCACGGTCACGCTCGCGGTGTCCGGGATCACGTTGCCGGCGACTCCTCCGGAGATCGCGACCGCGCTCAACCCCTCGCGGTAGGTCAATCCGTCGACATCTACTGTCTCGGCGGCGTACGAGTTCAGCCGGCGAAGCACCTCGCCGAGCCGGTGCACCGCGTTGTCGCCCATCCAGGAGCGGGCGCTGTGCGCGCGTCTTCCGCGGGTCGAGACCACCGCACGCAGGGTGCCCTGGCAACCGGCCTCGATGCCGGCGTCGGAGGGTTCGAGCAGCACCGCGAAATCGGCCGCCACCAGTTCGGGGCGCTCGATGGTGAGCCGCCGCAGCCCGTTGTACTCGTCCTCCACCTCTTCGGCCTCGTAGAACACGTACGTCACGTCCCGGTTCGGCTGCGGGATGGTCGCCGCGCACCGCAGTGCGACGGCGACACCGCCCTTCATGTCGCACGAGCCGAGGCCGTACAGCAGGTCGTCGGAGAAGCTGTGAGGCAGATTGTCGTGGGCGGGCACGGTGTCGAGATGGCCGGCCAGCACCACCCGTTGGAAGTGCCCGAGTTCAGTCCTGGCCACCACCGTGTTGCCGTCCCGCTCCACCGACAGGTGCGGCAGGACCCGCAGCGCCCCCTCGACCGCGTCCGCGATCTGGTGCTCGGCGTGCGACTGGCTGGGGATGTCGACCAGCGCGGCGGTCAGTGAGACGACATCCATCGCGAGGTCCAGCGGGGGGTTGGGCGTCGCGGACGTCACGCCGATACCGTAGCCCAGTGACCGCATCGACTCCATCTGTTGACCTGTCCCCCGTCGCCGGCCCCGCCGCGGGCATCGGCCTGGCATCGATGGACGGCGCCGATGTGCTCGAGGTCTGGTATCCCGAACCCGTGCTCGGAAGTGTGCCGGCCGAGATCGCCTGGATCGGCGGGGCGATGGGCGTCGACGAGGTCCGCGGGGTGGCCGTGCGCACCGTGCGCACGATCGTCGACGACCTGCAGGCTCCGCCCTTGGATGTCGCCGACGCCTACCTGCGTCTGCACCTGCTCTCCCACCGCCTGGTGCGGCCGCGCACGGTCAATCTCGACGGCATCTTCGGCGTTCTGCCGAATGTCGCCTGGACGAACCTCGGCCCGATTCCCGTGCACGCCCTGGACGCCGCGCGGAAGCGGACACGGCTGCGCGGCGTCCAGCTCAACGTGCTCGGCGTGGACAAGTTCCCGCGCATGGTGGACTACGTCGTGCCGTCCGGTGTGCGCATCGCCGACGCCGACCGCGTCCGCCTCGGGGCCCATCTGGCGCAGGGCACGACCGTGATGCACGAGGGGTTCTGCAACTACAACGCGGGAACGCTGGGGGCGTCGATGGTCGAGGGGCGCATCTCCGCGGGGGTCGTGCTGGGGCCGGGCACCGATCTCGGCGGGGGCGCATCGGTGATGGGGACGCTGTCCGGGGGCGGCAAGCAAGTCGTGTCGCTGGGTGCCGAGTGCCTTGTCGGCGCGAACGCAGGGGTGGGGATATCACTGGGCGACGGGTGTGTGGTGGAGGCGGGCCTGTACGTCACCGCCGGCACGAAGGTCGCCCTGCCGGACGGGACGGTGGCAAAGGCGCGGGAGTTGTCGGGACAGGCCGGATGGCTGTTCCGCCGCAACTCGGTGTCCGGGGCGGTCGAGGCTGTACGGCGGACCGGCACCTGGGGCGGCCTGAACGAGGCGCTGCACAAGAACTAATCCGGGGCAGCCGATGCCTCCTGGCGCCCCGCCGGCGGAGGAACAGCGGCCGGCCACGCACCCCGGCGCGTCAGCCCCGCCCTGGAATCCGCATAACCTTGCGAGCGGGACCGATGCCCCAGCCCACGCCAGCGGGAGCGGCACGCCAGCCAGCCCCGCCCGGGACTCCCCGCCGGATTCCGAAGAGCCAGTCTCCCCCCCCGCGAACTCGCCTACCTCCCCGGGCAGGGTGACGCCGTCGTTGCTGCACTCGCGGGGCCGTCCTAGGACGGCTCAGCGGTCGGAGATCGCCGAGTACTCCCGCGCCGCAGGCCCGACATAGACCTGGCGGGGGCGGCCGATCTTGGTGTCCGGATCGGCGATCATCTCGCGCCACTGGGCGATCCAGCCGGGCAGCCTGCCCAGGGCGAACAGGACCGTGAACATCCGTGTCGGGAACCCCATCGCCTTGTAGATCAGCCCGGTGTAGAAGTCCACGTTCGGGTACAGCTTGCGGGAGAGGAAGAAGTCGTCCGCCAGCGCGACCTCCTCCAGCCGCAGTGCGATGTCCAACAGCGGATCCGACACGTGCAGCTGCTCGAAGACCTGGTAGGCGGCGTCCTTGACGATCGTCGCGCGCGGGTCGTAGTGCTTGTACACGCGGTGCCCGAAACCCATCAGCTTCACGCCCCGGTCGCGGGCCTTGACCTGGCGGATGAAGGTCTTCACCCCTCCCCCTGACGCGTGGATGCCCTCGAGCATCTCCAGCACCGCCTGATTCGCCCCGCCGTGCAGCGGGCCGAACAAGGCGTTGATGCCCGCGGACACCGATGCGAACAGATTCGCGTGCGAGGAGCCCACCAGGCGCACGGTGGACGTCGAACAGTTCTGCTCATGGTCGGCGTGCAGGACCAGCAGCATGTCCAGCGCTTTGGCCACGACCGGGTCGAGGTGGTACTCCTCAGCCGGTACGCCGAAGGTCATGCGCAAGAAGTTGGGCACGTAGTCCAGGGCGTTGGTCGGGTAGAGATAGGGCTGTCCAACGCTCTTCTTGTAGGCGTACGCGGCGATGGTCGGCAGCTTTGCCAGCAGCCTCACGGTGGACATCTCCACCTGTTCGGGGTCGAACGGGTCGAGGGAGTCCTCGTAGAACGTCGACAGCGCACTCACCGCGCTCGACAGCACCGGCATGGGGTGCGCGTTGCGGGGGAAACCGTCGAACAGCCGGCGGAAGTCCTCGTGGAGCAGGGTGTGGCGGCTGATCCGCGTCGTGAACGCCTCCAGCTCGTCCCCGGTCGGCAGTTCCCCGTAGATGAGCAGGAAGGCCACTTCGAGGTACGACGAGTGCGACGCCAGCTGCTCGATGGGGTAGCCGCGGTACCGGAGGATGCCGGCATCGCCGTCGATATAGGTGATGCCCGATCTGCAGGCTGCGGTGTTGGTGAAGCCGTTGTCCAGTGCGACGTGGCGGGACTCCTTCAGCAGCGCGGAGACGTCGTACCCGGGGTCTCCGTCCGTCGAGGGCACCTCGGGAAGTCTCAACTCCTGCTCGCCGAACGAAAGCACCGCGTCAGCCATGGCCGCTCCTGACTTCGAGTCGGAGATCTGTCGGTCCAACGGTAGCCACTGCGCTGGTCCATCGGCGGTGCACCCCCGGGTCGGGGCCGGCCGCCGTGCCCGACCGCCGTGCGCCGTGTCAGCCAGCGCTTGCCCCCAGTCGCGCCGCGGCGGCCGCCGCCCGTTCGTCGGCGACGGTCAGGGCGACCCGGACGTGCTGCGATCCGGCGGGGCCGTAGAAGGCGCCCGGGGCCACCAGGATTCCCATGCCTGCCAGCCGGTCCACGGTCTGCCAGCAGTCCTCCCCCCGCGTCGCCCACAGGTAGAGCCCTGCTTCGCTGTGATCGATCCGGAAGCCCGCAGCAGCCAGGGCCGCGGCCAACAGCTCCCTGCGCCGCCGGTACCGTTCCCGCTGCTGCACCACGTGCTCGTCGTCGGCCAGGATCGCGATCGCGGCGTGCTGGATCGGCGCGGGGACCATGAACCCGGTGTGCTTCCGCGCTGCCAGGACGGGCCCGAGCACCTTCGGGTCGCCGATGGCATACCCGAAGCGATACCCCGCGAGATTCGAGCGCTTCGACAGCGAGTGCAGCGCGACGACCGACTCGTAGGATCCGCCGCACACCGTCGGATGCAGGATGGACACCGGCCTCTTCGAGGGATCGGTGGACCACGGCAGCTCGAAGTAGCACTCGTCGCTGACGACGACCGCCCCGCGCGCCCGGGCGAAGTCCACTACTTTCGCCAGGTGCTCGGCGCCCAGCACCTTGCCCGAAGGGTTGGCCGGGGAGTTCACCCAGATCAGCGAGACCCGCTGCGGACCGATCGCCACCGTCGAGTCCGAGCGCAGGATCCGGCACCCTGCGACCAGCGCACCGACCTCGTATGTCGGGTAGGCGACCTCGGGGATGACGACCGTGTCGGACGCCCCGAGGCCGAGCAGCGTGGGCAGCCAGGCGACCAGCTCCTTCGTACCGATCGCGGGGAGCACACCCAGTTCTCCCGGTGCCGCGACCAGCAGGGTCCGCGCCGCCCACCCGCGGATCGCCTCGTGCAGCTGCGCGGTGCCCGCGGTCAGCGGGTAGCCGGGGGCATCAGCAGCAGCCCGCAGGGCCTCCTGGGCGACTGCGGGTGTGGCGTCCACCGGCGTTCCGATGCTGAGGTCGACGATCCCGTCCGGGTGCGCCTGCGCAACGGCCTTCGCCGGCAGCAGCGTGTCCCATGGGAAATCCGGGAGCCGGTCAGCCAGCGGTGACACGACTATTCGTCGTGTTCCTGGGGGGGCAGTGCGGCGACGAGGGGGGCGTCCTTGGCGAAGGGCCCGTGCTTGGCCGCTCCGCCGAGATCGCTGGCCGGGATGTCGTTGAAGAACTCGGCGTTCGCCTCCGTGTAGTCCTTCCACTCATCGGGCACATCGTCCTCGTAGAAGATGGCCTCCACCGGGCACACCGGTTCGCAGGCGCCGCAATCCACGCACTCGTCGGGGTGGATGTACAGCATGCGGTTGCCCTCGTAGATGCAGTCGACCGGGCACTCGTCCACGCAGGCACGGTCCTTCAGGTCAACACACGGCAGGGCAATTGTGTACGTCATGCCTGGCTCCTGTTCATCTGCGCCCGAGGGCACTACGAGTGCTCAGTCCTAGTATCGTCGCAACGTGTCGACTCCTGGCAACGGGTACGCGAAGAAGGCGGAACGCTGCAGACGGCCGGGTGTCGTCTGATGGAGCGTCGTGCCCTGCGCCGGGTGGACGCATCGCCCGCCGATGTCGGACGGCGGCTGACACTGCGGTACAAGCTCGATCCGCTGGGGTTGAATCACGCCGAGGCCGTGGGTGTCCTCGACCGCTGGAGCGGAACCGCGGAAGACGGGATCCTGAAGCTTCGGCGCCGCGACGATACGTCGGTCCGAGTGCCGTTCGATGCTGTCGAGGTGGCACGGGTGCTCCCGCCTGAGTTGTCAGCCTACCGCATGCAGGAGATGGCCGAAGCGACCTGGCCGCCGGCCGAATTCCTCGACATGGGCTGCTGGCGGCTGCGGTGGACCGGCGAGGAGGCGGGACGGGCCAACTCGGTCCGGGTGGCTGGTCCAGCAGATCGTCCGCTGGCGGCAGCCCTGAAAGCCGTCATTGCCTGGTACAAGCACAAGGGCGCACCGGCAGTGCTGCAGGTGCCGTACCCGAGTCCCCACGACGAGACCTTTGACAGCCTCGGATGGCTCGTCTTCCGCCGATCGCGCCTGATGGTGTCGTCGACCCAGCGGCTGTTCATCACCACCGCCTCGGCCCGCGCCCGCGGCGACATGGTCCTGACCACGAGCGACACTCCGGACGACGCCTGGCTCGCGATGTTGAAAGGCGATCCGGTCAGCGCGCGCCGGGACGTGCAACCGATCCTGACGGCTCCCGCGAACACGGTGTTCATCAGTTGCCGCAGGCCGGAGAACGGCGAACTGATGGGCATCGGGCGAGGCGTGATCGTCGGCGACTGGGCGGGAGCGGACAACATGGTCACGGCACCTGACGCGAGGCGCAGAGGCGTGGCGACGGCCGTCATGGGCGCACTGACGCAGTGGAGCGCGGAGCTGGGCGCCGCCCGATGGTTCCTGCGGGTCCACGTCGACCCCGAGCCGGCGCTGTCCCTCTACGACAGCCTCGGCTTCACCCAGCACCACGACTACGTCTACCGCTCGCCCGAGGGGGCTGAGGTAGGCGACGGCTCGCGCGCTGCGCCGGACGACTGATCGCTCGCAGTGCGGGTTCCGATCGCTCATCGGCTTCCAGCGGGCTGGGGCGGGGCTTCGCTGCGGATCGCGCGCCCCCCGGAATCGGCTTCCTGGCTGTTGGACCCTGGCCTGGGTAGGCGCGCGTCCACGGCCCCGCAACCGGGTTCGCGCATCGGATAGGTCATCCCGGCTGGGACCGGCCCACTGGAGCGCCTCGGGCAACGGTCGGCGTGTGTCGTACGGGTGTGCGAGGCTGGGGTTCGTTCAGGGTTGGGGCGACACGCCGGCGGGTTGTCCACCGGGGTGCTTGACCAGGGTGTCGAACATATGTACT
>CAZECO010000121.1:0-10106 GCA_964510455.1 uncultured Actinomycetes bacterium
AGACGATGTCGTACATCTCCGGCAGCAGCGGGTTCTGCGACTCCTCCGCCTCCTGCGCCAGGACGGCGGCGGTAACCCCGGTGATCAGTGGCAACGTCATGCTCTCGCCTCTTCGCTGGTGTGCTCGACCGAGCGGTTCGCCGGCCTCGGTCGATCAGGTGAACAGGAAGCCGGCCACGAGGCCGATCAGCGCCAGCGCCTCGGTGAACGCGATGCCCAGGAACATGTTGGCGCGCAGGACGCCGGTCGCCTCGGGCTGGCGCGCGATGCCCTCGATCGCCTTGCCGACAACGATGCCGATGCCGATGCCCGGGCCGATGGCCGCCAGGCCGTAGCCCATGGAGTTGACGTTGCCGTTGAGTTCGGCGAGCAGTTCCACAGTGTGGTCCTTTCGGGTTGGGTGTGCGGTGGTGCACGTCGGTTCAGTGGTCCGCGGAGAGCGCCCCGTCGATGTAGACAGCGGTCAGCAGCGTGAAGATGTAGGCCTGCAGGAAGATGATCAGCACCTCGAACAGGGTGAACGCGAACCCGGCGGCGTAGGACACGATGGCCACGCCCTTCAGCACGCCGGTGACCTCGAGCAGGAAGTACGACGTCGCGCTGTAGAAGAGCACGAGCAGCAGGTGGCCGGACATCATGTTGGCCATGAGACGGATGGCGAGGGTGAACGGGCGCACGATGAAGGTGGAGACGAACTCGATCGGGATGACCAGCAGGTACAGCGCCTTGGGGATCCCGCCGGGGGCGACGGTGGCCTTCATGTACTTGGCCAGGCCGAACTTGCGGATGCCGGCGACATTGAAGATGACGTAGGCGACCGCGGCGAACACGATCGGAACACCGATCACCGAGGTGACCGGGATGTGCATGAGCGGGAGGATGCCGGTGGAGTTCCAGAACAGGATGAGGAAGAACATCGCCATGAAGTAGGGCGAGTAGTTGCGGCCCCGTTTGCCCAGAATCTCCCCGGTGATGCCCCGGTCCATCCCGTCGATGGCGTATTCCGCGACGTTCTGCAGGCCGGTCGGCACGAGCTTCGGCCGCGCGAACGCGGCGATCACGACGATCGCCAGCACCGCGGTCATCAGCAGCATGAGCACGGTGATCCGGGTCATCGCGAACGGCGTGCCCGCGAACAGCAGCTGCTCGGGGAAGAAATCGTGGAGCGTCGGAGCGGGAAAGCCCTCACCGTCACCGCTTGCAGCGGCGATGGCGGTTGCCAGAGCAATCACCATCAACTCCCTTGCTCAGGCCACACCGCGGAGCGGCCGTACCGGACATACGTGATGTAGAACGACGTGACGAAGCCCACGACCACACCGACGGCCAGGAACACGCGTTCCGTTCCGATCAGGGCATCGGCGCCGGCGCCGATCAGGCCCCAGGCTACCGGACCGGCGACCAGCGTGGACACCATGCCCCAGGCGTCGGTTTCACCCATCGTCGGGGGCTGAGGTGCGCGACCGGGATCACTGTGGTGCTCGCGACCTTCTGTCATCGCGATCACGCTAGCACACGCGCTTTGCGGTGCGCGGTTTGCGGCTTCGGCCGCCACCGGCCCCTGCCCCGGCGTCATGTCACTGCTGCCCGTGTTCGGGCGCGAACTCCGTTTCGAGGTACAGCACCTTGGTGCGGCTGACGATCAGCGCCTCCATGCCGAGGTACCCGAAGGTGCACAGCAGCAGCGTCGCGAAGAAGACCGGCCGGCTGTAGAAATCCTGCCCGCGCAGGAAGGCCAGGATCACGACCAGCCCAGCCATCTTGACCAGCCAGGAGCCCATCACCGCCACCCCGAGCCACTGCGGCTGCAGCCGTGCGGTCACGATCGCGACGACCACCGTGAGGGTGAAGAACGCCACGGACACTCCCACGCCCAGCAGCGCGCCCCAGACGCCCGGCACGCCCGCCACCAGGTACCCGATCACCACCCCGAGGAGCAGCGCGGCGGCTCCCGCCGCCAGCCCCCAGCGCAGGACCGACCTCATCGGACGCACCAGGCTCTGCGGCGTCGACGCAGTCCGTGCCGGCATCGGCATCATCCCGTCCCCTATCTCTGCATCCGCGACGTCGCGCCGACCGGCGCCAGCAGCGCGAACACCAGTCCGGCCAGCATGGCGGCGCCGATCGTCAGCGCCCAGCCGATGGGCACGAACGCCATCGCGACCACTGTTCCCGCAATTGTCGCTGCCCAGCCGTACATCAGCAGCACCGCCCTGGTCGTGGAGTGCCCCAGCTCCAGGATGCGGTGGTGCAGGTGGCCCTTGTCGGGGTGGAAGGGGGAGCGTCCGGCGATGGTCCGCCGGACCACGGCGGCGACCAGATCCATGATCGGGATGGCCAGCACCGCGAACGGCAGCACCAGCGGCAGCAGGGCGGGCAGCACGGTGACACCCGCGACGGCGTTGGGGTCGACGCGCCCCAGCAGCGTGATCGTGCAGGTGGCCAGGATCAGGCCCAGCAGCATCGAACCGGTGTCGCCCATGAACAGCCGGGCCCGGTAGAAGTTGTGCGGCAGGAAGCCCAGGCAGGCGCCGACCAGCGCCGCCGAGACCAGGGTCGACAGCGTCGCCCGCTCGAAGCCCTCCACCACCGACAACAGGTAGGAGTAGGCGAAGAACGCCGAGGCCGAGATCGCCGCGATCCCGGCGGCGAGGCCGTCCAGCCCGTCGACGAAGTTGATGGCGTTCACCGTCACGACCACGATCGCCACGGTGACCAGCACGCTGGTCAGCGGATCCAGCACGAACACGCCGCCGATCGGCAGCCACGCCACCGAGATGCCCCCGTAGGCCATGATCCCGGCGGCCAGGACCTGCCCGGCGAACTTGGTCGGGGCGTCCAGCCCCCACCGGTCGTCCACGATGCCGACGGCCACCAGGACCCCCATCCCGGCCAGGAGGGCGGTCGCGGTGCCGGTCTCGCTGTCGAAGACGGTCTGCATCAGCGGCAGCTGGCTGGCGAACACCAGCGCCGACAGCAGCCCGGCGTAGATCGCCAGGCCGCCCAGCCGCGGCGTCGGTTTGGAGTGGACGTCGCGGTCGCGGACCTCGGCCATCGCCCCGAACCGGATGGCGAACCGGCGAACCGCGGGCGTGGTCAGGTAGGCGATGGCTGCTGCGGCGAACAGGCACAGCAGGTACTCGCGCACAGGCACACCCTAGCGGTGCCCCGCACCGAAGGGTCCGCAGCGATCGGCAGCCCGTCGGCGATTCGCACGCCCCTGCAGTGCGATCAGCGCGGGTAGGCGGGCCGGTCGGCGACCAGCTCTGCCACCTGCTTCGCGATCTGCGGGGCCGCGGAGCCGTCGGCGTCCTCCACCGCTGCGGCGATCAGGCCTGCGACCTGCGCCATATCCTGCTCGTCCATCCCCTGGGTCGTGACGGCGGGTGTGCCGACCCGGATGCCCGAGGCGATCGCGGGCGGCTGCGGGTCGTACGGGATGGCGTTCTTGTTCAGGGTGATCCGGGCCGCCCCGCAGCGGGCCTCCGCCTGCGCCCCCGTGACGTCCGTGCCCTGCAGGTCCACCAGCACCAGGTGCGTGTCCGTCCCGCCCGACACCGGCCGCATGCCGGCGGCGGCGAGCCCGGACGACAGCGCCTGGGCGTTGCGGATGACCTGCCGCGCGTAGGCCTGGTACTGCGGGGTCGACGCCTCCCGCAGCGCCACCGCCTTCGCCGCCACCGCGTGCATCAGCGGGCCGCCCTGCATCATCGGGAACACGGCCTTGTCGATGGCCGCGGCATGTTCCGCGCGGGACATGATCATGCCGCCGCGCGGGCCGCGCAGCACCTTGTGGGTGGTGAAGGACACCACATCCGCATAGGGCACCGGGCTGGGGATCGCCTTCCCCGCCACCAGGCCGATGAAGTGTGCGGCATCGACGAGCAGGATGGCGCCGACCTCATCGGCGATGCCGCGGAACGCGGCGAAGTCGATCAGCCGGGAGTACGCGGTGGCGCCGCAGATGATCATCTTCGGCCGCTCTCGGAGGGCGACGTCGCGCACCTGGTCGTAGTCGATGAGTTCGGTGTCGCGGTGCACACCGTAGGAGACGACGTTGAACCACTTGCCCGAGAAGTTGACCTTCGATCCGTGGGTCAGGTGACCGCCGTGCGGCAGGCTCATCGCCAGCACGGTCTCCCCCGGCTTCACGAATGCTCCGTACACCGCGATGTTGGCCGATGCGCCCGAGTGGGGCTGCAGGTTGGCATGCTCGGCGCCGAACAGCGCCTTGGCGCGCTCGATCCCGATGTTCTCGGCCTTGTCCACCTCCTCGCAGCCGCCGTAGTAGCGCCGGCCGGGGTAGCCCTCGGCATACTTGTTCGACAGCGTCGATCCGAGAGCCGCGAGGACCGCGGGGCTGGTGAAGTTCTCCGATGCGATGAGCTGCAGCCCGCCGCGCTGCCGCTGCAGCTCGGCGAGGATGATGTCGGCGATCTGCGGATCGTCGGCTTGCAGCGCGTGGAAATCCGGACCCCAGAAGGGGGTCGTGGCATCGGTCATCTGGACTCCTGGTCATCCGCGGTCGATCGCACCGTCGCCACCCAGTCTACGCCGGGCGCCGGTACGGCCCGGCTGATCGCGGGCGGACCCCGCCGTTCACCGGCGGCGCCGTGCCAGCAGCCTGGCCGCCGCAGCGGCGGCGGACGCCCCGTACCCCCCGCCGAACAACTGGGCATGGACCAGCAGCGGGAACAGCTGGTGCAGTTCGACGCGATCGGTCCAGCCGTCGGGAAGCGCAGACACCGACTGGTATCCGGCGAGGATCTCGGCGAAGTGCGGCGCACCGAACAGCGCCAGCATGGCCAGATCGGACTCCGGGTGGCCGCCGTGTGCCGCCGGGTCGATGAGCATCCCGGCGCCGCCGGACCACAGGATGTTGCCGGACCACAGATCGCCGTGCAGTCTGGCCGGCGGCACCTGCGGGCCGGCGAGGTCCGCGATCGATGCGCAGACCTCGGCGACGGTGTCGTACTGCCCGCTGGTCAGGCGGCCCGCGGCCCGGGCGGCGTCCAGGTACGGCCGGATCCGCCGCTGCGCGAAGAACACCGGCCATTCGGCGTCCTCGGCGAACTCCATCGCAGCCGAGCCGATGAAGCCCGCGCCGCTGACGCCCGGCGGCGCGCAGCCGAACGCTGGTGCGCCGCTGCGGTGCAGCAGGGCCAGCGCCTGCCCGAACCGCCGGGCCGCGTCGGCCGACGGCGGTTCGGGCCGGGCCCAGGACAGCACCAGCAGTCCGCCGCGATGCCCGATCACGTCCGGGACGGTGCCCCCGCCGGCGGCCAGCCATGCCAGTCCGGCCGCTTCGACCGCCATCATCGCCGCCAGCCCCGTCGGCGCCTGTTTGGCGAACACCGTCCGGCCATCGGCGAGTTCGACCCGCCAGGCGGCGCAGATATCGCCGCCGGACACCGCGCGGCTGGCCACGACCTCGCAGCCGGCGATCGGCGCCACCTGCTCTGCGAGGCTCACTGCGGCACCACCAGGTCGGCCACGACCTGCCGCAGCCGCTCCACCGGCACCGCGCCGGGGCGCAGCAGCACCGGTGCGGGCCCACAGACATCGATCACGGTGCTCCCCGGCCCCTCCGGCCGGTCCCCGCAGTCCAGCAGCACCGACGCCGACTCGCGCTGCGCGGGTGTCGCGATGCCGGAGTACACCATGGGCCCCACCGCCGCCGCGACGTCGAGCAGGACCGGGTGCAGCGGCATCCGCACGACGCACCGGTCGGTGGGAACGGTCCAGCGCAGCGACGGCTGGACCGCCACGACGAGGCTCAGCTGGCCGGGCCAGAAGGCGGCGATCAGGTCCAGCGCGCAGCTCGGCAGGCCAGCGGCGATGCCGTGGACCCCCGCCGCATGGCCGACCAGCACTCCGAGCGTGGTTCCGGCCGACAGCCCCTTGGCGGCCTGGAGCGCGGCCACCCCCGCGGCGCTGAAAGCATCGGTGGCCAGCACGTAGCCGGACTCCGCCGGGAGCGCGACCAGTCGGCCGTTGCGGGCAGCGCGCACGGCCGATTCGAGCGCGTCGCGCCGCTGCCCGGGGTCGAGGCACGGCAGCGCGCGGACCATCAGGAGCCGGTACGACGGGCAATCGTGTAGCGCGAACGGCCCGTGAGGTCGAGGTGATCGGCTGCCTGCTGCCAGACCGGCCCGCCGGAGGCGAGGTCCTCATGGCGCGCAAGCAGGCCGGGGACGCCGTCGTCGTCGCCCTGCAGGTCTCCGTGCTCCATGACCAGTGCGGCGCCCGGCGCCAGCAGATCGGCTGCGGTGTCCAGCCAGCGGCGCACGACATCGAGCCCGTCCGGCCCGCCGTACAGGGCCAGTTCCGGGTCGTAGTCGCGCACCTCGGGGTCGCGCGGCTGGGCGTCGTCGGGGATGTAGGGCGGGTTGCTCACGACCAGGTCCACCCGCCCGACGAGCTCGGCCAGGGGCTGGTCGCTGCGGCTGACCGCCCCGGCGTCCCCCAGCACGACCCGGATCACCGAGCCCGCCCGGCGCAGGGCCTCGGCGTGGCGCATCACGTTCTGGGTCAACCAGGGGATCGCGCCCGCGTCGAGTTCGACGGCGTAGACGGTGGTGGCGGGCCGCTCGGTGGCGATCGCCAGGCAGATGGCGCCGGATCCCGCGCCCAGATCCACCACGATCGCCGGGCCGGCGGCCGGCAGCTGCGCCAGTGCCGCGTCGACGACGACCTCGGTCTCCGGCCGCGGCACGAAGACACCGGGCCCGACGTGCAGGTCCAGGAAGCGGAATGCGGCCTCGCCGAAGATGTGCTGCAACGGCTCGCGCGCGGCACGGCGCTGCGCCGCTGCCAGGACGGCCTCGCGCGCCTCACCGGTCACAGCGGCGCCGCTGTGCGCTGCTGCGGTGCGCGTGCTGAGCATGTGGCCCATCAGCAGCCGTGCGTCGACGTCCGGCGTCGGGACCTGCGCCGCGCGCAGCATCGCCGCGACCTCGCGCCGCAGATCCGCCATCGGCACGCTGCCCTCGCTTCCCGGCGCTGCGAACGGATCCGCCAGCCGTGCAGCCGGTCGGCGCAGCTTCGTGGCGGCCGGCGAGTCGCAGGCGCAACTGCCGCAGGCGCTCGATCCGCAATCGCCCATCTCAGACTCCGCCACCTTCCACCCGCGCTTGGAGATCCGCCTCGGTGAGCGCGTCGATCACCGGATCCAGGTCGCCGTCGAGGACCTGATCGAGGTTGTGCGCCTTGAAACCCACCCGGTGATCGGCGATCCGGCTCTCCGGGAAGTTGTAGGTGCGGATCCGCTCGCTGCGGTCCACGGTGCGCACCTGCGCCTTGCGGGCCGCTCCGGCGGCCTCATCGGCCTCTTCCTGCGCCATCGCCAACAGCCGCGAGCGCAGGATCCGCATCGCCTGCTCCTTGTTCTGCAGCTGGCTCTTCTCGTTCTGGCAGGAGACGACCACCCCGCTGGGGATGTGCGTGATCCGCACGGCCGAGTCTGTCGTGTTCACGCTCTGCCCGCCGGGGCCCGATGAGCGGTACACATCGATGCGCAGGTCGTTCGGATCGATCTCCACATCGACATCCTCCGCCTCCGGAAGGACGAGCACGCCGGCGGCCGAGGTGTGGATCCGGCCGCTGGACTCCGTGACCGGCACGCGCTGCACCCGGTGCACGCCGCCCTCGAACTTCAACCGGGCATAGGGTGCGTCGTCGGGCTGCACCGGCCCGCGGCCCTTCACCGCGATCGCCACGTCCTTGATCCCGCCGAGGTCGGACTCCTCGCGCTCGAGCACCTCGGTCGCCCAGCCGCGCCGCTCCGCGTAGCGCAGGTACATGCGCATCAGGTCGCCGGCGAACAGCGCCGATTCCGCACCGCCCTCACCGGCCATCACCTGCAGGATGACGTCCTTGCCGTCCATCGGGTCGCGCGGGGCGAGCAGCAGCTGCAGCTTGGCGGCCAGATCGTCCGCCGCCTGGCGCGCCGATGCGGCCTCCTCCGCGAACGACGGATCCTCGACGGCGAGCTCATCAGCGGCCGTCGCGTCGCCGGAGGCGGCCTCCCAGGCGCGGTAGGTCTCCACGATGGGGCGCAGCTCGGCGTAGCGCCGCCCGAGCCGGCGCGCGAGGCCGGCGTCGGCGTGGACGTCCGGCTGCGAGAGCTGCCGCTCGACGTCGCCCATCTCGGCGACCAGCGGCTCACAGGCCTCGAACATCGCACCCGCCCTCTTCGCACCAGCCTCTTGCGAGGCGCCCTCGTCCCACCGGCCCGCAATGCAGCACGGGCGCCGCACGACCCGATGAGTGGTCGGATCGTGGACGCCCGGAAAGCTGCTACTTGCCCTTCGCGCCGAAGCGCTTCTCGAACTTGGCGACGCGGCCGCCGGTGTCGAGGATCTTCTGCTTGCCCGTGTAGAACGGGTGGCACTGGGAGCACACCTCGGCGTGGATCACGCCGTTCTTGGCCGTGCTCCGAGTGGTGAACGTGTTGCCGCAGGTGCACGTGACCTGGGTCTCCGCGTACACGGGGTGGATGTCGCGCTTCATGCTGGTGCTCCTTGTCCGTGAACCGGTTGCGGCGCCGTTCAGCGCCGGAGGCGAACCGGGTCGGTCCATGCAGTATCCCACGACCGCGACCGGCGCCTCAACGCCGCTCAGGTCGTGCCGCTTGTGCAACACCGCGTGCCGGCCGGGCATTCCCGCCCGCTGCGGCGCCCCGGACCGTACCCGTCAGGGGACGATCAGGCCGGATGCACCGCTCGCCCGTTCCAGGCGGGCAGCCACGTCGGCCCAGTTCACGATGTTCCAGAACGCCTTGATGTAGTCGGCGCGCACGTTGAGGTAGTCCAGGTAGTAGGCGTGCTCCCACACGTCCAGCATGAGCAGCGGCACCAGTCCCAGTGCCAGGTTGCCCTGCTGGTCGTACAGCTGGACGATCACCGGCTGCCCGCCGATGGTGTCCCAGGCCAGCACCGCCCAGCCGGATCCCTGAACCCCGGCCGCGACGGCGCTGAAGTGCTTCTTGAACGCCTCCACGGAGCCGAAGCGGTCCTCCAGCAGCGCAAGCAGCTGGCCGGCCGGCTCACCGCTGTCGGGCGAGAGGTTCTCCCAGAACACGCTGTGGTTGACGTGCCCGCCGAGGTTGAAGGCAAGGTTCTTGGTGTGCAGGTTGACGGCGGCCAGGTCGTCCTTCGCACGCGCCTCGGCCAGCTTCTCCAGGGCGGTGTTCGCACCCGTCACATACGCCTGGTGGTGCTTGCCATGGTGCAGCTCCATGATCTTGCCCGAGATGTGCGGCTCCAGTGCCGCGTAGTCGTACGGGAGCTCGGGAAGGGTATAGGGGGCCATGGGTGTCCTCTCAAGTCCTGATCGTCGTGCCCTGCTCGCCGGACGGCCGGGCGAGCGATGACTACGCCAACGTACGCGATCGTCCCCGACCGGCATCCCCAGGGGCGGGGCCGTCGGGGGGGCCCGGACCGCCCGGCGTCAGTCCAGGTGGTCGGTGGTCGGGGTGTTCTTCTGCACCTGCAGCATGAACTCGTAGTTGGAGTGCGTCTCCTTCAGCTTCGAGATCATCAGCTCGATCGCCTGCAGCGAGTCCAGGGCGTGCAGCACGCGGCGCAGCTTCCAGACGATCTTCAGCTCCTCCGGCGCCATCAGCAGCTCTTCCTTGCGGGTGCCGGATGCATCCACATCCACCGCCGGGAACAGCCGCTTGTCGGCGAGCCGGCGATCGAGCTTGAGCTCCATGTTGCCGGTGCCCTTGAACTCCTCGAAGATGACCTCGTCCATCTTCGAGCCGGTCTCCACCAGCGCCGTGGCCAGGATGGTCAGCGAGCCGCCGTTCTCGATGTTGCGGGCGGCTCCGAAGAACTTCTTCGGCGGGTACAGCGCCGCGGAATCGACACCGCCGGACAGGATCCTGCCCGAAGCCGGGGCCGACAGGTTGTATGCACGGCCGAGCCGGGTCATCGAGTCGAGCAGCACCACGACGTCGTGACCGAGTTCCACCAGCCGCTTGGCACGCTCGATCGCGAGTTCCGCAACGGTCGTGTGATCCTCGGCCGGCCGGTCGAACGTCGAGGCGATGACCTCGCCCTTGACCGAGCGCTGCATGTCGGTGACCTCTTCGGGCCGCTCGT
>CAZECO010000122.1:0-10071 GCA_964510455.1 uncultured Actinomycetes bacterium
CCGCCGCTGCAATGCGGCGGGAGCGATCCACACCAGCGGCTGCACGAGCACCGTGTGCCACAGGACGAACAGGAAGACACCCAGCACCAGGTCCGTCCTGAGGAGGCCGGACAGGGAGTGCGTCGTCACGAACGACACCGGCATCGTGAAGTAGTACGGGAGGTCGGGGACCAGCGTGCCGATCACGAGGGCGGAGGCGGGCAGGCGACGGCCGATGAGGGGCAGGATCGCCGCGGGGTGGCTGCCGGTGAACGGCACGGGACTCCTTCCCAGGTCGGGCCAGTGGCGCCAAGGGCTGAGTCAATTACACGTGTGGAGAACTCGGCGGCGGCATCGGGCCGGTTGGAGCACCGGCCAGTTGCGGCTGCAGTGCACACGCGGCGGTTGAGGCCTGAACGCTCACGGCAGCCCCTGCCGCCGATCCGCGCCGCTCACCACGCGACCGTCGGCGAACTGGATCACGTGGTCGGCGATGTCGATCGTCGACCGCCGGTGGGCGATCACGAGGATCGTGATGGCCGGCGTCAGCGACGTCAGCAGGAACAGCACCTCCGCCTCGGTCGCGTCGTCCAGTGAGGACGTCGCCTCGTCCAGCACCAGCAAGTCCGGGGAGCGTAGCAGCGCCCGGGCGATCGCGACGCGCTGCCGTTCCCCGCCGGACAGGCGGATCCCGCGATCGCCGAGGTCGGTGTCGAGTCCGTCGGGCAGTTCGCGGGCGAACCTGGCTGCGGCCCGGTCCAGGGCGCGCCAGCAGGCGGCATCGTTCACGTCTCCCACCGACCACTGCAGGTTGTGGCGCAGCGTCCCGGGGATCAGCACGGTCTCCTGCGGCACGTAGGCTACCCGGGACCGCCACGCCGCCAGTCCGGAGCGGGTCAGCGGCCGGCCCTCCACCAGCACCTCGCCGGTGTCCGGAGGGAGAAGTCCGAGCACGATGTCGGCGGTGGTGGATTTGCCGGCGCCGGAGGGTCCGGTGAGCGCGGTCATGAAACCGGTGGGGACCTCGAACGAGACGTCCTCGATGCCGCCGGCTCCCTGCGAGTACCGGAAGCTCGCATGCCGCAGGGCGACCAAAGGCGCGCCGGCCACAGGCTCGGGCAGGACGACCTCAGCCGCTCCCGCCGCCTCCTCGGGCTGCTCCACCGCAGCTCGCGCGGCGGCTGTCAGCGCCTCGATCTCCCGGACGCCCGGCAGGTGGTTGGCCATCCGCTGCGCGGTCGAGGCCAGCGACTGCACCGACCGCGCCAGGCGCGCGATAAGCAGGAGAACGACCACGATCGTGGTCGGCGGCACCTCCATCCACACCGCGACCAGGACCAGGGAGGCCGCCGAGGCGACGAGGCCGACCTGTGCGGCGGCTGACAGCGTCGCCGCCTGGCGCACGTAGGCGATCTGCACGTCGCGGGTCCCGGCGAACGCGTCGGCCAGATCCTTGCGCCACACATCGGAGGCGTTGTGCGCGCGGATCAGCCTCAGCGAGTCCAGCGAATCCATCATGACGCCTTGCAGGGCCCGGTACCGGTCGGTGAACACGCCGCCCATGCGGTATGCAGGACGGATGCTGGTGGACAAGACCGCGCCGAGGATCAGGGTGCCGACGATCGCCACCGCGGACAGGGTGGGCTCCACCAGCAGTGCCACCACGGCAGTCACCACGGCCACCACGACCGTGACCGAGCCCGACAGGACCTCCGACAGCGCCATCCCGCACCGGGAGGCACCCGTCGCGACGGCCGAGACGATGTCGCTGCGCCTGCGGTCGAGGACGAACCGCCACTCCGCCGCCAGCACAGCGTCGAACGCACGGGTGCGCATGTGGGTCGCCACAGCCTCGTTAAGGCTGGCCGAGTTGATCGCGCTGGCCCGCTGGATACCCGCCTGGACCGCCGTCAGCGCGACAACGCCCGCGAGGAGCACCCACAGGGGGATCCCCGAGTAGTCGATGGGCCCGACGCCGGGCAGCTGCACCGTCTCTGCTGACTCCGCCGCCAGGGAGTTGACAATGGGGATGAGTAGGAGGAGATTCGCGCCGCCGATCAGTCCCACCGCGAACAGAAGAACGACCTGCGCGAGCATCCGCTGCGGCGCGACCTGCCGGGCGATGCGGACTAGCGAGCGGGTGTCGCGAGCCAGCCTGGCGGCACCACCCTCGGCGTCTTGGGCAGAGAGCGGCTGTGGCTTAGACGTCATGGGACCTGCCTCACCGATGTCCCCGCGGGCGGGGCCACCGAAATCGATTCGGCTCCCTTGCTGACTGGGCTCGGGAGGACCGCTCCTGGCCGGTACAGGCCTGCGGCTTCACCTTCCCCAAGTCCGCCCAAGGCACCTCCCCCGCCTGAGATCACCGACTTTGACACGCGGTGGCCGCCGTCGCCCGCCTTCGCCATCGCGACACCGAGCCTTGGTGCGAAAGGATAGCCCACCTCGAAAGTACCGCGGTGAAACCATCCGCCCGAGCGGCCGTTGCTGGCGGATCGGCTCAGTGATCACGCGCCTCCCACGTGGTCGGAATCGTGGCAGCTGTTCGCGACGAATGACTCACATCCTCCGCGCCTGGACGCGGCCGAGCGGCGCGCCGCCCATCGTGTGAGGACCACGCCTGACGCGCTCAGCGGGTCGCGTGGGGTACTCAGGAACGGATGAAGCTGTCGGCAAGTCCGGGAGTTGATCGAGCGCACCGAGGGGACCTTGGCCGCGACGTTGGCCGACCCTGTGTCGTTCCAGGCGTTCACGGGCGGGATTGTGCGGAGGCCATTCGTCGGCGGTTCAACGCGCACCGCATTCATAGGGTCCGATGGTCTGACTGCCCCAGGTCCGCACGGTCAGCGCTGACCTCTCCAACCACCAGATGCCACGCGACCGCCAACACGATCACCCACAGCCCCAGCGTCGAGAAGAACGCCACGACGGCTGCGATCAGCGCACCCTGTCCGCCGGCCGCCGATGCGACGGGCATCTGGCTCAGGGCGGCAATCAGGCCGGAAAGCGTCGCCAGGCCCAGTAGCAGGCCCACAACTCCCCACCGCAATGAAGGCCGGACCGGGTCGCTAGGCCCCGCCAGCGGGGCACGGCGCCACCAGTCGGCCAAGAACCGCGCCAGCAGCACCAGACCCAGGATCGAGAGGGCCACGTGGAGCCACCGGTACAGCGGCAGACCAAGCACCGACGCACTCAAAGCGTCGATTGATCGCACCGTCCACATGTCCGCGTGGGTGATCATGTCCAGGACAACATGGGTGAGGCCGCCGATGACCAGGGCCAGGCACACCCAACCGAGATCCCCAGCGGAGCTCAGGCGTCCTGCGAGGCCTGTCCGGAGATCTAACGCAATGCGGCGCTGCACGGCGGCAGGAGCGATCCAAATCAGCGGCTGGACGAGCAGCATGTGCCACACGACGAACAGGAATACTCCGAGCACCAGGTCCACACCGAGGACACCGGACAGGGTATGGGTTTGCGCTGTCCTCACCTGCACCGAGAAGTAGTAGGGGAGGTCGGGTGCCAGAGTGCCGATGACGAGCGCGGAGGCCGGCAGTCGGCCGCCCAGCAGGGGCAGTACCGCCGCCGGATGGCTGCCGGTGAATGGCAACGCGGCCCCTTCCCTCGCGTCGTCTGGCCGGACCGCCTCGAGTCGAGGATTCCCTGCGGAGTGCGACTGGCTGGTTCAGTACTTCAACCCATGCGCGACGTTCAGGACGATGTCGTCGTCTCCAGCGACTCCTGTGCCTGATTGGACTTCCTAGACCCGCCGGTCTCCTCGTGCTCGTCGGCCGTGTAGCCGTAGCCGTAGCCGTAGCCGTAGCCGTAGCCGCGCTTGCGCTCTGGCACGAAGTTCAGCACGACACCGAGCAGCCGCGCGTCCACCCGCTCCAGCGCCTCCGCGGCGCGCTCGGCCTGATCGCGACTCGTCTTGCCGTGCCGGGCGACAAGCAGGGCACCGTCAGTGATCGACGCGACGATCGCTCCGTCGGACACCGGCAACAACGGGGCGGCATCCACGATCACGATGTCGAACCGGGCCTTCAGTTCCTCGAGGACGTGCCGCATCTGCTGGCTCGCGAGCAGTTCGGACGGGTTGGGCGGAGTGTGGCCAACGGGCAGCACCGTCAGCAACCCCCGACTCCAGGGGAGCAGGGCCTTATCCAAATCGGATTCACCGGTCAGGATGGTGGTTAGACCGTAGGACGCCTCAATACCCAAGTACTCAGCCACCTTCGGCCGTCGCATGTCGGCCTCCACGAGGCACACGGACTTACCGGCCTGCGCCAGTGTGATGGCCAAGTTGCAGGCCGTGGTCGTCTTGCCCTCCACCGGCATGGCGGACGTGATCGCAACGACTCGGGGCGGATTGTCAACATCGACGTACTGCAGGTTGGTGCGGATGGTGCGGAAGGCTTCCGAGCGCGGCGACTGGACGTTCAGCGCTACCAGGGGATTCGATGTCGCATTTGGGTCGAAGCCGACGAATCCGAGAGCAACCCCGCCCGTCAACTGAGAAAGCATCTCGTGGGACTTGATGGATGTGTCGAGCTGCTCTCGCAGGATCGCCTGCGCCAAACCGATGCCCAGGCCTAGGAGAAGACCGAGTGCGACGTTGACGACCATGCGCGGGGAGATGGGGGCGGTGGGCTGTTGAGCAGGCTTGATCACGGTGACCTTCACAGGCCCAGTGGGTGCACCCTCGGGGGTCTCGAGGGTCTCAATCATCTTGGCGTACTTCACCGCGGCTACATTAGCGATTGTCGTGATCAGCTCGGGGTCTGTCCCCTGGACGGTCACGTTGAGCAGAAGTGTCGACGGTGGGTTGGACGCCGACACCATGCCGGCCAACCGTCGAGGGGAGATGTCCATCCCGGTCTCAGTCACTACAGCTTCGAGGACCGCCGGGCTGTCGATGACGCTGACGTACGTCTGGACACGCTGTAGCGCGAAACTCGAGGCACCGAAAGCGACGTAACCGGAATCGGCATCTGAGGCTGAGCCACCGATCGCCACGAAGTTCTGAGCAGTCGCGGTATAGACCTTGGTCGAGGCCATGCTGTACCCGAGCGCCATCAGCCCCCCCAGCGCCGTGATAACCACAATCGAAATCCAGCGCTTGCGGACGATGCGCAAGTAGTCGCGAAGGTCCATCCCCCAGCCTTCCTTTGGCTACTCAAATTCTTAGCGGCCCACCTTACGTGATGGATATCATCCCACGCGTGCAACTGCTATGACAGGGGGCATCGTGCCAGGCGTGGCGCTCAGCATCGAGACCGACGTCCAGCCAGAGGACACCCTAGCAGAGCACCGCTCACCACCCTTCCCTCGTGACTGACGCTCAACTGCCGGCTGCCCCGAGCCCCCGGCTGCCCCGAGGTTAGGGAACCCGGGCAGCAGGTCATGGACACCTATACGAAGCTGATTACCCAATCGATCCGGACGGCCGCGTTCAAAAAGCTGTCACCGCACTGGCCCGTCACATCTGCCTCAGCACCGGTTACCCCCGCGCCGCACACCCTGCCGCGGCAAGCGCCGGCAGGATCGCGTGATCCAGAGCCTGGCTACGGAATCGAAGTAGTTGCTGCATCACGTGATTCGGCCAGGGCCCGCCTCTGCGATGCCCGGGCCTCAGCAAGTGCCATCCGTGAGGCGCTGTCGGTAGTGAGCTCGTAGCCGAGTTCGACCATCACCGCAGCATGGTCGGCTTCGATCGCCGCCACCTGCTTCTCGTTCAGGTCGTCGTGCCAGACGCCGCTCTGACCTCGGCGGAAGAATGAGCGGGTACGCGGACTGGTCTCCCTGTACCCGCGGTCATTCTCCGACTGCTGCAACTTCTCGAATCGGGCCAAGTCGACTGCGGCCTCGAGCGTAGTGCGGTCGCAGTCGAGGCCGATCGCCGCGAACACCGGGGCGAGTGCTGCGACGGCATCCACCACGAGATCCTCGAAGCGCAGGACATGCACTGGGAATGGCACGTCGGGTGACAGCCAAGATCGTGCGTGACTCGACCACGAGCCCCACGGATCGGCAGTTCTGCACGTCGCCGGACTGCCCCCACTGGTTGGCGGCACGTGGCGGAGAGCCTCGACGGCCTTGTCGAGGCTGATGCCGAAGAACGGAGCGAAGGAGCAGGCGACGTCTCGAGGATCCCTCGCCACAAGGATGGCCGCGCGGCTCGCAACTACCGGGAACGGCTCGCGTCCCGGTTGCCCGGGCCGGAAGACCTCATGGGTCTTGCGCAAGAGCGGTGGCGTCGGTTCTGTCCCCCCGGACGCGGACTCGTTCGCCCACAAAGAAAGAGCGTGACGCAGGCGGGCGTTCTCATCATATTCGAGCCACCGCGAGTCGAGTCCGAACACCTGCATTCCTAGCGTCACGTCGGCGGGCAGAAAGGATCCTTCGAGCCGATCGACCCCGAACAGGTGCGGACGACTGCGAAGGGCTGTAAAGACGGCCCGGACCCACGTGTTCCCCGACTTCGGGTAGGAGGCAAGCCACACCGTACGTGCGGTCATGCCCCCTCCTCCTGCGCGGGGGCGGCTACCGTCAGCCACCATCTCAGCAACTCCACGATGTCGGTCTCGATCGACTCCGGATCGAACCCGAAATGAGCGAACGGCACTCTTGCCAGTCGTAGGTGCTCGGCCATCGTCCGCGCCCCGTCGTCCGCGGGCTCGGTGCCGCGCTCCCGAACTGGAGCGAAAACGCCCGAGAATAGGAGCAGTGCCGCAGTTGCGAGGCGCTCGCCTCCTCTGACCTGGAGGATGATGTGCTCGTCTGGGCGCCGACGGCGCAGATGGATGGCGGCGCTGACGTGGGCAGGCGAGGAGGCTCGGGGTACGACAACCTCAACCGCGTCGGTCTGAGACCTGACACCTTCACCCGAGTTGCCCTTAGTGTCGGAGCGAGCGCGCGGCACGAGGACTGGGCCGTCGCGCGGATGGGCCAACAGACCGAGCTCATCCCAGGTCGTCGGCACGAACCGGTCACCCAGCACCGACCAACCTCGCCGCGTGAGTTCGGGCAGGACGACGGACGTGTCGTTTGGATCTCCGACAAGCAGCAGACAACCCTGACACGAATCCGGAGCGACGACACCTGACGCGTTCGCACACGCGAATCCGCGCCGCACAAGGGAGAGTGGCTCACCCCAGCCGAAGCGCAGTGCCCGCTCGCGTTCCGCGACTTCAGGAGCAGCTGCCCCGTCCGGCTCGACTTGTGCCTCTACGGAACCGTCCTCGTGAACCAACACCCTGCCCAGCCCGGGGAACGACCCGACCCACGGCTCGCCGGACCGGTCGAGCGTCGGACCCAGGTTGTCCCAGGAAGCCACCGCATTATCATAAGGGGTCAGGGCTCAAGGCCTGTCTGCCGTCCCGCATGGACGACAGTGCTGTGCAGCGCCAGCACGGTCGTCGGACCCGCAGCATTCAGGAATCCGGCTCTTCATGATCCGGGGTGTAGTCGGGGGCGGAATCCGCCGGTCTCCAGTAGGGATCTGGCTATGTAGTTGGTGAGGTTGCGGAATCCGAGGGCGCTGCCGCGGAGGTGCTCGAGCCTGCCGTTGATGGCCTCGGTGGGTCCGTTGCTGGTGCCGGGGCGGTCGAAGTAGGCCAGGACGTCGGCGGCCTTCTGTTCAGGGTCCGGCCGAGCGTGATCACCTCGGTCAGGATGGGCGGGACGCCGTGGCGCAGGGACTCGATGAGCTTGGCCATCATGTCGCGGCCGCGCTTGCGGTCGGGCGGGCTCCCGGTAGGCGGCGACCATCTGCTGGTAGATGCCCCAGGTGGCCTCGACCTCGACGTGGGCGTCGTCGGCGAACAGCGCTCCCGGCCGCCCGGCCTGCTTCTCGGTGAGCAGGTCGGCGCCGGTGCACAGGGTCCGCCGGGCGCTGAAGAGCGTGCGCCCCCCCGGGTCACCGTGTCCCGGGGGGGCGCCCTGGCAGCCGCAGCGGCGGCACCAGCCGTCCGGCTCGACGACCCGGCAGGCCAGCACCGCGCGATCAGGCTCCAGCCGCTGCCCCGTAGCTTCCAGGCCCAGCTCATCGAGCTGGGCGAACGTGGTCAGGTCGGGGCAGGCGAAGGTAGCGTCAGACATGTCGGGGTCTTCCTGATGGGCGGTGTAGGAACTCCCATCATCGGAAGACCTCGACCCCTACCAGGCTCTCGACGCGCCGACCAGAACTACACCCTCGACTATGAAGGGCCGGTTTGGCGCCAGGGTGCCGATGACAAGTGCGGAGGCCTTCAGTCGGTGACCCCAGCGGCGGGAGCACGGCCGCGGGATGGCTGCCACTGAACGGCACAGGCCCTCCCAGCTCTCGCCCAACGGCCGATCCCTCGACTGACATGACAAGTGAGGGCTGTCGAGCCAGGCCTGTCGGTCGACTTCCAAGAAACTCGAGCGAACATCCAGCATCGTCACGGTTCGACGCCAGCGATCCGGACGGAACGCAGGCTACCCGCAAGGCGGGTCTCGACGAGGGTCAGTGTCTCCAATTGCCGCGCCGTCGCATCTTCGACAAGGTGCAGGGCTGGCTGATACGCATGAGCCAGACAGGTCTTCCTCACCTCGTCCCTGATCCCTTGCAGGGCGCGTCTGTTCTCTAGAATCACCCGTTCGATGGCTTCATCGGCCAACGCCGTGGCCTCCTTCTGTGATCTCCGGTGCTTCCTCGCGAATCCCAGGAGGGCCATCCGGACACCCATCAGCGCCGCACCGGGTCTATTCGCATCGAACGTGATGTGGCTCACGCTCAACCCGTCACTCTCCTCTTGAATCAATGGTGGGTCCAAGTGGTGGCGAGAAACCAAGGGACGACCCCTCACCCTGAGCACTCCGTGCCCCCTCAGATCGACCTGGACAGGTGCGCTTCGGACAACCGTCGTTGACCTATCCAGATATCCGTAGTGCAGCGCCAGGTCCAGGTGGTCACGGCGAGTCCCATATGAGGCGAAGCACTCGTCGCTTCCTTCGGGTCGGGCGATCTTGATTCGCATCGACTGCGAGTCGAGGTTGAATCCAGCGCCCAGCTCGTGGTGGTTCAAGGAGTCGATGATAGGTATCAGGACTGGCCTGGGATCGTTCGTGCCAACACCCTGCAACACAGGTACAGCCGTGTCGTAGTTCTGCCGTGCCCGCTCCCTGAAGACTCTCGTAGAAAGGAAAGCGTCAGCGGCGGACGACCCATGGCACCTGAACGACGGTCGAACAGCCCGTATCGCTTCGACAACTGATGGGAACGCCCGCAGGGCGAGCATTGGATGGTTGTGGGCAAATGTGTGCAACTTCTGCGTCGCCTGGTACAGCTCGATGAACAACTCGAGGAGGGATCGTTGCACTGTTGAAGTCCCGCTGGGATGACGCCTCAGGGCCAGTTCATCATCTGAATCCGACCACTCGGCACCGTCGATTGGGACCAGTAGCTCCCGCGGCAACGTGACGAAGTCGGCGCCCTCAGGTCCTCCGACAGTTCCCCGCGTGCATCGAACAGACAGGTTTCCGTCCCGTTCGATCAGGACAGTCGCGGGGTGGAGATCACCCCCGTGGCTGCGGACTATTTCGAGAAGGGCATTTAGCGCGGCCCCCGCGCCTGGGTTCGACGCATCGATCTGCCCTGAGATGGACAACGCAGTACCTCTTTTCGTGTCGCCGAGCCCGCCCATCGTAAATGCAGACTTCTATACACTCGCACATCTCGGGCCACAGTCCCTCTTCAGCGCCGCACAACAAGAGAGTCCTCCTGCGCCTCATAAGGCCGTCCGACACACGATCTGGTTACGGCTCGTCGGACGACTCAGATCTGGACGAGAATGAGCTGGCGCAGTGGAATGCGGGAGGCACCGCCAGGCGATGGCAAGATTGCAGGCCGTCGTGGTCATGCCTTCCATCGGCATGGCGGAGGTGATGGCCACGATGCGAGGTGGATTGTTTGTGCGGAGGCTACGGAAGGCCTCTGAACGAGGTGACTGGATCCTGAGGGCGCCCAAAGGTTCGAGCCCGCATTAGGGTCATAGCCAACGAAACCGAGCGCCCCGCCTGTCAAGGGACATTGGGAATTGCCCGGTGACGGTCATGGGCCCTGCCCTG
>CAZECO010000123.1:0-9962 GCA_964510455.1 uncultured Actinomycetes bacterium
CGCCACCGCGCACCGCTACTTTGCGGCTGATGACACCGACCCTAGAACTGGGCCTAGTCGGTGCAGACGCCGGAGCGGAACTGGGTGCCGACGACAGCCCCCAGCAAGGCGATGACCGCCAGGAGCAGCCAGCCGCGCCTGACGCGTCGCCGTGCTTTGACCACGCCTGGATGCTATGTGGGCGCGGCAGGCGCACCACAAGCCATCCCGATCTGCGTACCGACCTGCGCGGTCGGCTCCGGGCAGGCACCCGGAGACGCTCTCACCCCGCGGCGCGTTGAGCAGCTCTCCGCGAGCCGGCCGCTCTGACCGCGCCGTTGCCGGCGATGACCGCCGCGACGATCGCGGCCAGCCACGGCTGCCCCGCAGCCCAAAGCGCGAGGATGCCGACCCCGAACCAGAGGATCTCGAACCCCCCGCGCGCGACGCCGCGCAGCGGGAAGGGGGCCTTGGGAGACCCGAGCAGTCCCCAGGCCAGCCCCATCGCCGCGACAGCACCGAGGGCGATCGTGATCCGTTGCCAGGTGGGAGCCGCCATCGAAAGTGCCCAGATCGCGACCGACAGGTACACGGCCATCTCGGAGAAGAACATCACGATCTCGGAGGGGCTCGGCTCTTCGGGCGGCCGCGAGGTCTTGCTCGGGTGCGCGGCAGCGGCTTTCCGAAGCCGTGCGGCAGCGCCGATTGGCCGGGGGGTCTCGGATGGGATGCCCACCAGTTCGGCGCGGATCTCGAGGACGGACACTTCGACGCGCACCTCGTCCAGATCCGAATCGCGGGGCTGCGGCTGCACATCAGACGACTGCCGTGGGCCTTCTCGGACGACCCGCGCTCGTCCGCTCAGACGGACCGCGTACGGGGTGCTCGGGCAGGTGACCAAAACCGGGGCGTTGTCGGGGAGCTGGCGCCACTGCGGGTTGTCCGTTGGCACACGGACCACGACCACGTCTCCCTGCCACCGCACGGGCAGGAGGTTCGCCATCGGGGCACCGTCAGCCCCGACGGTCACCAGCCAGCCGCACCCGACAGCGGCAACGGCGGCCCGCAGCTGGTCGAGGTCGGCCACTTCGGCGTGCCGGGGACTGTCCACGGAATGGCTCCTGGGTGTCGGGGCGTCGAACTGAGGCGAACTGGTAGGGACGCTATCGTGCCGTCCCAGCCAACGTGCGTCGCGGTGACGCGTGCGACTCATGTTTCTGGCGTGACCTGCCGCCAATGAGGCCCGGCTGATGGCTCAGCGCGAGAAGTAGGCCTTCACACTGACGAAGGCGTTCGGGAAGTTGGTCGGTCCAGGGATCGTCGTCGAGCCCTGCCCAGGCACGGCGATGAGGCCGCCGAGTTCCTGGACATCCACGGCCTGCTGCGACTTCCCCGGCGGCGGGTTCTCGTATTCGATCAACGCGACGCGCACGGTCACGGGTTTGCGGTTGGGGTTCGTGAGCCGCACCTGCGCGTACTTACCGCCTCCGACCACATTGCCCCGAGCGTCGATCCGCTCGGTGAGCACCACATCGTGGATCTTTGCCGGGAACGGCACCTCCTCGACCTGATCGACCTGGACGCGGACATCAGCAACGTCCCGGAAGCCAGGGCCATGAAAGGCGAGGACATCAATATCCGTGAACTGGGCCGGAATGATGTGGCGCCCCGCTTCGGTGCCATACGCGCTGCTCGTTGTCAGCCCTGGGATTTCCTGCCCGTTCGCGTCGAAGGTCAGCCGCAGGGCGACGGACGACGAACCCAGGTTGCGGATCCGCGTCCGCGCCGTCCATCGCCCGTGCCAGCGACTCGAGGTCGAACATGTCGCCCCTGACGATCTCGACGCCCCTTGCCTCCAGCCGGCTCGCGTCGGTGCTCGGGCGGACCAGGGCGCGCACCGGTTTCCCGCGCTCGAGGAGCTGGTCGACCACCTTCCCGCCGAGGTTTCCGGTGCCGCCGACCACGAGTACGGGTGCGGTCGCATTCATGGCTTCTCCTGTTGGGCTGGCGAGTTCTGGTGGACGTTTCGGGACTCGAAGGACATCTGTTCCTTCAGCCCCCAGCTGACGATGTGCGTTGGCGTGATCCGGAACATCTCCGCCGCGAAGCCTGGCCCGAGGTCGGTGCCACCGGTTTCGAGGATCCTCGCCTCGCCCCTGATCTCGATGCCGCGTGCCCGCCAGGGGTTGACCGAAGCCAGGTCGTCGATCACGAATGCGACCTTCGGGTTCCCTTCGACATCGCGGTACTTCTTGCGGGTGGCGAAGGAGTGGCCGCCGATGTCGATGGTGTCGTCCTCCTCGTTGAAGCGGAACGACGTGGGGACCACGTGCGGGGCGCCGTCCGGTCCGACGGTGGCCAGCCGGCCCAGACGGATACCGGAGTGCAGGTATTCGCGTTCCTCGTGGGTGAAGACGCTCATGGATGGCTCCCATCTGGTTGATCTGCAGGTTCTTGATGGCGGCCGGTCGGGCCGCTCATCGCGTACCCCCGGAACGCCTCGACACGGACGTCCCCAGCAGCGACGCCGAGCCCACGGAGGAGCCGCCAGATGTCCCTGACCATCCCGGGTGCTCCGCTGACGTAGTAGACGGGGTTCTCGAGGTCGCCGGCGGCCTGTCGGATGAACTCCGGCCCGATGCGTCCGGTCGCGCCGCGCCAGGCCGGGCCAGCGGTCTGCGTGAGCGTGTGGAGGACCCGGAATCGGGGATTCTGCCGTTCCAGCGCATCCAACTCGTCCCGGTACACGATCTCGTCCTCGGCGGCGTTGCTGAAGAGCAGCCGGACGGGGATGGGGAGTTCCCGGTCGGCGGCGAACTCGGCCATGCCCTTCAGCGGTGTGACACCGATTCCGCCCGCCACCAGGACAGCGGGCCGTGCTTCGTCAAGGACGAAGCGGCTGATCGGGCCGGACATGCTCACCTCGTCGCCTGGACGAAGCCCCGCGAATGCGCGCTTGAACGGAGACCCGGACAGCCGGACCGCGAATTCCAGGTATGGCCGGGTGGGGCTGCTGGCCAGCGACATGGGGCGGACCTCCCTGCCGGCACTGGTCGGCAACTGCAGGAACATGAACGTGTCGGAGCAAACGCGACATCGGCCGGCTTCTCGAGCCGGATCGCATGGGTGGTCGGCGTGAGCCCACGGGAAGAGACGACCCGGCTGGTGATTCCCGGCCTGGCGGTCACCGCGGGCGCCCCAATCACGAGCGGTCCCGGGGGACCGGGCCTGGTGCCGGAGGTGGCGAACGGCATGGGGTGGCTTCCTCATCGGGAGTCTGATGACTGCACGAACGTTTACTGACTCAACAATCCAACCCTAGGCATATTTGTTGAACCAGTCAACTAGTGACTGTGCGTAGTAACATGGGGCCATGTCCGATCGAGATGCCCGCCACGACCAGGCGCGCGGGCTGTCGCAAATGCTGATCCGAGCGGCCGAACAGACCAAGGCGGACTTCGCCGAGACGGTTGCGCCGTTCGGACTGCCCGTCCACCTCGCTCGCGCCGTCCTCATGCTCACCACGCCGGTTCCGATGCACGAGCTGGCCGACCGGCTGGCGTGCGACAGGTCCTACATCACCAATCTCGCCGACCGGCTGGAGGAGCGAGGGCTGGTGACCCGGGTGCCCGGCGCGGACCGCCGAGTCAAACTCCTGGAACTCACCGACTCAGGCCTGGCTGTGCGCAGCCAGATCGCCGACGCAGTCGCCGAGCGCAGCATGGTCTTGCTCCGCCTCACGAACGAGGAGCGGCAGGCCCTCGCGCGCCTCCTGGAGAAGCTCGTGGTCACGCAGAGGGACTGACCAGCCCGAAGCCCGGCCGGGTTTCCTTGCTCCGGGTGGTGCTCCTGGCATCCTTCCCTCCGGCTAGGCCTCTGGCCTTCGAACAGAGCGTTCAGAGCCACCAATGCACTTCCTCATCACCCGGTGCAGGTCAGTGTGGACTACGTCGCCGTTCCGAGCGGCTGTCCGCGGCTGTGTAGCCGTAATGTACATCATGAGGCGCCAGATGTACGATCGACTATGTCGATCATCAGTGTCGCGGAAGCTCGCAATCATCTGTCCGAAGTCATCGCCCGTTCGCAGACCGAGGCGGTATTCATTGAGCGCCGTGGGAAGCGTGCCGCGGTGGTGGTCAGCCCGGAACACTACGAGCGGATGCTCGAGGCGCTGGAAGACGCCGAGGACGTCGCCGCGTTCGACAAAGCGATGGCGGAAGAAGGACCCAACATCCCCTGGGCGCAGGTGAAGGCGGATCTGGGCTGGGCATGACTTACCAGATCGAGCTGCGCCCGGCCGCAGTTCGAGCGTTGAAGCGCATCGACCATCAAGATCGCGCCCGAATCCGCGGCGCGATCGCCCTGCTTGGCGAGGATCCGCGACCTCCCGGAGCGAGAGCGCTGAGGGGACGCCCCGGGCTTCGCGTCCAGGTCGGCGACTACCGGATCATCTACACGGTCCATGACGACGTACTCGTGGTCGTCGTCGTCACCCTCGGCCACCGCCGCCATGTCTACGACCGCTAATCCTCAAGCCCTTGGGGGCGGCCATCCCCTCTGGCCCGGCCGTCCAGGCAATAGCCCATTCCCGAAGGGCTGGTCCGCTGACCGGATACTGCACGAGATCTCCGATTTCGCAACCGATCCGTTGCTGACGCGGGTTCAGCAAGAGTGATCATCGAGCCGGGTGGCGAGGGTATCATCTCTGGATTCCCGGTCGGATGAGCGCGATGGACTTCGAAGAGATCAATGGACGCCTCCGAGGCGTGCTAATTTCTGTGACGGAACTGTCGTCGAATGACGCCGATCAAATCGAAGCGCTTATTTCGGCGGGCGAGCCAGGAATCGCCCTAGAGAATCTGTGCACGCAGCTCTCTGAGTATGACATTCCAGTCAGTTCCGGAATTGTCCGGGCCCTAGCAGACATCGGGACGGAAATGGGCATATCGAGTGGCTATTGGGAGCGGCTCGATGTCTCAGCATAATGCTGCGGCAGGCAGCGCCGCCAGCAACGACACCACCGCCATCGACTACGACGCGCTGGGTCGGACCGCGACGATCGCCACCCCGGAGCCGGACCACCCGCCACAAGTACACCGACGCTGGCCGCACCGTCCGGGTGGTGACCCTGAACGCCGTGGGCCACAGCAGCGCGCTGGACCCCAGCGGGAACCACGTGGCAGTCACCGACGCGAACGGGACCGTGACCAGCGCCCGCTTCGACGGGCTGGGCCGGCTGACCGGGTGTGGTTGGACGGCCGTGACCCCGCCGCGACCCATGACCTCCAGCACCGCTACCGGGTGGGGGACTGAGCCCGGGGCGCCACGGCGTCGGTGAGCAGCATGACCACCTGGACTCTGGGCTCGGACGGGCAGCAGCAGCTGGCCTCCGCGACAATCCTGGGCGGGCTGTTGCGCACCGTCAGCAGCAGGCGACCGGGAACCGGACCGTCCGGTTCGGGGCTTCCTAGCTCTCCACCGCGCGCAAGCACCGCCGCAGCGCCATCGACGTCCTCCGCGGACTCTTCACCGGGCAGCCCTGGATCCCCGCCACCCGGCGCCAGCCCGTAACCAGACCCAGCACCGGGGGGCTGAATAGTCTCCCGTGCGAGGGGATTACGGCTACAGCCAGTGCGGTTCAGGAGCACCGAGGCTGGTTGACATCCCAGCCGAAGGGGTCCGGAGTCTGCTGCAGGCGGGCCAGATACGCACGATCGGTTTGCAGGACGACCTCAGGCCAGTCGCCCGGAGGGCGGACCGTGAACGCGACGGTGTGGTCGTTGACTTGGGTGTCCTGCACAACAGTCCCCTCGGGCACGGCTGCGCTGGGCCGGGACATGCCGACCCAACCATCGGACTGGTAGTCGGTCGGCGTCTCTACGGTCCACAGCACGGACAGCCCCGCGCTCGCCGCGAGTTCGGCTGCACGTGTCGGCGTTAGAGGATCGGGCAGGCTGCAGCGGGCCGCGGCGAGGGGCTCGCCGGGGCTGAAGACGGACTCGGACGCTTCGTAGGCCTCGCCGGGGGGAGTGGCGATGTAGAGGCTCGCCTCGAGCGGAGTCCGGAACACCTTCGGGTCGATGATCCAGGTGAATGCCTCTGGACTTCCCGGCTCGCCGATCCAGATCCCCGGCGGGAGTTGGTTGGGGTGTGCGTCGTTCGGCCCGCCGACCGGTGAGTGCCCGAACACGGTCCCGACCATCGACGGGGAGGCGAGGGACTCCTCGGTGATAGTGATGTCCAGGCCGCAGTCGCGCAGATCGTCGATGACCGCGCGGCCGCCGCGAGGATTGGCCATCCAGTCGATAACGAACTTTCCGTCCTGAAGCTGGCAGGTGGCCGAGGCTTGCGGAGTGCTGCCTGGCGGACCCACGATGACGAGGCACGCGGCAATCCCGGCCGCCGCGGTGCCGCCGGCCAGGATGGCGCGGCGCCAGGTCCGGTGACGCCGGACTGGCGCGGCGGCCGCCCAGTCTTCTTCGGCGGGCGTGGCCATCAGGTCCGCCAGGAGCGCCTCGGACGTGTCGTCGGACGACCAGTCTGCCGCTAGCCCCTCGGCGTCGATCGGGTCGAGGTGGGCGAGCAGGTCGATGGGGTCGGCGTCGGGACGGTTCATCGGGGGACCTCCAGGTTCGGTTGCAGGGCGTGGGGACGGACGTCCACCGGTGGCGGGTCCGGGGCGGACGTCAGCGCCTCCAGCCGATCAGCGAGGCGGCGGCGGGCCCGGTGCAGCTTGACCCGAGCGGTGGGCGCCGAACACCCGAGCACGACCGCGATCTGCGCAGCTGACAGCTCCTCCCAACCCGCAAGCAGCAGGACCTCCCTGTCGGCTTCCGGCAGGGAGGCAAGCGCCGCGGCCAGCTGCTCGGAGCGCCGGTCCTCGGCCTGTGGCCGCAGGAATGCGGCGGTGAGCGAGGCGGTCTGCTGGATCAGGGTCTCGGTCAGGGCGCCGCGGCGCAGTTCGGTTCGATGCTGGTTGGCCAGAACCTTCCGGGCCACAGCGAACAGCCAGAGGCGCGCCTCCGGCTCGTCGGGCAGGTCGGACAACCGTCGCCACGCCACCAGGAAGGTGTCGGCCAGCACGTCGGCGGCGTCCTCGGGATCGCGGGTGCGTCGCGCGGCGTACGCAAGGATGGCGGAAGAGTGGTTCCGCCACGCCTCCTCGAACCTGGCCCTCGGCGGATGCGGTGCTCCCTGTCCCTGCGGCACGGCCGCCCCCTCTCGCGCAATTGTCCTCTACTCGTGACATGTCGGATGCGCCGCGATCGTTACGCCCTCCCTGGGTCAAACCTCAACTGGGCGGTCCGCGAGACGGGCCGGCCCACGAGAGGTCGGCCGGCCTGGATCTCGCTTCGCAGGACCACTTCGGGCCAGTCGCCCGGAGGGCGGACCGTGGAATCGACCGAGTGGTTCGTTGATCTGGCTGTACTGCACCACGGTCTCATCGCGACTCCAGCGTCTGGTTGTGGGCGGGTGCCGGGGATCGGCAGTGGCGGCGCACTGGTGCTGACGGCCTGGCCTGGCCTGGCCACGCCCGTCTGCACTACCCGGAGATGCTGTCGTGGAAATCGACGCCCTCGCCTCAACGCAGAGCAGCCGTTGGATGGGGCGGGTGCGAGCGAACGGGTGGTGTCGATGACCTCCCTCGCCCAGCCACGACTCGCCCAGGTCGGGCGCCAGCGGCCATGTTGTGTCGACCAGCACCAGGACCGCCACATCATCGGGGTTGGAGGTGGCTGCGGTGCGGGCAACCAGACCGCCGTAGGACCACGCCACCAGCGCGAATGCCCCGCTCGCCGAGGGCGTCCATCAGCGCGAACATCTCATCGGCACGCATCTGGGGGTGCTCGTCTCGGCGCGGGCCCGGGGCGGGGCTCGGCGCCCGACGCCCGGCCCGGTCGAACAGGCACACCCGGTTGCTCGCCGCCTGCTCCACCGCTGGGATCGACCAGGTGTTCGCAGCCTCGACCGCAAACCCGTTGAGGTAGACCACGGTGGGGGAGCCGGTGCCGGTGCAGGCGACCGCCATCTGAACACCTGCCGCGCTCACCGGCTGCCACGGCACGCTGGCGGCGCGGAGCTCCTCCCAGTCCTCCCCGCATCTTCGGCGTCGCCTGCGTCATGGTGCCCGTATTGACGACGTCCGCCGAGAAGGTCTCGCCTACCAACGACGGCCTTGCGGCGGTCGCTGGATCCCCGGAAATTGCCCCGCAGCCAGCCAGCGCCAGCAACACCGTGCGTTGCTCTTGGGCGGAAACGGCTATCCAGCCGAATACGCAGCCCAGGCCAAGTACTTGCTGGCACAGATCACGACAGGGCCACCATCGGCCCGCCCTCGATGGCACGCAGATCCAGGTGACATCCTCACCAGCGAATGGGTCGGCCGGACTCTCGTGGATGAACGACTGGTGGAGCAGTGCCACCCGGACGAATGGCTCGTTGTGGAGGCCTGGGACGAGAGCTAGCGTTCCTTGGCTGCCCGAACTCTGAGGGCAGTCTTGAGTTTTCACGCGGCATTCCGGAGGCGTGACCGGCCTGCCCGCGTCCCCCGCACGGAACGATGCCGTCGCGAGCTCGAGCGAAGGGGCCTCTGATCAGGTCGACATTCGCCTTGTGGGTAGCGCAGGTGATAGTTTAGTGTTCAAGCAACTGGGCATCACAGGCTCACAGGGCCGTCCGCCCTGACCGGTGACGAACATCGAACACAAGCACCTGGAGGCGCGATGAGGACAACTACCACTACGACTGGGGCCGACATCTCCGGCTATGCGGCTGGGACGTGGGACATCGATCCAACACACTCGGAGGTCGGCTTCACCGTCCGGCACATGATGGTCAGCAAGGTGCGCGGCCGTTTCGAAAGGTTCACCGGAACGATCATCACCGGAGACAGCATCGAGGCGTCCTCCGTCGAGGCCGACATCGACCTGACGTCCATCTGGACCGGCAACGACAAGAGGGACGAGCACGTACGCTCCCCAGACTTCTTCGGCACCGACCAGCACCCGACCATGACGTTCCGGTCAACGGGCGTCCGCGCCGAGCGCGACCACTGGGTCATCTCCGGCGACCTGACCCTGAAGGGAATCACCCGCACCGTCGAACTGACCACCGAACTGGTCGGTGTCGGTCCCGACGCCTACGGCGGCACCAGGGCCGGCTTCTCGGCGACCACAACAATCAACCGGCAGGACTTCGAGGTCACCTGGAACGCAGCCATCGAGGGCGGCGGCGTCGTGGTCTCCGATCAGGTCCACATCAACCTGGAGATTCAGGCAGTTCTGCGACCCTGATGCACGCCCACGCCGTGAAGTCCGCTCCCACACGGGGGCGGGCTTCACGCATTCCATGCCCAAGCCCGAGCACGACGACGAGCCCAGGTCACGTCCCCAACCGTCGCTGAGCCGACGTGCTGGGGGCAGACCGCATCGTGGGGTCGGTCCAGCAGCGGAGTTGGAGGCACTGGGGAAGAACTCGCCCGCCCGTCTCGTCGTGTGCACCATGAGGCGCCAGATGTACGATTTTGCGCAATCATCTGTCCGACGCCTACGTGAGGCTGTCGCTTCGCTGCTGACCGACGGGCTCGCAGAATGGGTGGTCCGGCCGCCGCTGTAGCCAACAAGATCAGCTCAATCCCGCGCAACGACATAGGCGCAATCGCGATCGGACCCCGGTCAGACGTGCTGGAGTGCTGGGCGCGACCCAAGCGGCAAAGCCCCAGGCCTACCTGTGCCAGAATCTCAGCGCGACGGGCGAGCACCTGAAGTTCGGGATCACCAAGAGTCCGGCATCCAGAGCAGGTGGCCAACGGCCTCCGACCACCCCCCTACGAGACGGTTCGATGAAGAAGATTCTGATTCTGCAGTGGCCGGGCTCTTCTGAGGGCGACTTCAATGCGCTCGTCGAGATGGAAGACGCCCTTGAGGCGGCCTTGGGTGACGCTCATGAGGTCGATGGGCACGACTTCGGGTCCGGTGAGATGA
>CAZECO010000124.1:0-9836 GCA_964510455.1 uncultured Actinomycetes bacterium
CGCGCCTTGCGGTTGACCGCGATCATCTTGCGGCCCTTCTCGCGGGGCATCGGTCACCGCCTGTCGTCGCTCGCCGGAACCGTGTCAGTGTACGCGCCGTACTCCAGCGGCCTTCACCCCCGAAGCCGCGACGAGTCAGCAGCGAATCGCAGTCTTGGCCTGCCCGTACCACCCCATCGGGTTGTGGGGCACGCCGTTGACATGGATCTCGAAGTGCAGATGCGGACCCGTCACCCAGCCGGTCGAGCCGACGTATCCGACCACATCGCCCTTGGCGACCTGTTGACCGGGCCGAACCGCGGTGCGCGACTGGTGGGCGTAGAAGCTGGCCACACCGTCTCCGTGCGCGACGATCGTGTGCAGGCCGTACGGACCGCCGTTCTCGATCGTTGCGACGACGCCGGACTGCACCGCGTGGATCGGTGTCCCCGACCCGCCGCGGATGTCGATCCCGGTGTGGCAGGAGCGGTAGCCGTACACCGGGTGGGTCCGGGGTCCGCTCAGCTGCGAGATCCCGGCGCCGGGGATGGGCCAGGTGAAACCGTCCGAACTGGACCAGCCGGCGCCGCCGGCCGCCGCCTGACGCGCCAGTTCGGCCGCCAGCTGAGCGGCGCGCGAGATCCGAGCCTGCTCCTCTCTGAGCATCTGATACTGGCCCTGCACGGCCGCGCGCTGGGACTCGGCGACGGCCAGGGCGGCGTCCCGCTGTGCGATCAGGTCGTCGATGACCTTCTTCGCAGCCTCTGCCTCAGCACGCGCCTGCTCGGCCTCTTGCAGCTTCTGCTCAGCCAGCAGCTTCTTCTCGGCCGCCAACTCCCGCAGCGCCTCCATGCGCATCTCGGTGTACGCCTGGTCCGCGCGGTTGGTGGCCATCGCGCCCAGCGCCGAGTTGTTGGCCTTGCTCACCGAGCGGATGGCTTCGAGCCGGTCGGTGAACTCCGCAGGATCAGCGGCGTTGAGCACCATCTCGATCTCGGCGAACGGGCCCATCTGATAGGCGCGCCTGGCGAAGTCGCCGACATTGGAGCGCAGATTCTCGTACTCGGCCTCGATCTGGGTCAACCGCTGGCTCGCAGCCTCGTACTCGGCGTGGGCCTGTTCGTACGCGGCGGTTGCTTCGTCGTACGCCCGGCGGGCGGCCGCTTCGCGGTCGATCGCCTCATCGAGCGCCTGCTGGGCGGGCGGCAGGAGCGCCTCGGCTTCGAGCAGGGCCAGGGATGCCTGCCGAACGGCCTCGTTCGCGTCCTCGACCGCGTCGCTCGCGTCGTCGATCTTCCGCTGAACGTCGCGGCTGTCATCCGCGGCCATGACGGGGCTCGAGCCGCCGAACGCCACCGTCAGCCCCAGCACCGCCGCGAGTACGCCCGCCGTGAGGCGGCGCGATGCGACCCCGGACCCGGCTGCTCCCGCGGTACGAACCCGACCCATGCGCTCACCTCCCCAGAACTCTGCGAATGTCACAATACCGTCACACCGCGGCTACTCGGGCACATCGGGGCATTTCGCGTCCAGTGGCGGGCCGCCGGCGGGGCCCTCAGACCTTGACGAAGCGCCGCAGGGACACGAACGCGGCGACCGCTGCGAGGGTGACCCCGAGCGCGAAAACCGTCAGGGCCACGGTCCACACCGTGTCCCAGTCCACGAACGGGGTGAAGCGGAAATTGGGCTCCAGGAAGCCATCGATGAGGACGACCTTGATCGTGGCCAGCGCACCGATGGCCAGCGCGCCGCCGATCACCGCGGCAAAGATCGACTCCAGGATGAACGGCATCTGGATATACCACTTGGAAGCGCCGACCAGCCGCATGATGCCGGTTTCCCGCTGCCGGCTGTGGGCCGCCAGGCGCATCGTGTTGCCGACCAGCAGCAGGGTGACGATGAGCATCGCGGCTGCGATGAACAGCGCCACCGCCTGCAGACCGTCGAGCAGCCGGAACAGCTTGTCGAGAACCTGCTTCTGATCGTCCACGCGTTCCACACCCGGCACCCCGGTGAAGGCAGAGGTGATGATGGCGTAGCGGTCGGGGTCGGACAGCTTCACCCGGAAACTCTCGCCCAGGTCCTCCGCGGTCGCGCTGTCGGCGATCGGGCTGCCCTGGAATTGCTCCTGGAAGCGTTGGAACGCCTCCTCGGAGCTCTCGAAGTACACCTCCTGTACCAGCGGCTTGAGTTTGAGCAGGTTTCCCTGGATCTGCTCGCGCTGCTCCTCGGTAACTGCTCCCGCGCACGACGGGACGTCGCTGTTGCGGGTGCACAGGAAGAGGGACACCTCCACCTTGTCGAACCAGAAGCCCTTCATCTGGGCAACCTGTTGCCTGACCAGCAGCCCGGTCCCCAGCAGTGCGAGCGAGATCGCGATCGTCACGATCAGGGCCATGGTCATGGTCAGGTTTCGGCGCAGCCCGATGGCGACCTCGCCGAGGACAAAGCGTGCACGCATCCAGGACCTCCAGATCAGAGCGCGTAGCCGTAGACACCGCGGGCCTGGTCGCGCTGGAGGCGACCCTCGCGCAGCTCGATGACCCTTCGTCTGGCCTGATCGACCAGGTTCGCATCATGGGTGGCCATCAGGACTGTCGTCCCGGAGCGGTTGATCCGGTCGAGCAGACGCAGGATACCGATCGAGGTTTCCGGATCGAGGTTGCCGGTCGGCTCGTCCGCCAACAGGATGGTCGGCCGGTTGACGTAGGCCCGGGCGATAGCGACCCGCTGCTGTTCGCCGCCGGACAGCTCGCCGGGGAGCCGCTTCTCCTTGCCGTCGAGACCGACCAGATCAAGGACTTCCGGCACCACCTTGCGGATGTGGCTGCGGGAACGTCCGATGACTTCGAGCGCGAAGGCGACGTTCTGCTCCACGTTCTTGTTCGGCAGCAGGCGGAAATCCTGGAAGACGGTCCCGATCTGGCGGCGCAGCTGCGGGACCCGCCACGAGGGGAGCGCTGCAACGTCCTTCCCGGCGACGTGCACCGTGCCGGCGTTGGGCCGCTCTTCGCGCAGAATCAGCCGGAGCATGGTCGATTTGCCCGAGCCGGATGCTCCCACCAGAAAGGCGAACTCTCCCTTGCCGATTCGGAGGCTGACGTCGCTCAGAGCCGGCCGGAGCTGCGTCGGATAGCGCTTCGTTACACCCTCGAAGTCGATCAACGCGAATGCCCCTCTCTGCCTCCGGCCGCGATGGGCCGCACCAACCGAGTCTAAGCGTCCCGCCCAGCTCGCCAAGTCAACCCGTCAGCGCGTGTGTTGGGAACCATGCGCTTCCAGGTCAAGAGCGAGTCCTGTTTGTTATGCAATCTTTACGTGTAGGTAGTGCGGACACAGTCACTCAGCGCCATAATGGCGTCACAGAGCGGTTCGGCGGGATTCCCCCCCTTCCTGCTGACAAGGACGCTCTCGACGCCGAATCCCCCCACGGCGTCTACACCTCCAGGTGGGAGGCCCCGGGAATCCCCCCGTCCCGGGGCCTCTGTTTGGGCGCTACCCGGCCAGTGCCGCCGCCACCCGGCCCAGCGTCGCCTCTCGCCCGAGCAATTCCATCGACTCGAACAGCGGAGGCGAGATCCGTCGACCGGTGACCGCGACGCGGATCGGCCCGAATGCTGAGCGCGGTTTCAGGCCCAACCCGTCGATCAGGCTGCTGCGCAGCGCGGATTCGATGCTCGCCGTGGTCCATTCCTCGAGCGCAAAAAGCGCTGTCGCGGCTGCGGCGAGCGCGTCCCTGCCCGGCCCTTCGAGCAGTCTCGCGTCCGCCGGATCGACCGCGAAGTCGCCCTCCGCGCAGAACAAGAAGCCGACCATCGGCGCCGCATCCTGCAGGGTCTGGATCCGCTCCGAGATCAGCGGTACGACCGCGTCCAGCCTCGCCCGATCGACCGCCAGCCCCGCCGATTCCAGGAAGGGTACGAGTCGTTCGGCCAGCTGGGCATCGGACTGCCAGCGGATGTGGTCGGCGTTGATGGCGGTGCACTTCTTCAGGTCGAATCGCGCCGGGTTGGGATTGACCCGTTGGATGTCGAACGCGGCCACCATCTCGGGCAGCGCGAACACGTCCCGCTCCCGCTCATCGGGGTCGGCGTCGAGATCCGTGCCCGGAGGCGGCGGGCGGTCGGACGGCAGCGGCCAGCCCCGCGGCAGCGACCAGCCCAACAGAGCGAGGTAGTTCAGCAGCCCCTCGGGCAGAAAGCCGTGCTCCCGGTACATGTTGAGGCTGGACTCCTTGTCCCGCTTGCTCAGCTTCCGGTTGCCCTCCCCCATCACGTACGGCAGGTGCCCGAAGCGCGGGACGTCGCCGGTCGCCACGCCCAGCTCCAGCAAGGCCCGGTACATCGCGATCTGGCGGGGGGTGCTGGACAGCAGATCCTCGCCGCGCAGCACGTGCGTGATGCGCATGGCCGCGTCGTCGACCGGATTGACCAGCGGATACAGCGGTTCGCCGTTCGCCCGGACGATCACGTAGTCGGGCACATGCAGCGCATCGAATGCCAGCTCGCCGCGGACGAGGTCGTCCCAGCCGATCGACCCCCCGGGCATCCGGAACCGGATCACCGGCCGGCGCCCCTCGGAGACGAACTCCGCGATCGACGCATCGGACAGCGCGCGGCAGTGCCCGTCGTAGCCGGGCGGGAGCCCTCGGCTGCGGGCCTCCTCCCTGCGCAGCTCGAGCTCCTCCTGGCTGCAGTAGCAGCGGTAGGCGTACCCCGCGTCCAGCAGCCGCTGCGCCACCTCGTCGTACAGCTCGCGCCGCTGCGACTGCCGGTAGGGGCCGTAGGGACCGCCGACCTCGGGGCCCTCGTCCCAGTCGAGGCCCAACCAGCGCATCGCGTCGAGCAGGTCGGTGTAGGAGCGTTCGGAGTCGCGCAGCGAGTCGGTGTCCTCGATGCGGAAGACGAACGTCCCGGCGTGGTGGCGGGCGAAGGCCCAGTTGAACAGGGCCGTGCGGATCATGCCCACATGGGGGTTGCCCGTCGGCGAGGGGCAGAACCTGACCCGCGGGGCAGCGGTTGCGTCAGTCACGCAGCACCACCTCGTTGCGCAGCGTCCCGATGCCCGGGACGGTCACCTCCATCAGATCGCCGGGCACCACCGGCCCGATGCCCGCCGGCGTCCCCGTCAGGATCACGTCGCCCGGCAGCAGCGTCATGATGTCGCTGATGAAGGCGATGAGGGTGGCGATCGGGTGGACCAGGTCCGCCGTGTTGCCCGTTTGCCGGACCTCCCCGTTGACCTCGCCGACCACGTGCGCCGATCCGGGATCCACCTCCTCGGTCGCGATCCAGGGACCGATGGGGCAGAAGGTGTCGAAGCACTTGGCCCTGCCCCATTGGTTGTCGCGCCGCTGAAGGTCCCGTGCGGTCACGTCGTTGGCGCAGGTGAAGCCGAGGATGACGTCCTTCACCCGGTCGATCGGGACCGACTTGCACAACCGGGAGATGACCACGGCGAGTTCCGCCTCGTGGTCGACCTGCTGGCTGCTCGGCGGGTAGAGCACGGGGGCGCCCGAGCCGACCACCGAGGTGCTCGGCTTGAGGAAGATCTCCGGCTCCTGGCGCACCTGCGCACCCATCTCATCGGCATGCTGCGGGTAGTTGCGGGCCACCGCGATGATCTTGCTCGGCAGGACCGGTGCTAGGAGCTTCACTTCCTCCAGCGGGATCCGCGGCCCCAGCGGCAACAGTTCGGGGGCATAGGGGTGGCTGGAGATCGGTGCGAACAGGGTCTCCGGCGTCGGGTCACCCGCCGGATCGAGACCTTCGACAAGGCCGAAGACCACGTCCTCGTTCACCGATGCGCGCGCTATATACACAGGCACAAACTAGCCGACCGGCCCTGCCGCCGTACTGCGCTGGACCTGTCGCGAACCGGAAAGCCCGCCCGGGGCCGGCAGCCGTACCGTGAAGCCATGTCGCCATACGACCTGCAGACCGCGGTGGGCCGGGTGCACGCGGCCACCGGGGCGATGGATGCAGCCGGCGGCCCGGTGCCGCTGTCGCAGCTCGCCTGGCTGAACGCCTGCAGCGGCCGGCAGGTGCAACGGGATTTCGGGGAGGTCCTCGGCGTCACGCCTCGGCAGTACGGCGCAACCGTCCGCACCGATGCCGGCCGACGGGCGCTGCGCGGGGCTGCCACGGTGCTCGACGCGGTGCACGACGCCGGATACGGCTCCGTCCGAGCGTTCTACGCCGAGACCGCGGCCCGGCTGGGCATGCCGCCCAAGGCGTATGCCGCCGGCGCGCCGGGCCGGCTCATGCTGTGGTCCGTCGCGGGGAGCCGGATCGGGGATCTGATCGCGGTCGCCTCCCCCGATGGCCTGTGCGCCGTGCGGATCGGCGAGGAGCGCTCCCTGGTTGCGGGGGTCCGCGATGAGTTCAGCGGGGCGCGCCTGCATCGGGACGATGAGGCGATGGCCGACGTGATGCGCGCCCTGACGATGCTCGCTGCCGGGCTGGATGCCCCGCGGTTGCCCGTGGCCGCCAAGGGCACGGCCTTCCAGGCCCGGGTCTGGGCTGCCCTGCGGGAGATCCCTGCAGGGCAGACGCACAGCTATACGGATGTCGCGGTGACCATCGGAGCCCCGACATCGGCTCGGGCGGTCTCCCGCGCCTGCGCCACCAACCCGGTCGCCCTGGCCATCCCCTGCCATCGTGTGATCCGCGCAGACGGCTCGCTGGCGGGATACCGCTGGGGATTGGCGGTGAAGGAGTCGCTGCTCGCGGCGGAGCACGCCGGCGTCCGGCCCTGAGCTCACCGGCGACCGATTCCCCATCCCGGCGTCGGAGCCGATGTTTCGGGCATCGCCTCGAAGGCCACGCTCAGCACAGGGAGGCAGCCCCGAATCTGGTCGCGGTCCCCCACCGGGGAATGGCCCGGCGCCGTGTCACACGCCCCGGAACGACGGCGAACGCGTCGGAACGCCAGGCATCCCCCGTTCACCACGCTCGGCAGCCGGGGCAGGCCGGAAGATCGACGCGTTCCGCACCGCCAAAGGAAGCGGCCGCCGCAGGGTTTGCGTACCGCAGCCAACACCGCGGGACCGGGCGCGGCACGACGGCGGACGCGTCGAAACTTCGGGCATCCCCCGAAACCCACGCTCAACACCCGAGCCAGCCTGAAATTCCGACGCGTTGCCCGTCAGCACCCGAGCCCGGTAGCCCCGCGATAGCCGCTCGCGTCACGCCGTGGCATGCCCGTTCTTCAGCAACAGACCGAACGTGATGGCGTCGTCCAGCGCCAACCACGAGGCGTGGATGACGTTCTCGTGCACACCGACCGTGGTCCATTCCCGGTCTCCGTCGGTGGTGCTCACCAGGACCCGGGTCACAGCATCGGTGCCCTTGACGCCCTCCAGGATGCGGACCTTGTAGTCGACCAGCTCCAGGTCGGCCAGTTCGGGATGCACCTGGGTGACGGCCTGCCGCAGAGCGTTGTCCAACGCGTTGACGGGCCCGTTGCCCTCGGCCGCTGACAGGATCCGCTCACCGCCGACCAGCAGTTTGACGATGGCCTCGCTCACGACTGACCCGTCCTTCTGCTGCGACACGATCGTGCGCCAGGACTCCACGTCGTACGCCCGCTGCACCATGCCCAGCTCGTCGGCCAGCATCAGCTCGAACGATGCATCTGCGGCCTCGAAGGAGTACCCGCGCTGTTCCAGCGCCTTGACGCGGTCGACCACCCGGGTGACGACTTCGGGGTGCTGGGCGAGGTTGTAGCCCAGCTCGGTCCCCTTCATCTCCACCGAGGCTCGGCCGGCCATCTCGGTGACCAGGACCCGCTGGGTGTTGCCGACCTCTTCGGGATGGATGTGGTTGTACAGCTCGGCGTTGACCTTCAACGCCGACGCATGCAGGCCCGCCTTGTGGGCGAAGGAGGAGACGCCCGCATACGCCTGATGGGTATCCGGCGGCAGGTTGGCGATGTCGGCGATGGCGTGCGCGATCCGCGTGGTCTCGCGCAGCTTGCCCGGCGGGAGGATGTTCATGCCGCGCTTCAGCTCCAGATTCGCCACAACCGCGAACAGATCGGCGTTGCCGGTGCGCTCGCCGTACCCGTTCGCAGTGCCCTGGAAGTGCGTGACGCCGGCTTCCACAGCCGCGACGCTGTTGGCCACCGCGCACCCGGTGTCGTCCTGGCAATGGATGCCCAGTCGGACACCAGAACGTTGCCGGACGTCGGTCACGATGGTGAAGATGTCGCTGGGCAGCATGCCGCCGTTGGTGTCGCACAGCACGCCGACCGATGCTCCGGCCTCGAACGCCCGCTGCAGCAGCCGGACTCCATAATCCGGGTCGTGCCGGTAGCCGTCGAAGAAGTGCTCCAGATCGACGAACACCCGGCGGCCGTGCTCCACGAAGTACGCCACCGTATCGGCGACCATGTCGAGGTTCTCCTCGTTCGTGGTGCGCAGCGCCTCCTTGATGTGGCGGACATCCGACTTGGCAACCAGGCACACCACCGGGGCCTGCGACTCCAGCAGGCCGGCAACCTGCCGATCCTCCTCGACCCGAGCGCCGGCCTTGCGCGTGGAGCCGAACGCCACGAGTTGGGCGTGCTGCAGGTTCAACTCGGTGCCGGCCCGGGCGAAGAACTCGGTGTCCTTCGGCATCGCGCCCGGCCAGCCGCCCTCGATGAAGCCGACCCCGTAGTCGTCCAGCAGGCGCGCCACCGCCAGCTTGTCGGCGACGGAGAAGGAGATGCCCTCCCGCTGGGCGCCGTCGCGCAGCGTGGTGTCGAAGACGTGGAAGGAATCGTCGGGGCGGTTCATGATTCTGCTCTCCGGTCGGTGGACATGGAAAAACCCCCTCGCTGGGCGTAGGGGGTTGCGCGTCGACGGGTGGTCGACGCGCTAGGTAATGATGATCACGCAGGTGGTCACGGATTCAGTGTTGCACCGGCGCCGGTGAGGCGCAACCAGGCCAAGATCCAACAGAACCGTGATCAACACCGCATCTCCGGCGCGTTGATCACCGTTCTGTTGGATCATGGGCCGCCTCCAGCACGACCACGGGGATCGTCCGGCTGGTCTTGAGCTGGTACTGCGCGTAGTCCGGCCAGGCCTGCACCGCCCGCTCCCACCACAGCTCGCGCTCGGCGCCCTCCGCGACCCGCGCGGACATCACCTGCTTGACCGGCCCGTCCTGCAGTTCGACGATCGGGTGGGACAGGATGTTCCCGTACCACTTCGGATGGTCGGGAGCGCCGCCCATGCTGGCGACGGCCGCGTAGACCCCGTCGTGCTCCACGCGCATCAGCGGCGACTTGCGCACCACCCCGGTGCGCGCACCGACGGTGGTGAGGATGATGACGGGTCGGCCGCGCATCGTGTTGCCCTCAGCGCCTCCGGACGACTCGTACAGTTCCACCTGTTTGCGTACCCAGGACTGGGGGCTGGGCACGTACTCCCCATCGATCGTCATGGTGCCAACGCTATCCCGCCGCAACCTCGCGCCGGATCCAACCGTGGGGATCGGGCGCGACCCCGGTCTGGATGTCCAGCAGTGCATCGCGCAGCTGCAGCGTGATCGCCCCGGCCGCTGCATCCGCGACGGTCCATTCGGCAGCCCGGCTCTTGACCAGGCCGACCGGCGTGATCACGGCTGCGGTGCCGCAGGCGAACACCTCGGTGATCCGCCCCGACGCGCAGTCCGCCCGCCACTGGTCGCTGCTGATGCGGCCCTCCTCGACCCCGAAGCCGAGGTCCGATGCCAGCAACAGCAGCGAGTCGCGCGTGATACCGGGCAGCAGCGAGCCGGTCAGCGACGGCGTCATCAGCGTTGCGTCGGCGCCGGAGCCGTACACGAAGTACAGGTTCATGCCGCCCATCTCCTCGACCCAGCGGTGCT
>CAZECO010000125.1:0-6461 GCA_964510455.1 uncultured Actinomycetes bacterium
TGCGGGTGATCACGGTCGCACTGACGGAGGACCTCGGCACCGGGGTGGACATCACATCTGAGTCCACCGTTGCGCGCGATCACCGTTCGACGGTCGATCTGGTGGCGCGCCGCGCGGGCGTGCTGGCGGGGGCGGCCGTCGCCGCGGCGGTGTTCGAGGTCGTGTCCGACGGCGCCTGCACCGTGTCCCTCCCGCTGCCGGACGGCACGCCGGTGGTCCCGGGACGAGCGGTCCTGACCGTGTCCGGGCCGACGCGGGCGATCCTGACCGCCGAACGGACCGCGCTGAACCTGCTCGGGCACCTCTCCGGAGTCGCGACCGCCACCAGCGAGTGGGTGGCCGCCACCGAGGGCACCAGTGCCCGGGTGCGGGACACCCGCAAGACGATCCCCGGCCTGCGCGCCCTGCAGAAGTACGCGGTGCGCTGCGGCGGCGGTGTCAATCACCGGATGGGGCTGTTCGACGAGGCGCTGATCAAGGACAACCACGTGGCAGCGGCGGGAGGAGTCGTCGCAGCCTACGAGGCGGTGCGCGCGAAATGGCCACAGGCGCGCATCGAGGTGGAGGTGGACTCCCTGGATCAGCTGCGCGAGATCCTCGCGGCCGGCGCCGCGCACATCCTGCTGGACAACTTCGCACCCGATCAGCTGGCGCAGGCCGTGGCCATGTCGGCCGGCCGCGCCGAGCTCGAGGCCTCGGGCGGGTTGACCCTGGCTTCGGCCCGCGAGGTGGCAGCAACGGGGGTCGACTTCATCGCCGTGGGGGCGCTGACCCACTCCGCCGCGGTGCTCGACATCGGCGCCGATTTCCGGACCGCCGATGCCGCCGAATCCCAGAAGGAGGACTGACATGCTGCTGGTGATCGATGTGGGCAATACCCAGACGGTGCTCGGCGTCTTCTCCGGCCGCGAGCTGCAGCAGTCCTGGCGGATCAAGACCGACGCGCAATCGACGGCCGACGAGTTGATGCTGACCTACCGCGGCCTGCTCGCCGACACCCCGCCGATCACCGGTATCGCCCTGTGCTCGACGGTTCCATCGGTGCTGCACGAGATGCGCCGGATGCTGCACCGCTACTACAGCGCCACCCCCACCGTCATCGTCGAGCCCGGGACCAAGACCGGCGTCTCGGTCCTGGTAGACAACCCCCGCGAAGTGGGAGCCGACCGGATCGTCAACACTGTCGCGGCGTTCGCGAGGTACGGCGGTCCATCGATCGTGGTCGACTTCGGCACGTCCACCAATCTCGACGCGATCTCCGCCACCGGTGCGTTCCTGGGGGGCGCCCTGGCGCCGGGGATCCAGATCTCCATCGACGCCCTGGCGGCTCGGGCCGCCCAGCTGCGGAAGGTCGAACTCGTGCCGCCGCGGTCCCCGATCGGCAAGAACACCGTCGAGGCGCTGCAGGCGGGGGCCCTGTACGGGTTCGCCGGTCAGGTGGACAACCTCGTCCGCCGGATCACCGAGGAGCTCGGCGAGGTCAAGGCGGTGATCGCCACCGGCGGGCTGGCGGGCGTCGTCATCGCCGAGTCGCAGACCATCACCCACAAGGATCCGCACCTGACCCTGTACGGGCTGCAGATCCTGTTCGAGCGCAACCAGTAGCAGGACCGCCGTTGCCGCGCAGCGTCCGCCCGGCAGCCGCGGATCGGTACCCTTGACCGGTGACCACACCGCCGCTCGACCCGACATCCGCGCGCGTTCCGGAGCAGGTCAGGGTCCGGCTCGCGAAGCGGGAGCGCCTGCTGGCTCACGGCGGGGCATACGCCGTGAGCCTCCCGATCACCGACACGATTCCCGCGGTCCGCAACCGGTATCCGGACCTGCCGGCCGGGCACCTGACCGGCGACATCGTGGGAGTCGCGGGACGCGTGATGTTCCTGCGGAACACCGGCAAGCTCTGTTTCGCCACGGTGCGGGCCGGCGATGGCACCGCGCTGCAGGCGATGTTGAGCCTGGACCGGGTCGGGGCGGATGCGCTGGAGGACTTCAAGACGCTGGTGGACATCGGCGACCACCTGTTCATCTCGGGGGAGGTCGGGACCTCGCGGCGCGGGGAGCTGAGCGTGTTCGCCGACTCCTGGCAGATGGCGGCCAAGGCGCTGCGACCGCTGCCCGTGGCCCACAAGGAGCTCGCCGAGGACACCAGGGTGCGTCAGCGCTATGTGGACCTGATCATGCGTCCGGAGGCGCAGCAGACCGCTCGTCAGCGGATCGCTGCCGTCGCGAGCCTGCGCCGCTCCCTGACCGGCCGCGGCTACCTCGAGGTGGAGACCCCGGTGCTGCAGACCATGCACGGCGGCGCCGCGGCCCGGCCGTTCGTCACCCACATGAACGCATTCGACATCGAGTTGTACCTGCGGATAGCGCCCGAGCTCTTCCTGAAGCGGTGTGTTGTCGGCGGCATCGATCGCGTGTTTGATCTGAATCGCAACTTCCGCAATGAGGGGGCAGACAGCACACATTCGCCGGAGTTCTCGATGCTCGAATTCTATCAGGCCTATAGCGATTACCGGGATATGGCAGCCCTCACTCGGGAACTCATCCAAGAAGCGGCGCTGGCCGTACACGGCACCCTCGAGGTCACGCATTTCGATGGCTCGCGACATGATCTGTCCGGAATGTGGAATGAGGTCGACCTCTATTCGTCGCTGTCCGAAGCGATCGCCGAGTCCATCACCCCAGACACCCCGATCAGCCGGCTGAGCGGGCTCTGCCGCGACGCCGGAATCGAGCCCGACGGCGGTTGGCTCGCCGGCCGCTATGCGGAAGCCCTGTTCGAGCACCATGTCGTGAGAACGTTCACCGGGCCGACCTTCGTCTTCGACTACCCCGTCGACACCTCTCCGCTGGTGCGCTCCCATCGGTCCAAGCCGGGCCTGGTGGAGAAGTGGGACCTCTACATCAACGGCTACGAGCAGGGCACCGGCTACTCGGAACTGGTGGACCCGGTGATCCAGCGGGAGCGGCTCGTCGAGCAGTCGCTGCTGAGAGCCGCCGGCGATGTCGAAGCGATGCAGGTCGATGAGGACTTCCTGCGCGCATTGGAGTACGGGATGCCGCCGTGCGGGGGTGTCGGCGTCGGGGTCGACCGACTGATGATGACGCTGACCGGCCTCGGGATTCGGGAGACCATCCTCTTCCCGCTGGTCCGGCCCATGCGTGAGCATCGGTACGCCGACGATGACTGAACTCGGTGTGGTGATCCGGCCCGCCCGCACTTCGGACGTCGCCATCATCCGCGACCTGGTCGATACCTACGCGCCCGACCGGCGGTTGCTCGGGAAGGCGACGGTGACGCTGTACGAGGACATCCAAGAATTCGTCGTGGCGACCCGCGGCGGCGACGTCGTGGGCTGCGGAGCCCTGCACGTGATGTGGAGCGACCTCGGCGAGGTCCGGACCGTGGCGGTCCGGCCGTCGATGCTGCGCAACGGCATCGGCCGGGCGCTGGTGCAGGCACTGATCGACCGGGCGGGCGAACTCGGGGTCGAGCGCGTGTTTTGCCTCACCTTCGAGGTCGATTTCTTCGCGCGGCTCGGTTTCGCCCCGATATCAGGGACGCCGGTGAGTTCGGCGGTGTTCACAGAATTGTTGCAGAGTGAGGACGAGGGTGTTGCAGAGTTCCTCGACCTCGAGCGTGTGAAACCAAACACACTCGGCAATACGCGAATGCTGCTGCGATTGCAGGGCAATGACGTACGATAGGACGGCACCGTCCGAGGGGGTTGGAGAAAGGCCGATTGTGGTAATGCGAGTTGTTGAAGTTTTCGAAGACGATCTGCAGGGCGGGAAGGCGGACGTCACCGTCACGTTCGGCCTGGACGGAACGGCCTACGAGATCGACCTCAGCGATGACAACGCTCAGCGACTGCGCGAGGCGCTGCAACCGTTCGTCGCGGCCGCCCGTCCTGTTGCACCAGCCAGGAGGCAGCGGCGGCCCCAAGGCCGGAACAGCGGGGATTCGCCCGCACTGGTCCGGGAATGGGCGAAGGCCAACGGCTACGACATCAGCGGGCGGGGTCGAATCCCAGCCGCCGTCGTCGCCGCGTACCGCGCCGCGCACTCCGGGTAGGCTGCCGCACCGCCGGCCTCGACCGCGTCGCACATCGCCCGCGGGCGATGGAGATCGCGTTGTCGGCGGGCGGACTGCTGGAGCCGCGACACGGCCCTAGCCGACGGGCCGCACCCAATCCGGTCCGTCGGCGGTGAACATCACCTCCACCGGCCGCTCGATCCCCGGCGTGGCAAGGTCGGCGTAGACCCGTGCGATCCGGTCCGGGTCGAACGCCCCGCCCTCAGCGATATCCCCGCGGATCGTGACGATAGCAACATGGATTGCCTCTGGCGTCAACTCCTGCGCGGCCGCCAGCGCCAGGTGCCGCAATCCCGCCTTCTGGATAGCCAGGCCGATGCCCGGGGGCCAGGGGTTGAGCGCCAGTCCGCTGCCGGTGAAGAGCAGCGCGCTGGCGGGTGCCGCCCGGCGCAGGTCCGCCACACATGACTGGAGGGTGATCAGCGCTGCCGTGATGCCCGTGGCCATGCCCCGGGCGAACGCCTCCGGCGGTACGACAGCAGGGGTGCCGGCCACGAACACCGAGGCGTTGAACACCACAACCCCCGGGGGTCCCAGCTCTTGGCGCGCCGCGTCGATCGCGGCGATCAGCGCCGACCGGTTCGCGATGTCCGCCGTGAAGCCGGCTGCTGCGATCGAGTCGGCGCCCAGTTGCGCCACAAGGTCCTGCAGCCGGTTCTTGCGGCGGGCGATCAGCGCCACCGGTCCGTGGGCGCGCCCGAGGGCCTTGGCGATCGCGCGGCCCATCCCCGGCCCGGCGCCGACGACGAGCGCGGTCATCGCAGCCCGGCGACCGCCCGGTAGACGTCCACGGTCTTTGCCGCGATGGCGTCCCAGCCGAAGTGGTCCGAGGCGCGCTGGCGTCCCGCGGCGCCCATGGCGGCGGCCATAGCCGGATCGCCGACGACGCGGTCCAGCGCGGTCGAGAGGTCGGACTCGAAGGCCTCGGCCGCCCCGGCGTCGTAGTGGACGAGCAGTCCGGTGTCGCCATCGGCGACAACCTCGGGGATGCCGCCCACATCACTGGCGACTACCGCGGTGCCGCAGGCCATGGCCTCGAGGTTCACGATCCCCAGCGGCTCGTACACCGATGGGCAGACGAACGCCGCCGCGGCAGAGTACAGCACGATCAGATCGTCCTTCGGCAGCATCTCCTCGATCCACACCACCGAGTCGGGTCCGTGCTCCTGGCGCAGCTGTGCGACGCCTGCCCGGACCTCTTCGCCGAGCTCGGGGGTGTCGGGGGAGGAGGCACACAGCACGAGCTGCGCATCGGAGGACATCTTGCGCACCGCCCTCAGCAGGTGCGGCAGGCCCTTCTGCCGGGTGATCCGGCCCACGAAGATGACGAACGGGCGATCGGCGGCGATCCCGTGGCGCGCCACGACTTCGGGCGCCTCGGTCGGCCGGTAGACATCGACATCGATCCCGTTGTGCACGACCCGGACGCGTTCGGGGTCCACGTCGGGGTAGCTGGCCAGCACGTCCTTGCGCATGCCGTGGCTGACGGCGATGATCCCGTCCGCCCGCCGGTAGCACTCCGCCTCGACCCAGCTGGAGACGCGATAGCCGCCCCCGAGCTGCTCCGCTTTCCAGGGGCGCAGCGGCTCAAGGCTGTGTGCGGTGATCACGTGCGGAATCCCGTGCAGGAGCCCGCCGAGGTGCCCGGCCATATTGGCGTACCAGGTGTGCGAATGCACCAGGTCGGCACCGCCCACCGCCTGTGCGATCAGCAGGTCGACCCCCAGCGTGGCAAGCGCCGCATTGGCGTCCGCGAGTTCTGCCGGGGTCTGGTGGGCGGCAGCATCGGAGCGCGGCGCCCCGAAGCAGTGCACATCGACGTCGATCAACGTACGGAGCTGGGGCACCAACTGATCGACGTGGACGCCGGCTCCGCCGTAGATCTCGGGAGGCCATTCCTTGGTGAGGATTGCTGCGCGCATGTCCGCAGCCTACGGTCGCGGATCGGCGAATGACGGATGAAGAAGCCCCGGTTGCCGGACAGGCGCCCAGCCATCGCCAGACGCGGGGACGGGCGGATTCCACGGCGTGCTCCAAGCGGCGCGAGCGCAGCCTCAAGCGTCCGGCGGCGGCACGGAGCATCGACGCCCCAGGTCCCCCGCAGCCGCTGTCCCAGGGGGGTTCGGCGGGCACGGAGTACCGACGCTGCTGGTGCGACGCGGAACCCCGGAGTGCGCCGCGGGGCACCAAGCGCCGGGCGGGCCGGGCGTCCGCAGAAGAGATCGGGCCGAAGAGACCGGCGTCCCGCAGGACACCGGCGAAAGATTGACTAGGGTTCGAACTGTGGTTACCTCTTCCTCCCCCAGACAGGGCCCCCGCGTCCTCGGCATCGTGCTCGCGGGCGGAGCAGGCAAACGGCTCCACC
>CAZECO010000125.1:6561-9719 GCA_964510455.1 uncultured Actinomycetes bacterium
GGCCCCCGCGTCCTCGGCATCGTGCTCGCGGGCGGAGCAGGCAAACGGCTCCACCCGCTGACCCTCGACCGCGCCAAGCCCGCGGTCCCGTTCGGCGGTGCCTACCGCCTCGTGGATTTCGTGCTGTCGAACCTGGTCAACGGCGGCTACCGGCGGATCTGCGTGCTGACCCAGTACAAGTCCCATTCGCTGGACCGGCATATCACCACCTCCTGGCGGATGACCTCGCTGACCGGCGACTATGTGACGGCCGTGCCGGCCCAGCAGCGCCTGGGCCCCCGCTGGTACACCGGCAGCGCCGATGCCATCTTCCAGAGCCTCAACCTCGTCTACGACGAGCGGCCGGAGTACGTCGTCGTCTTCGGCGCGGATCACGTCTACCGGATGGATCCCGAACAGATGGTGCAGGCGCATATTGATTCCGGGGCCGGGTGCACCGTGGCGGGGATCAGGCAGAAGCGCTCCGAGGCCAGCCAGTTCGGTGTGATCGAGGTCGGACCGGATGGCAAGACGATCTCCCGTTTCCTGGAGAAGCCGGCCGATCCGCCCGGCACCCCCGACGACCCGGAGATGTCCTACATCTCGATGGGCAACTATGTGTTCTCCACCGACGCGCTCATCGAATCCCTGAAGGTCGACGCCGGGGATGAGGGGTCGGTGCACGACATGGGCGGCAACATCATCCCGATGTTCACCGACGCGGGCATGGCGCACGTCTACGACTTCGCGGCCAACACCGTGCCCGGCTCGACGGACCGGGACCGCGGGTACTGGCGGGATGTCGGGACGTTGGACGCCTACATGGATGCCCACATGGACCTGGTCTCGGTACATCCGGTGTTCAACCTCTACAACCGGCGATGGCCGATCCTGAACTCCCCGCCGCCGATGCCGCCGGCGAAGTTCGTCGAGGGCGGCAACGCCCACGAGTCGATGGTGTCGGCCGGGTCCATCCTCGCCGGCGCGCATGTGCGCACTTCCGTGGTCGGCATCGATGTGCGGATGTCGCTGGGGACCTACGTGGAGGATTCGGTGATCATGAACGGCGTCCGGATCGGGCGCAACGTGGTCATCCGGCGCGCCATCCTGGACAAGAACGTCGTCGTGGCCGACGGGACGAAGATCGGCGTGGACCTCGCGTCGGATGCGCAGAAGTACACGGTGACCGAGGGGGGCGTCGTCGTCGTGGGCAAGGGCACGGTCATCGAATAGCCCGGCCGGACCCCGCAGGCGCCGCGCGTGCCTGAAACCGGATCGGTTGCCGATGGACCGGAGCGGGGCGCCTCCAGGGCTTAGTATCTGAACACCACACATTGCGGGAGCTCGGGCATCCGGGCTGAGAGGGCGGCTAGCGCGCCGCCGACCGATGGAACCTGTCCGGGTAATGCCGGCGTAGGGAGGGATTCATGACAATCCTGTTCACCGTTTGGGGCTACGAGGTCACGGCGCTGGAGCTCAGTGCCGCGGTGCTGGCGATCGTGGCGATCGGTCTCGGCATCCGCGGCACCCGCTGGATGTGGCCGCTGTACTTCGTCTCCGGGGCGCTGTACGCCTGGCTCTTCGTCGAATACGACCTCTACGCCAGCGCGCTGCTGCAACTGGTCTTCGTGGTGGCAGCCGTGTGGGGGTGGTTCACCTGGGGCACCGAGGGGGTGACACAGCCACGGGTGCTGACGGCCCGTCAGCGGGGACTCGTCCTCGGCGGCGTCCTCGCCGCGTGGGTGGTGACCGCCCCGCTGCTCAAGGCCATCGGTGGTGCGGCGACCTGGCCCGACGCCTTCATCCTGGTCGCGTCGCTGGCCGCCCAGGTCCTGATGATCAACGAGTACGTGGAGGCATGGCCCGGCTGGGTGATCGTGAACGTCGTCGGAGTGCTGCACTACGCGAACCAGGACCTGTGGTTCACCGCCCTGCTGTACGCGGTGCTCCTGCTGATGGGACTGACCGGTTGGCGGGAATGGTCGCAGCGTCGTCAGGGGGCGCTGTTGCTGGCAGCCCCTGCCGTGGGGCCCGCGATGTGACGCCCGCGCTGGTCGCGGTCGTCGGAGCGGAGTGCTCGGGCAAGACCTCGCTGGCCCGCGCACTGGCTGCCGCACTGCCGGGGGAGTTGGTGCCGGAGTATCTGCGAACCTTCGTGGCCCATTCCGGCCGGGCTCCCAGCGCGCAGGAGCAGGTGGTCGTGATGCGGCGGCAGATCGAACAGGAGCAGCTCGCCGCGGCATCGGCCCACGACTGGGTCGTGTCTGATTCGGGGGCGCTGATGACCGCCGTCTACAGCGTGCTCTACTACGACGACGCCAGCCTGATCGAGGAGGCGTTGGCGCATCATCGCAACGGCTGTACCGCCACCTTGTGGTGCGACATCGATCTGCCCTGGGTGGCCGACGCCGGTCAGCGCGACGGACCGGAGTTCCGGGCGCGCGGACACCAGGTGCTCGGCGAGATCGTCGCGGCCAGCGAGCTGGAGGTCGTGCTGGTCTCCGGAACGCTGGGGCAGCGGCTCGACTCGGCCCTCGGGGTGCTGCGGGAGCGGTTGTAGTCTGACACGCATGCGTGGAACTGCAGTGGTGACGGGGGCCGGACGGGGCCTCGGAGCGGCAATCGTGGAGCGCTTGTCGCAGCAGGGTTTCGAGGTCGTTGCGACCGACATCAGCGGCACCGACGTGGTCCTCGACGTGACCGACCCGGCGGCGTGCCGCGAGTTGGCGCTGGCAACGGACCCGGTGGTGTGGGTGAACAACGCCGGAGTGCTCGGGGCGGGAGACGCCGCGACCCAGCCGGAGGCGATCGTGCAGCAGGTCGTCACCACCAACCTGCTCGGGTCGATCTACGGGACTCGGGCGGCCGTCGCGGTGATGCGCGATCGGGCTGGCGGGCGCGGGTCCGGCCACATCATCAATGTCGCGTCCCTTGCATCCTGGGTACCGGTGCCCGGCGAGACGGTGTACGCGGCAGCCAAGGCGGGGCTGCTGTCGTACACGCTCGGGCTGAAGGCCGAGCTGCGTGCCCAGGGGGTCACGGGCATTCACCTGTCCGTGGTGTGCCCCGACGGCATGCTGACGCCGATGATCACCGAAGAGCTGCAGAATCCGCACATCGCGCTGTCGTTCTCGGGCATGCGCACCCTGGAGCCCGCCGAGGTGGCGCAGCGGGTGGCC
>CAZECO010000126.1:0-9586 GCA_964510455.1 uncultured Actinomycetes bacterium
GGTGGTTGGAGATCGCCCAACAGCCCAGCCCGTGCCGGCGCAGGATCTCCAGGCGGCCCTCGACGTAGTCGTCGTCGTCCCAGCGCCACGCGTCGAGGTGCTCGCCGGACACCGCGATCTCCAGGCCGTCGTAGCCCCAGCCCGCCGCCAGCCCGGCGACCTCCTCCAGGGTCAGGTCGGCCCACTGGCCGGTGAAGAGGGTGAAGCGCTTGCCCATGGGGTCTCCTTCGGTGCGTGAGGGTTCAGGATGTCGTCACTGCGATGCGGGCATTCCCCGCCGCGGCGCTGCGCTCGACCGCGTCGAGCACCCGCTGCACCGCCAGCCCGTCCTCGAACGACGGTTGCGGCGTCGTGCCGGACCCGATCGCCGCGAGCAGCTTCGCCGCCTCGGTGGTGAACGTGTGGTCCCAGCCCAGGACGTGCCCCGGCGGCCACCACGCGGCCAGGTGCGGATGGTCGGCCTCGGTCACCAGGACGCGGGTCCGCCCCTCCCCCGAGTCGACCCACAGCTCGTTGAGCCGCTCGAGGTCGAAGCCGATCGACCCGGACGTGCCGAACACCTCGATCGTGAGGGCGTTCTTGCGGCCGAACGCCATCCGGCTGACCTCGACGCTGGCCACCGCACCGCCGGACAGACCCAGTAGCGCCCACGCGGTGTCGTCCACCGTCACCGCCTCGGGACCGTCCGGCCCGGGCCGTTGCGGCACGAACGTGGCCAGGTGCCCGGTGGCCCACGCGACCTCGTCGGCGAGCAGGAACCGCAGCTGGTCGACCACGTGCGAGCCCAGGTCGCCGAGCGCCCCCGACCCCGCCAGCTCCTTGTGCAGCCGCCACGACATCGGGGCGGACGCGTCCGCCAGCCAGTCCTGCAGGTAGGCGGCGCGCACCTCGCGCACCGTCCCGATCCGGCCGTCGGCGATCAGCTCGCGGGCCAGCGCGAGCGCCGGGATGCAGCGGTAGTTGAATCCGACCATGGACTGCACGCCGGCCGTCCGTGCCCGCGCCGCTGCCTCGACCAGCTCGGCGGACTCCGCGATCGTGTTCGTCAGCGGCTTCTCGACCAGCACGTGCTTGCCCGCGTTCAGCGCCGCCAGCGCGATCTCGTGGTGGAGGTGGCCGGGCGTGCACACGTCCACGATGTCGATGTCGTCGCGCTCCAGCACCGCGTGCCAGTCGGTGGCCGATTCCGCCCACCCGTACTGACGGGCCGCGGCTGCGACACGTTGGGGATCGCGGCCCACGAGCACCCGGCGGGCCACCGCGGGGACCTCCGGATGGAAGGCGCCGACATTGCGCCAGGCATTGTAGTGCGCCTTGCCCATGAAGGCGTAGCCGATGACGGCGACGCCGAGCTCCGGTGTTGTCATCCGGCTCCTCCGGTCAGCTCGCGCAGGAAGGCCAGCCCGTCGCGCGCGAGGTCGTCCTGGGTGGGGGCCAGCGGCCGCCAGATCGATGCCGCAGTGGCGATGGCGGCGTTGTCCGCGGTGAAGCTCTCGATGACCAGGGGGCCGGCGTAGCCGACGTCGTCGAGGGCGGCGAGGATGCCCGGCCAATCGGTCTGGTCGTTGCCCGGCGCGCCCCGGTCGTTGCCGCACACCTGCAGATGGACCAGATGCTCCCCGGCAGTGCGGATCGCCTCCGCGCTGGAGCGCTGCTCGATGTTCAGGTGATAGGAGTCCAGCGCCACGCCCAGGGCCGGGCCGAGCAGGCCGTCCAGCCCCGTGAGCGCCTGCTCGACGGTGTTGATCAGGGATGTCTCGTACCGGTTGAGCGGCTCGATGCCCACCCGGACCCCGCGCGCGGCGGCGTGATCGACGACCGGGGCCAGGTTCTCGCGCCACTGCGCATAGGCGGCGTCGCGCTGTGCGGCGTCCATCCGCCACACCCGTCCGGTCGCCGCGTAGAAGGGGCCGCAGGCCGCGGCCGCGCCGATGTCCGCGGCCAGGTCGAGGCAGGCCCTCAGGTAGTCCTGCGTGGCGGCCACAGCGTCGGGATCCGCCGCCACGAGGTCGCGCCCCGGGGCCATGGCCCCGACCACGCAGGGGATCAGCCCGGTGCGGTCCAGGGCCGCGCGCACCGCGCCGGGGGTGAGGTCGCCGACCTGCTCCAGCGGGAGCTCGACCGCGTCGAAGCCCATACCGGCGACCCGGTCCAGCACGTCGTCGAGGTTGGCGTCGGTCAGGGGGGAGACCCAGATCCAGGTGTTCGCGCCGATGGCACGCATGGTGACCTCATTCCCGGCCGGTGGGTGGATGCGCTGGTGACGGGGTGGCGGCGGTCGGCTGAGCCTCGCGCCGCCACCCGGTGTGGTGCTGTCACACGGCCAGGGACCCCGGTTCATGGCGTCCCTGGCCGTATCCGGTCAGCGGTTCTGCCAGGCCTGGGGGAAGCCGGGAAGATCCTCGCCGCCGAACTTGGCGTAATGCCCGTCCGGCATGCCCTCGTTCGCCGCCAGGTAGGCCGCCCGCTCGTCCTCGGCGATCGGGACCTGCGGCAGCACCCACTCGGTGGGCACGGACTCGCCGGCGAAGATCTTCTGCACCGCCAGCAGCGGCGTGCGCCACTGGAAGTTCGAGTACACCGGGGCCAGTCCGGTCAGGCCGGTGGCCTCCCACTTGCGCATGAAGCTCATCTCGTCCTCGCCGGTGATGATCGGCAGGTCGACATTGGCATCCTCGAACGCCTCGATGGCGGCGACTGCGCCGTCACCGGCATCCATCCACACGCCCTTGACGCCGTCCTGGTTGATGGCGTCGGTGACGATCTGCTTGATCTTCGTGGGATCGGCGTCGGTGAAGTAGTCCTTGGCCTCGATCCCCTCCTCGTCGAAGATCTTCTTCGCCGCCGCCCAGCGGGTCTCCAGGACGTCGACGCCGGGCAGGATCCGCAGCGCAACCACCTTGTCGCCCTCCTGCAGGTTCGCGACGAGGAAGTCGGCCGTGTCGATGCCCCATGCGTAACCGCCGATGGGGTGGATGAACGTCGTCGGGCAGTTGGTCTGCACACCCCGGTCGAACACGATGACCGGCTTGCCGGTCTCACAGGCGCGCTCGACCGCTGGGGTCATCGCCGCCGTGGAGTTCGGGGAGATGACGAATGCGTCGCAGTTGCCCTCGCTGATGAAGTAGTCGATGTCGGCGATCTGCGTGTCGTCGGAGTCCTGGGCGTCGCGGGTCTCCATCGATGAGATGACTCCCGCGTCGGTCAGCACCTGCAGCTGCTGCTGCATCGTGATCCAGCCGGTCTGTCGCCAGGGGTTGCTGATGGAGGCGTTGGCGAAGCACACCTTCTTCGGCCCGGTCGACGCGAACGCGGCGGTGTCGGTCATGGGGCCGTCGATGTACTGCAGCCAGGGCTGCTCCGGGTCGCCCTCGAACGTGGCGCTGCGCTGTTCGTCCTGCCGATCGAAGTCGGCCTGCACGAACCACTCGCTGTCGCCGGTGGCCGTGGGGCTGGTTCCACTGTCCTCCGGCTCGTCGGTGCTACAGCCGGTCAGCAGCACGAGGGCCGCTGCGGCGGCTAGTGCGATTGGCACTCTGGTCGTTCGTCGTCGCATCAGTTCTCTCCTGTGATCGCGCCCGGGATGGGCTGGTTTGGTCGTGCGGGAGTTGTTGGGCCGCGCGGACGCCCCAGCCGCAGCGCGCCCTGCCAGGCACGTCCGGCCAGCGCCACCGCGGCGATGATGATCAGCCCCTGCACGGTGTCCCGCCAGGTCGACGGGATGCCGAGGCTGGACAGCAGCAGGAACAGCAGTTCGAGGGCGAATGCGCCGGCAGCGGCCGACAGGACCCAGCCGCGTCCGCCGCCGAGGACCACGCCGCCGAGGACGACCGCCGTGATGGCCGCGAACTCGTACCCGCTGCCGACCGCGGGATGCACGCCGGCGTAGCCGACCAGCAGGATCCCGGCCACGGTGGCCGACAGCGAGGAGAGGATGAACGCCCGGGTCTTGGTCCACCAGACCGGGGTGCCGGAGTACCGGGCGGCTGCCGGGTTGTCGCCGGCCGCGATCAGCGTGCGCCCGAACGGGCGGCTCATCAGCCAGACCGCGAACACGGCGACGGCCAGCAGGACCAGCAGGGAGTAGGGGATGGTCCCGACGATCGGCACGTCCTGGATGCCGCCGCGGCCGATCGCCCGGAAGGAGTCGACGGGGTTGCCGGTGGCGGCGCCGCCGGTGATGTAGCGGACCAGGCCGGTCAGCGACAGCATCATGCCCAGCGTCACGATGAAGCTGGGCACTTTGAGCACGGTGGTGGCCAGGCCGTTGACCAGGCCGATGAGCGCCCCGACGACCAGCATGAGCAGCAGGCCCGGCAGGATGCGCGACTCGTCGCGCCCGATGAAGTTCCCGGCCAGGACGACCTGCGTGGCGATGACCGCGGCCATCGACAGGTCGAACTCGCCGCTGACGATCACGAAGTACTGGCCCATCGCCGCGATCGCGATCGGCGCGGTCCGCCCGGCGAAGCGGATCAGCGCGTTCGCGTCCGCGAAGTTCGGATTCGAGATCATGATCGCCACCAGCAGGAGCGCGATCAGCAGGAATACCCCGCCGCCGGGGCTGGCGAGCACGGTCAGGAACCGCCGCTGGAAGCTGCCCTCGTGCGCGGGAATGACGTGTGCCGCCGCCGTGGTGCTCATGGCGCCGCCCGTGCCAGGGTGCCGGTGGGGAACCTGGCCGGCCGTCGATCGATCTCGCGGCGGGCGTAGACGGCGACCGCCACCACGATCACGATGCCCCGGACGACGTCCTTGAGGAACGGGTTGAGCTCCATGACGCTCATGACGTTGTCGAGCACCGCGAAGATCCCGACGCCGGCCAGCGTGCCGACGATGCTGCCCTTGCCGCCGGCCAGCAGCGTGCCGCCGAGGACCACCGCTGCGATCGACATCAGCGCGTAGCCGCCCTGCGAGCCCACCGTGGGCTGGCCGACGCCCAAGCGGGCCAGCAGCATCAGGCCCGCCAGCGCGGACAGCAGCGAGCAGATCGCGTGCGCGGCGATGATGGGGATGGCGGTGCGCACGCCCGACATCCGGGCGACTTCCGCATTGCCGCCGACGGCGTAGATGTGATGGCCCAGCCGGCTGCGGCGCAGCATCAGCACGGCCAGCGCCGCGCATACGAACATGATGATCGTCGCGATCGGGACGGGGCCGATCCGGGTCGCGTCGAGCAGCCGGAAGTCCCGCGGCGCCGAGCCGTAGCTGCCCTTGTAGTTGGAGGCGAGGTAGCCCGACACGATCAGCCCCGTGCCCAGCGTGGCGATGAAGCCGTGGACGTTGAGCATGCTGACGATCAGCCCGTTGACCAGGCCGAACGCCAGCGCGAGGGCGACCGTGACCAGCACGGCCGGGACGATGCTGCCGGTCTGGCCGGCCATGACGCCGCCGCCGACGACGCTGGCCAGGCTCACCACGTACGGCACCGAGAGGTCCAGGGACCCGACGAGGATGACCAGGGTCTGCCCGATCGCGATCATCCCGAGGATCGTGGTCGTGGTCAGGACGTTGTCGATGTTGCCGACGCTGAAGAAGTTGCGCCCCTCGCGGGCGGTGATGATCGCTCCGACCACGATCGTGAGCAGCAGGACGAGGTAGACGATCACGGTCGAGTCCAGCGACCGCAGGCGGGCCCTCATGAGGCGAGCCCTCCCGCCGCGAGCCCGGTGCCGACCCCGGCGGCCAGGGACAGGATGGTCTCCTCGTCGGATCCGGCGGGCAGCTCGCCGGCCAGCCGCCCTTCGCTCATGACCAGGATACGGTCGGACATGCCGATGACCTCGGGCAGCTCGCTGGAGACCATGAGCACCGCGACGCCTTGCGCGGCAAGGCCGCGCATCACCTGGTAGATGGCGTGCTTGGCGCCCACGTCGATGCCGCGGGTGGGTTCGTCAAGCAGGACGACGCCCGGCTGGATGGTCAGCCAGCGGGAGAGCACGACCTTCTGCTGGTTGCCGCCGGAGAGGAACTGCGCCTCCTGGGACAGCGACCTGGCCGCGACCGCCAGCGAGCCGAGCAGGGCCGGGACCTCCCGCCGGGCCGCCGCCCGCCGGCGGGGCAGGACCGCGTGCACCACGCCGAGCACGTTGTCCAGGATCGACTGCTGCAGCGCCAGCCCGGTGGCCTTGCGGTCCTCGGTGACCAGCGCCAGACCGGCCCGGATGGCCGCGCGCGGCGTGCGCAGGTCCACCGCCGTGCCGTCCACCAGCACCTCGCCGCGGGTGAAGGGGTCCACGCCGAAGATCGCCGCCAGCAGTTCGGTGCGGCCCGAGCCCTGCAGCCCGGCGACGCCCACGATCTCGCCGCCGCACAGCGTCAGGTCGATGGAGTCGACGTAGCCGTTGCCGGCCCCGCGCAGCTCGAGCCGACGCTGGTGCCCGGGACAGGATCCGGGAAGAACGACGAGATCGATCGACCGACCATGAGACGGATCAGTGTCCCCTCGTCCAGTCCGGCAGCCGGCATGGTGTCCACCTGGTGGCCGTCCTTGAGGACCGTGATCGTGTCGCACAGGTCCAGCACTTCGCGCAGGCGGTGGGAGACGTAGATGATGGCGACACCGCGCGAGGTGAGTTCGCGAATGATCGTGTAGAGCAGCTCCACCTCGTGGTCGGCCAGGGCGGCTGTGGGCTCGTCCATCTGGATGACGCGGGCGTCGAAGCTGACGGCCTTGGCGATCTCGACGATCTGCTGCTCGGCGACCGACAGGGAGCGGACCCGGCGGGAGGCGCGCAGGCCGCGGATCCCCAGGCCGTCGAGCAGCTCGGCGGCGTCGCGCTCCATCCGGCCGGTGTTGACCAGCGGCCCGATGCGCGGCTCCCGGCCGAGATAGATGTTCTCCGCGATCGTGCGCTCGGGCAGGAGGTTGAACTCCTGGAAGACCGTTGCCAGACCCGCGCGCTGGGCCTGGACGGGATGGCTGAAGGTGACCGGCTGGCCGTCCAGCTCGATGGTGCCGGTGTCGGGCTGGTACACGCCGGCGAGCACCTTCATCAGCGTCGACTTGCCGGCCCCGTTCTCCCCGACCATGCCCACGACCTGGCCCGCATGCACGTCCAGGTCGGCGTCGTGCAGCACGACGTTGCCCACGAAGCTCTTGGTCACCCCGCGCACGCGCAGGACCGGGCCGTCCACCACAGGCGCACTTTTGCACAGGTCCGGGACAAAGTGCTGCAATGCGGGGCGAACGTTACCGTGTCGATGCTCGATAGGACGCGGTGGTCGACACCAGGGTGGCTGCTGATTCGTGAGTCCGCGGCGGCCTACCACCCACCGGCCGGTTGAGAACGCGGTGACGACCAGCGCCCTTCCCGAAGCCGACCGTCTGCCGTGTGGCTGGCTGGACCTCCGTCGAGGCTGGTCGCCTCGGCCCTTCGGAACCCCGCCGTCGAGGCGACTAGGCTGTGGCCAGCCCTGCCGCTTCGAGCCCAACGGAGCGGCGCGGAGGCCGTCCCACCGCCGGGCCGACTTCCACGCCTCACCCGGTGGTGCGGGACCTGGGGCCGCGAGGCCGTCGCTGTCGCTGGACGTGCGGGATGGGACGAGGGAGACACCATGAGCGCAGAACGCAGCGACGTACGGCCTCCGGAATGGATCCGGCACCTGACCCGCCCGGAGCTGGAGGCCCTGTTCGGGACCACCTCCGTCCGGCGCGCTGCCGCCTACCAGCGCAACGGGGCCGTGCAGAGCCTGCGCAGCGGACCGGACGCAACGTCCTTGGTGGCGGATGTCCACGGAAGCCGCATGTACACGACCTTCGTCGCGGTCGAATCGTGGGGCGGGGACGCAGCACTCGGCGACGGCACCGACGTCGTCATCATCAGCGACTGCAGCTGCCCGATGGGCGACAGCTGCAAGCACGTCGTCGCGGTCATCCTCGAGGCACAGGCGCAAGCGGCGGCCGGAGGGGCGCACGCGGACGCGCCTGCATGGGAGGCCCTGCTCGACCCCGTCGTGCGGGGCCCGGAGCCCGCCCGCCCGCAAGCCGGCACGACGCCGCTCGCGCTGCTCTTCGAAGTGGCGCCCGCCTCGTCCGTGCGCCAGCCCGGCGGGAAGCGCGGTTCGCGCCTGCTGTTGCGCCCGGTGGTCCCCGGCGCGGCCGGAGGCTGGATCCGCAGCGGCATCAGCTGGTCCGACGTGCAGTACACCTCCGGATGGCTCCGGATCGACCCCGCCCACCAGGCAGCACTCGCGGCGATCCTGACAGCCGAGCGGATCCGCGCGCGCTCGTACTACTTCAGCAGCACGGCACAGTGGGTCTCCGCCGATGTGGTGGGCCCCGCCATCTGGGGCCTGCTCGATGACGCGGTGGCAGCGGGTGTCGTCCTCGTGACGGGCAACAAGGGCTACCAACCCGTCCACCTCTCGCCGGAGCCCGCGGCAATGGTGCTCGACGTGACGCGCGGGGCGTCGGGCGACTTCGTTGTGACGACCTCGCTGCAGGTGCCCGGCGCGGAGGGCGAGCCGGTCAGCGTCGGCGACCCTCCGCATGGCGTCTTCGTCCGTGCACCGCATGGACTGGTGCTCGCGCGGCTGGCCAAGCCCCTGACGGCCCCGCTGGCCGGCCTGATCGACTCGGTCGACCCCCTTGTCGTCCCCGCCCGGGACGCGTCCCGGTTCCTCACGCGCTACTACCCCGCGCTGCGTCAGCGGGCCCGGGTCGAGTCCTCCGACGGCAGCGTCGAGTTCCCCACCGTCGCCCCGCCGCGACTCGCCCTCCACGCGGCCTTCGAGGAGGGCCACCGCACCCGGCTGCGCTGGATGTTCCGCTATACCGTGGGTGCCGAGGCGATCGACGTCCCCCTGCTCAACACCGGCGCATCCGCCCCCGACGCTTGGACGGCGGTGCGGGATGCCGCCGCCGAGGAGTCGCTGCTGGCCAGCCTCGACGTCCTCGACGCGGCGCCCGGGCTGCGGGTCCCGATGCCGGGCATGTCGCGCCCCGGCGTCGCACCCGAGACCGTCCTGCAGGGGTGGGCGACGGTCGCGTTCGCCCGGGACGTCCTGCCCGCCCTGATCGCCCGGGATGATGTCGACGTCACGGTCGCCGGCACGCCGCTGGACTACGTCGAGGTCACCGAACCTCCGGTCGTGACCGTGTCCACCCACGATGTCGAGCAGCCCGACGGCGGCCACCACCGGGACTGGTTCGACCTCGGAATCCTGGTCACCGTCGGTGGACGGGAGGTGCCCCTCGCCACCCTGCTCACCGCTGTGGCCCAGGGCGAGGAGCGGCTCGTCCTGGACGACGGGACGTGGTTCGTCGTGGACGCTCCGGAGCTGCACACCCTGCGCCGCATCCTCGAGGAGGCGCGGGCGCTGCAGGATCACGAATCGGACCGGCCGCGATTGAACCGGTACCAGGCGGGCCTGTGGGAGGAGCTCGTCGCCCTCGGGGTCGTCGCCCACCAGAGCGAGCGCTGGGCCAGGTCGGTCGGGGCGCTGCTCACCCTCGACCAGCTGCCGCACCCGGAGCCCCCGTCGGCGCTCGATGCCACCCTGCGGCACTACCAGCTCGACGGCTACCAGTGGCTGTCGTTCCTCTGGGACCACCAGCTCGGCGGCATCCTCGCCGACGACATGG
>CAZECO010000127.1:0-3618 GCA_964510455.1 uncultured Actinomycetes bacterium
AGGTCCGGCAGGATCACCTGCTGGTCGTCGCCGGTGAGGATGTCGGCGGACTCGGCCATGAAGTGCACCCCGCAGAACACGACGTACCGGGCGTGCGGCTGGGCGGCGGCCATCTGCGCGAGTCTGAACGAGTCGCCCGTGACGTCGGCGAACGCGATGACCTCTTCCCGTTGGTAGTGGTGGCCCAGGACGTAGACCGTCTCGCCCAGCGCCGCTTTCGCCGCGGCCGCGCGGGCGACGAGATCGGGGTCCGAGGGCGCCGGCAGATCACCGGGGCACTCGACGCCGCGCTCGCTGCCCGGATCGCGTTCGCGACCCAGCAGCAGCAGTGCCAGCGGTGTCGGCTCGGGCCCGACGAACGTCTGCAGTTCGACCATGCCAACGATCGTGACACGGGCAGCGCCGGGCCGCGAACCGGCGGGTAGCGTCTGCGCCATGCGTGTGCTGATCGCCCCGGATTCGTTCACGGGCTCCATGACGGCGCCGCGGGCCGCCGCCGCCATCGCCGATGGCTGGCTGCGCACGGCGCCGGCCGATGAGATCCTGCTGCGGCCGCTGTCCGATGGCGGTCCGGGATTCGTGTCCACGCTGGCGGTCGCGCTGGGCGGCGAACTGCGACCGGTGGCCACCACCGGGCCCTGGGGCCGGCCCGCGGCCGCCCAGATCCTGCTCGTGGCGGACGACCCGGGGCCGACGGCGTACCTGGAGGTTGCGCAGGCCGCAGGCGATCCCCACCAGCGGGGCGATCCGGGCGATGCGAGCAGCGCCGGCGTGGCGCCCCTGATCCGCGAGGCGTTGTCCGCCGGGGCGAGAAGGATCGTGGTGGGGCTCGGCGGCACGCTCACCACGGACGCCGGGGCGGGCATGCTCGCAGGGCTGGGCGCCACAGCAGCCGACGAAGCAGGCCGCGACGCGACATCGGCCATGGCGGCCGGCGGTGCCGCCCTCGCCCGCATCGCCACGGTGGATCTGGCCCCGGCGGCCGCGCTGCTGGCGGGCGTCGATCTGGTCATCGCCTCCGATGTGGACAATCCGCTGCTCGGCGCGCGCGGCGCGGCCCGCGGGTTCGGTCCGCAGAAGGGCGCGGATCCGGTGCTGGTCGAACGGTTGGAGGAGTCCCTGACCAGGTTCGCCCACGCCTGCGGCAGGCTGGCCGACGGCCGCAGTCCCGCGGTGGCGCTCGGGGCGGGGGCCGCCGGCGGCCTGGGTTTCGCGCTGATCCACCTCGGCGGGCGCAGGGTGCCCGGAATCGAGTGGGTGCTCGACGCCTGCCGGTTCTCCGAAGCCGTGTTCGCGTCCGACCTCGTCATCACGGGGGAGGGCTGTTTCGATTGGCAGAGCCTGCACGGCAAGGTCATCACCGGGGTCTGCCGGGCGGCCATGGCGCAGGGCAGGCCCGTGCTGGTCCTGACTGGGCGGTTGGAGGTCGCACGCCGGGAGTGGATGGCGATCGGGGTGAGCGGGGCGTTTTCGATCCTGGACCCCGATGGTCCGGCGGGGCCGGGCCTGCAGGCGCAGGCGGTGGAGCACGGTCCGGCGCTCCTTGCGGACCTGGCGGCGCGGGCGGCGCGGACCTGGTCCCGCTGACGGTTCGCGGTGGTCGAGGCCCCTGTACGTGTGCCATCCTTGACCTACGCGGAATGCGCTGCGGGCGCACGATTGTTGCACGTGATGCGTGACCCACCACAGCAAGGAGCAGCATGACCACCAACGCAACCGAGACCTTGTCCGGCGTAGTCCTCACCGATCAGGCCGCATCGAAGGTGAAGAACCTGCTCGATGCCGAGGGCCGCGACGACCTGGCTCTGCGCATCGCGGTGCAGCCGGGCGGATGCTCGGGCCTGCGCTACCAGCTCTTCTTCGACGACCGCAGCCTCGACGGCGACAAGGTGCATGACTTCGACGGCGTGAGCGTCGTCGTCGACCGCATGAGCGCGCCGTACCTGGGCGGCGCGGTGATCGACTTCGTCGACACCATCGAGAAGCAGGGCTTCACGATCGACAATCCGAACGCCACCGGCTCCTGCGCCTGCGGCGATTCGTTCCACTGAGGCACGGCTGCTGAGGCTCCCCGCCGCGAGGCGGGGAGCCTCGCGGCGTACCTCGGCCCCGGCGCTAGCATGTGGGCCACAGCCCAGCGGGGGAGGCGCAGCATGAGAATCCTGGTCACCGGCTCCATCGCCACCGACCACCTGATGACGTTCCCCGGCCGGTTCACCGAGTCCCTGGTCCCCGACAAGCTGTCGACGCTGTCGCTGTCCTTCCTCGCAGACGACCTGCAGGTCCGCCGCGGCGGCGTCGGGCCCAACATCTGTTTCGGACTGGGGTCGCTGGGGCTGTCGCCGGTGCTCGTGGGCGCCGCCGGCGCGGACTTCGAGGAGTACCGTGCCTGGCTCGAGCGGCACGGTGTCGACACCGGCGGTGTCCATATCTCCGAGGTGCATCACACCGCGAGGTTCGTGTGCACCACCGATGCGGACCACAACCAGATCGCGACGTTCTACGCCGGGGCGATGTCCGAGGCGCGGGTCATCGAGCTGCATCCCCTCGCCGCGGCGCGGGGGGGCGCGGACCTGGTCGTGGTCGGCGCCAACGACCCCGAGGCGATGCTGCGCCACACCGATGAGTGCCGCTATCGGGGCTACCCGTTCGCCGCGGACCCCTCCCAGCAGCTGGCCCGGATGGACGGCCCCGAGATCAAGCGCCTGATCGCGGGCGCGACCTACCTGCTGACCAACGAGTACGAGGCTGCGCTCACGGAGCAGAAGACCGGCTGGACCGCTTCACAGGTTCTGGCGAAGGTCGGCACGCGGGTTACCACCCTGGGTCCCGACGGCGTGCGGGTAGAGCGCGCGGGCGCGGATCCGGTCGAGGTGAAGGTCCCGCCGGAGCGCGACAGGACCGACCCGACGGGTGTCGGCGACGCCTTCCGCGCCGGATTCCTCGCCGCAGTCGCGTGGGGGGTGTCGCAGGAGCGCGCCGCGCAAGTCGGCTCGATGCTGGCGACGCTGGTGATCGAGACCGTCGGAACGCAGGAGTACGACCTGCAGCGCGGCCGGTTCGCCACCCGGTTCGCCGAGTTCTACGGACCACAGGCGGCAGCCGACATCGCCGGGCACCTGCCGGCCTGCGCGGGGTAGGTGTGCCGATCGACCCCGGCCCGTGCCGGTGGGCGCTGCCCGACCCCAGCACGGCCGCGCCGCACCACGAGGTGCTGGCTGCGGGAGGCGACCTGGCTCCCGCGACGATGCTCGCCGGCTACCGCGGCGGGCTGTTCGCGATGCCGCAGGGACGCAGACTCCTGTGGTACAGCCCCGATCCGCGCGGCGTCGTGCCGATCGAGGGCTTCCACGCTGCGCGCTCGCTGCGTCGCAGCGCCGCGGCATTCGAGGTCTCCATCGATCAGGCGTTCCACGAGGTGTTGGCCGGGTGTGCCGATCCCGCGCGGCCCGGTGGATGGATCTCCCGCGACTATCGGGACGGCTACGACCGGCTGTTCGACCTGGGCTGGGCGCACACCGTCGAGGTGTGGCGCGACGGCGCGCTGGCGGGCGGCCTGCTGTGCGTGGAGCTCGGCGGGCTGATCTGCGGGGAGACGATGTTCCACCGGGTCACCGA
>CAZECO010000127.1:3718-9517 GCA_964510455.1 uncultured Actinomycetes bacterium
GGCCTCGATGAGCCGGGCGCCCACCAACGAGCACCACGCCGGTACATCGGTGGCGGCGACCGGGTCGTCGGCCAGCAGCGTCACCTGCTCCCCGCTCGGCAGCGTGCGCAGGGCGCGCCCCAGGGCGATGATCGGCAGCGGGCAGGGCCTGCCCCGCTCATCGAGGACGGTGCCGGTCACGCCACGCCCGCTTCGATCCGCTGGGCCGCCACCAGTTCGGCCAGGGCATCGGCGAGCGCCCGCAGATCCTCGGCGGTGCAGCCCGGGGGCAGGGACACCCGCAGGTTGCCATGGGTGAGCGCCCCGATCGCGGTCAGCACGTGGCTGGGCCGGCGGGTGTCGGAGGTGCACGCGCTGCCGGAGTGGACGGCGAAGCCGCGGCGGTCCAGCTCGTCGACGAGCTGCTCGGCGTTGACGTACAACAGCGACAGCGACACGATGTGGGCCAGCCGATCGCGGTCCGGGCCCAGGACCGCCGCATCGGGGATCGTGGCACGGACGCGGGCGCCGAACCAGTCGCCCAGCGCCCGGATCCGCCGCTCCTCGGCGTCCTGCTCCTCGGCGGGCAGCGTCATCGCCGCGGCGGCCGCGAGGGGCGCCGGAACGCGGCCGGGGAAGCGGTCGGGGGAGGTTGCCGGAGGCGCGGGCGTCCACGGCGCGGTGCTCCGGCAGGCCAGCACCGCGACACCGGCCGGCCCGCCCCACATCGCGGGGTCCAGCACGATGCAGTCCCACCGCTTCGGCAGGTCGGCCCGGCAGCGCACCGCGGAGGCGTCCACCAGCAGGACGGCGCCCGGATCCGCGACCTCGGCGGCTTCGGCGACCGGCTGCCTGGTCCCGATCTCCCGGTTGGCCGCCTGCAGCGCGATCAGGCGAGCCGGGCCCCGCAGCTGCGGGGCCGCCGGATCGAGGCGGCCGTGCTCCGACACCCCCAGCGTCACCACCGGGGTCCCGGCCGGCAGGGCATCGACCGCGCGCAGCACCGAGAGCCGCTCCACCGCCGTGACCACCACCGGGTGCGCGCTGTCCGCCCGCCCGGCGGCGATGGCTGTCACGGCCGTGGCCAGGGCCGCATCGGCGTTCGGTGCGAACCAGACCTCCGACGCCGAACAGCCCAGGAACCGGGCGAACCTGCTGCGGCTCTCATCGAGCACCGCGCGGCTGCGGGCCGCCCATTCGTGCCGACCGACCGGGTCGGCCCACGCATTGCGCCACCCGGCCGCGAGCCACTGCGCGGCCTCGGGGCTCGGCGGCAGGCCGGCGGCGGCGTCGAAGAATCCCGGCGGCGTCCACGCCGCAATCCGGACGGGCGGTTCCTGCTCAGCGGTCAGTCCCCGGCCGGCCTGGGAATCCGCCGGATCCGTGTCGGTAATCCTCGCCACATCGCCACAGTAATGCGCCACCCTTGCGCCTAGGCCGACCTGCCTTTGCGATAGTCTGCCGCAGTAGACCTCTCCAGCGACTCCCCTCGAACCTCCGAGGTTCCGACCGGCAAGCTGGGGGGCGTTGTCAACAGGAGGGCGAACGGTGAACGCTGATCGGTCCCGCGGAACGGTGCCCCGCGGCACGCGGGTGGCAGGGCTGGCCCTCCTGGCCGCGGTGGCGGTCATCGGGCTGGCCGGCTGCTCGGCCAACGAAATCGCGTTCCTGGACCTTCCGGAACCGGCCACCGAGCAGGCGAGCATCACCGAGAGCTTCTGGCAGGGCTCCTGGATCGCTGCCTGGGCGGTCGGGATCTTCACCTGGGGGCTGATGCTGTGGTCCTTCGTGGCCTATCGCCGGCGCAAGCCCACCGACCCGATGCCGGAGCAGATCCGGTACAACATCCCGATCGAGGCGCTGTACACCCTGGCGCCGCTGATCATGGTCTTCGGCATCTTCGCCTTCGCGCTGCGCGACCAGACGGAGCTGACCAAGATCAGCGACGACTACGACAACACCGTCCAGGTCATCGGCTTCCGGTGGAGCTGGACCTTCAACTACGTCGATGACAACGCCTTCGAGGTCGGCACCCCGCAGGAGAATCCGACCCTGTGGCTGCCGGTGGATGAGAAGGTGCAGATCGAGTTGGGCAGCCCGGATGTCCTGCACTCGTTCTGGGTGCCGGCCTGGCTGTTCAAGCTCGACGTCGTGCCGGGACAGACGAACACGTTCCAGGTGACGCCGAACAAGATCGGGGAGTTCGCGGGCAAGTGCGCCGAACTGTGCGGCACGGATCACTCCCGCATGCTGTTCACGGTGAAGGTCGTGCCCCGCGACGAGTTCGACGACCACATCGCGGAGCTGAAGGCCAACGGCCAGGAGGGCCAACTGGCTTCGCCGAGGGTCAACGATGAGGGCGATGTCAGGAGGCAGTCGTGACGATTCTTGCCGAGCCGCCCCGCGAAACTGCGGCGCCGACCTACGAGCCGCGGTCGAACCCGAAGCTGGGCCGGACCATCGTGTCGTGGATCACCTCCACCGACCACAAGGTCATCGGCTACATGTACTTGATCCAGTCGTTCGGGTTCTTCCTGATCGCCGGTGTGATGGCCGTCGTCATCCGGGCGGAACTGGTGAGCCCGGGCATGCAGTTCGTGTCGCTGGAGCAGTACAACCAGCTGTTCACGATCCACGGCACGATCATGCTGTTCCTGTTCGCCACGCCGCTGTTCGTCGGGCTGGGCAACGTGATCATGCCCTTGCAGATCGGCGCCCCCGACGTCGCCTTCCCGCGGCTGAACATGTTCGGCTTCTGGCTGTTCTTCTTCGGCGGACTCACCGTGTCGCTGAGCCTGATCACGCCCGGGGGGGCCTTCGCCGGCGGCTGGACGGCCTATACGCCGCTGTCGGGCGCGCTGCACAGCCCCCAGGTCGGTGCCGACATGTGGCTCATCGGGCTGGCCATGGGCGGGCTGGGCACGATCCTGGGCGGGGTGAACTTCATCACCACGATCTTCACCATGCGCGCGCCGGGCATGACGATGTTCCGGATGCCGATCTTCACCTGGACGACCCTGATCACCAGCATTCTGGTGATCATGTGCTTCCCGGTGCTGGCGGCGGCGCTGATCGTGCTGGCGATCGACCGCAGCTACGGCTCGGTGGTCTTCGACCCCGAGAACGGCGGCGCGATCCTCTGGCAGCACCTGTTCTGGTTCTTCGGCCATCCCGAGGTCTACATCCTCGCGCTGCCGTTCTTCGGCGTCGCCAGCGAGATCATCCCGGTCTTCAGCCGCAAGCCGATCTTCGGCTACAAGGGCCTGGTGTTCGCGACGATCGCGATCGCCGCCCTGTCGATGGCGGTGTGGGCGCACCACATGTACGTCACCGGCTCGGTGTACCTGCCGTTCTTCGCCCTGATGACCATGCTGATCGCGGTGCCGACCGGTGTGAAGTTCTTCAACTGGATCGGCACGATGTGGCGGGGCTCGATCTCGTTCGATACGCCGATGCTGTGGGTGTGCGGATTCATGGTGACCTTCCTCTTCGGCGGTCTCACCGGCGTCATCCTGGCCTCCCCGCCGTTGGACTTCCACGTCTCGGACTCCTACTTCGTCGTGGCGCACTTCCACTACACGGTGTTCGGCACCGTGGTGTTCCTGACCTTCGCCGCCTACTTCTTCTGGTGGCCGAAGTGGACGGGGAAGATGCTCGACGAGCGGTTGGGGAAGATCCAGTTCTGGTTCCTGTTCATCGGATTCCAGGTGACCTTCCTGATCCAGCACTGGCTCGGCGTGCAGGGCATGCCGCGCCGGTACGGCGACTATCTGGAGAGCGACAACTTCACGACCTTGAACCGCGTCTCGACGGTCGGGGCCGCGCTGCTCACGATCTCCACGTTGATCTTCTTGTACAACGTCTACAAGACGATGCGGCACGCGCCCAAGGTGGAGGTCGACGACCCCTGGGGCTACGGCGCATCGCTGGAGTGGGCGACCTCATGCCCGCCGCCGCGGCACAACTTCATCGAGCTGCCGCGGATCCGCTCGGAGCGGCCCGCCTTCGACCTGCATCATCCGGAGTACGCGGCGGGCGCTGTTGCGAAGTCCAAGACATTCGACGACGTCGCCGGCGGCCAACCGGTGCAGGTACTCGACGATCCGGGCAAGGAGGACAACCGATGAAGATTGAAGGCTGGCTGTTCGCGGCCGGTGCGGTCTTCTTCCTGCTGGTCACGGGTGCGTACGCCTGGCTGTCGCAGGACTGGACGATCGGCACGCCGCTGCTGCTGTTCACGGGCTTCCTGGCGCTCATCGTCGGCTACTACGTGCTGTTCACCTCCAAGCGGGTCTACCCCCGTCCGGAGGACCGCCTCGACGGCGAGATCGACGAGGCCGATCCCGAATACGGGTTCTTCAGCCCGCACTCCTGGTGGCCGTTGATCCTCGGCTTCGCCTGCTTCATGGTTGGCCTCGGGTTCATCTTTGCCAGTTGGCTGCTGGCTTTCGGGGCGATCGCGGTGGTGTTCGCTGCGGCAGGATGGTTGTTCGAGTACTACTGGGGCCCGCACGCCCACTGATCGTGCGGCCTTTCGTCGCTGAAAAGCCGCAAGCCGTCTTAGACTGGTATGGCCAGGTCCGTCGTGGCTGGCCCTGTTTCTGTGCGCGGAGGCGACGAAGTGCGTGTTTCGAGGACCAAAGGGACCCGGCTGGCCGTTGGCGCTGCCGCAGCAGGGTGCATGCTGCTGAGCGCTTGTGCGCCATCCCTCGAAGTGCGGACAGCCGCGGTTCCGGACGCCAGCCAGGCAATCCTCGCCGCCGAGTTCCTCGGGCAGACAGAGGTCGACTTCCGCAGCGAACTGGTGCTGCGCGCCGACCAGGGGCGCCTGACCTCTGTGGCGATCACCGATCCCACCGGCGCCCCGGTGCCCGGGGAGCTGCGCAACGGCGGAACCGAGTGGCACGTCCCGGCGCGGGCGCTGGAGATGTCCACGCAGTACACGGTCAAGGCGGCTGCGGTCGACCGGTACGGCAGCGAAGTGGTCAGCGACTCATCCTTCACCACCATGACGCCCTCCAACGTCAACGGCTACTCCTTCTCGTTGTCCGACGGTGCGACATACGGGGTCGGGATGCCGGTCAGCGTCAGGTTCAGCAAGCCAGTGGCCGACAAGGCCGCGGTGGAGAGTCAGTTGGCATTGACCACCTCGGTGCCGGTCGAAGGCAGTTGGAGCTGGACCGGCGGGCAGACGGTCTCCTACCGGCCCAAGGAGTACTGGCCTGCCGGCACGAAGGTCTCGGTGGCGGCCAACCTGCGGGGCACCGAGACCGAGCCCGACCTGTTCGTGCTGGAGGACAAGGCGATGTCCTTCCAGATCGGCAGTTCGGTCATCGCCGTTGCGGATGCTGCCACCCACCAGATGACGGTTCGGCGCGATGGGGCTGTTGTCCGCACCATGCCGATCACCACCGGCAAACCCGGTTGGGAGACGCGCAGCGGCATCAAGGTGGTCATGTCGAAGGAGCGGCACGTCATCATGGACGCCGCGACACTCGGCGTCAGCAAGAACGACCCCGAGTACTACCGCCTCGATGTCGACTACGCGCTGCGCATCACCAGCTCCGGGGAATTCGTCCACGCGGCGCCCTGGAGTGTGGGCTCGCAAGGCGTTGCCAACGTCAGCCACGGCTGCGTCGGCATGAGCACCGCCAATGCGGCCTGGTTCTACGAGAACGCCAAGGTGGGCGATGTCGTGCAGGTCATCAACACCGGCCGGAGCCAGAACCTGGGCAACGGCATCACCGTGTGGAATCAGTCGTGGGACTCCTGGGTCGCCGGCAGCGCACTGGCTGCGGCTCCTGCTGCAGCAGCCTGAGC
>CAZECO010000128.1:0-9420 GCA_964510455.1 uncultured Actinomycetes bacterium
ACCTCGCCAGCCTCTGCTTCGTCCACCACCGGCAGGTCGAGCTCGGCGACTGGCAACTCATCAAACGGGACCCCGGGGACGAGAAGCCCCACGACCGGGCGCTGGAACACCCCGCCTGGTGGATCCTGCCCCGCATCCGATAACCACCCACCAACAACGCTTCGCACCCGACCCGCAACACCCGGGCCGGGCGCGCAGCACGCCCACGCAACGGCGGGCGACTCCGTCCAAGCCGCGCCTGGGTCGATAGGCGTTGGCCCTCGCAGCTGCATTGTCGTCTCCCCCGGCAAGCTCGGCTCTCCGACTACGCGACAGCAGCGCAGGCACGGCGGGTCGTTGCGCTGGCGACCGCACAGGATGACGTTGGCCACCCGGATCACCCGCCCGCACGGACGCCCATCCGTGAACAGCGCCGCACGACAGCCCGCCTACCCTGGGTAGGTGACTCGAGCGACGATCTCGCCGCGGCCCGATGCGCAGCGGAGCGCGTCCGCCGGCCAGTTGTCCACTCGTTGGATCTGGCTGCTCCCGCTGGCAATCGCCACGGGCCTGTTCGGCGGTCTGGCCATTGCCGGCAGTTGGTGGGCCGGTCCCGCGCCGGGGGCCAGCGATCCGGGGCCGATCGTCGGGTGGGGCCTGCCCATCTCGCGCGCACTGGCGATCAGCAGCGCGACGCTGACTGTCGGCTGGCTGCTGACGGGCGCCCTCCTGGCGCCGTCGGGTCGCAACGGGATCCTGTCTCGGATCGGGAGGCGCGACGTCCAGCGGGCAGGATGGGCGGCGCTGGCCTGGTGGATAGCCGCCACCGCCACGATGTTGTTCAACCACGCCATGATGGTCGGCCTGCCGTTGCACGACGCGCTGGACCCCGGCGTCCTGGGCACCTATCTGTTCGCGGTCGATACGAACACCGCTTTCTTCATCGCTTCGGTGTGCGGGGCGATCGTCGCGGCCGCCACCCCCTGGGTGAGCCGGACCGGATCGGCATTGACCCTGCTCGTCGTCGCGACCGCCGGCGTGGTGGTCCCCAGCGTGACAGGGCACAGCCACGGCCTGGGCGACCACGGCCTGGCGATCACGTCCGGGCTGGTCCATGCAGCGGCGGCTGCCGCGTGGCTCGGCAGCCTGGTGGCCGTGGCCTGGCATGTATTGCGCCGAGATCCCGGCCAGCGCACGATGTTCCCGCGTTTCACCACGCTCGTCACGATCGCCCTGGTGGCCCTGGCGGCAAGCGGCGCGGGCAGCGCCTATGCACGCGTCGAACAGCCCGGGGATCTGTTCACCACGGGCTACGGATGGCTGGTGGTGGTCAAGATCGCCCTGTTGGCGGTGCTGGCCTATGTCGCCGTCCATGCCCGGCGGGCCGTGGCCACGGCGCCCAGCAGTCCGGTGCGCAGCCTGCGCATCTGGCGCTGGCTGGTGGCCGAGGCCGTCCTGCTCGGGGCCGCCGTGGGTGTTGCTGTCGCCCTGACCCGCACACCGAACACCCGCATCCCGGTGCCCCTCGCGTCGCCGCAGGAGGAGATGCTGGGGTTCCCCTTCCCACCGCCGCCGACCGTCTCCTCGGTGCTCGGTGGCTGGCACCCGGAGCCGTTCTGGCTCGTCGTGTGCTGCGTCGGGCTTCTCGGATACGGCTGGGGGGTTGCCACGCTGCTCCGCCGCGGAGACCGCTGGCCGTGGGGACGCACGGTCTCCTGGGTGATCGGCATGCTGCTCATCGTGTGGGCGACGTCCGGCCTGATCGCGGCCTACAGCGTGGTGTCGTTGAGCCTGCACATGCTGCAGCACATGATCCTCGCGATGCTGGCCCCGGTCTTCCTGGTCCTCGGTGCGCCGATCACGCTGGCGCTGCGCGCGATCAGGCCGAACCGGACCGGCGACCGGGGTCCGCGCGAGTGGATCCTGTGGGGGCTGCACCAGCCGGCGGCACGGTTCATCACGCATCCGGCGGCGGTGCTGGGCATCTCCGTGCTGAGCGTCTACGTCCTGTACTTCACCGGCCTGTTCCCCGCGCTGATGAGCAACCACCTCGGCCACCTGGCGATGCAGATCCACTTCGTGGCCTCGGGGTACCTCTTCTATTGGGTGCTGATCGGCATCGACCCGACGGCTCGCCAGAACCCGTACTGGCTGAAGCTGATCGTCCTGCTGCTGTCCTTGGCCCTGCACGCATTCTTCGGGATCGCGCTGATGATGATGACCGAGCCCCTTGGCCAGGAATGGTACGGGCTGATCCAGCCGCCTTGGCTGACCGATCCGGCGGCTGACACCTACACAGCCGGCGGCATCGCCTGGGCGCTCGCCGAGATCCCGACCCTTATCGTGATGGTGGCGCTGTCAATCCAATGGGCCCGCAGCGACGAGCGCCTGGCCCGCAGGATCGACCGGGCGGCCGACCGGGACGGCGACGCCGAACTGCGCGCCTACAACGCCCGACTTGCCCGGATGGCGCAGCGGGATGCGGAGCTCGAGACGGACAACCGGTAAGCCGCCCTACGGCGACGGAGCCGGCGATACGGGCGGTGTCAGCGACGCATCGCCACCGTCCTCGGGAAGCAGCGAGATCCAGGTTCGGCCTGCGGGCAGCGTGAACGGCGTGGACACTGCAGACTCCCCGTCCTCGGTCTGGGGCAGATAGGTGAGCTTCCAGGGCGCGGAGTTGGAAGCCTTCGACCAGCCCACCTGGAACACCTCTCCAGCAGTGGCGACGTAGCCCGTGCCCGATCCGGTCGTGACCATCGTGGGGATGGGGGTGCCAGCCGCATCCGTCTCCCCGTCGTAGGTGACCGGGACGATTAGGGCGATCACGTTGGTGAAGGAGAAGTCAGCCGCATCGTCCAGATCGGTTCTGGCCCAGAGGTTGGTCGCGGCGTCGTAGGCGAACGATGACTCCGAGCCCGGCCAGCTCATATCGATGGAGGCGGCGGGGGTGCCCTCGGCGCCCTCGGGAAGATCGCCGAACGGAAGGTATGGCCCCGGCGGTGGGGAGGCCGGCAGGGATGCTGCCAATTCGGCGACGTTCAGCATCACGTTGTAGGGGGAGGACCTCGAGCTGTCGCGGGAGAACCCGGTGTCGCCCTCGACGGCGACCGGCACGCCCGCGCCCTCGATCGCCGCCACCGTCGAGTCCGCGCCTCCGGACGCAGCGAGCGTGCCGCCGGTGGGCAGCACCAGGCCGATATCCGTCTCGCGCATCGATCGCACGGGTCCGGCCTTGTCCGGATACTGCGAGTGGAACATCACCGCGAGCCTCGTCAGTCCGCCCTCGACAAGTTCCTGCACAACAACGTCGGCCATCCCGACGCCGAGCTGGGGTCTGCCCGCCTCCGTGTTCTCGATCTTGACCGTGACGGTCTGCCGCGTATCGCCCTCGGGGTAGCCGTCGACGCCGGTCAACGGCCAGGGATGCGCCACCTCCGGCGGGGCTTCCTCGTCGTTGGAGCACCCCGCTGCTGCGGTCAGTGACAGGACTGCCACCAGGGCGATGGACAGTGATCGCATGCGTCGCACGTGGGGCAGTCTGTCATGCGGGCGCGTTCGGGTGGCGGATCATCGCCCTGCGATCCGGGCGGCCGGGGACGCAGGCGCTCGGATCACTCGATGTCCCTCACCTGCTGCCAGGGCGCCGAGCACGCCCGAGATGCTCCAGCACGATCGCGACATTCTCTGCCAGCGGACGCATCGAGTCGACGCGCACCCGGTCGTCGTCCCAACCGATGAACCCGTCGCGGCGCTCGATGACGGACTCCCAGGTCGGCTCGGGGAAGCCGTCGATTCCGCGCTGCCTGCCGGCCAAGCGTTGCTGGTGCTCCTGTTCATCGCTGCAATACACCTCGACGAATGCCAGCGGCATCTCGAGCCGGGCGGCGAGCTGTCTCCACGCCACACGCGCGACCTCGACATCGTTGACCGCATCGACGATGGCATCGTTGCCGATCAGCAGCTGTTCGGCTGCGAGGGCCTCGGCGACGACGTACGCCGCCAGGCCGGTGGGCTGGTCGCGGCCGACGCCCGCGCGCCACATCGCTGCCTCGATGGGGTCGACCGACAGCAGTGCACAGCCCAGCGCCCGAGCAACCCCGGCGGCAACGGCGCTCTTCCCGGAACCGGGAGGCCCGGCCATCACGATCAACACGCTCCCCAGTCTCGCGCGGCACCGCGGACATCCGCACCGGTCGCGCCCTGCACTGTGTGCCGATCGCCGGTGAACCGCCGGTCGGAACCGTGAGCCACCGCACGCAGATCACATTGACCGACGAGCAGTACGGCCGCCTGCTTCAGCAGTCGGCGCGCAGCGGTCACGGACTCGCGACTCGTACAACGCGCCATGGACCGCTGCTACGGATCAGATCCCCGCCGCGAGCGCCGGAAAGCTGGCGAACCGCTACCTTCGCTCCCCTCCCGGTGTCGACCCGATCGGCTGCATCATCGCGGCGACTTTCGAGGAGCACGACGCCGACCTCTGGACGCGCAACCTGAGGCACGTCCCATGTTCGCCGACCTCCGTCCGCCCTACTGACCGACGGACCTGCGCCGGGTCGGCGTGATCTCGGCGGGAATCGGGGCACTCGTGACGGCCTTCCCCGCAGGGCCCGGGCCCGTGGCATCTCGGTGGAGCTGAGGGGAGCCGTTGCCGCCCGCCCCGGGCGGCTCCTCCCGAATCCCCGCCCGTTCTACGACCGAAACGCCAAGGGCCCGGGGAACCTCCCGGGCTCTTGGCGTATCGGTGGAGCTGAGGGGATTCGAACCCCTGACCTTCTCATTGCGAACGAGACGCGCTACCAACTGCGCCACAGCCCCTTGCGTGAATGAGGATAGCAACGCTGGCGACGGCATCGAAATGCGGCCGAGGAGCTCAACCGTTCGCAGCTCGCCGATAGGCCGAGCGCTGATTGGACCGGTGATCGACGGGGTTCGCCAACTCGGCCACCTCCGTCACCGGGTCGCGCTCCAGGACGGACATCTCACGGTCGAACTGGGCCTGCGCGGCCTCGATCTGCACCTTGCGGCGCTCCTCCTGGGCGCGCTGCACCATCGCCTCGCCGGTCCATTGCCTGCCCGGCGCGGTGAGATCGACGACCCGCGGGACCTTCGACGCCTTCGGCTTGGAGACGTAGGTGGGGAGAGTGGTGGGGACCGCGTCCCAGCCCCGTGTCGACTGTCTGCCATCCGCCTGCTGCTCGGCGATGAGCCGTCGCGCCTGCTCCGATGCCCTGCGGGACGCCTCCCGGTACTGGTCGGTCTGCGGATTGTGCGCGGCCCCGGAGTCCCCGGCGCGCAGCGCCTGTCGGATGAGGACCGTGAGGTAGCTGACCAGGAGCCCGACGAAGATCGCCGGGGTGGCCCCGGGCAGCACGCCCGCGAGCGATGCCCCCAGTGAAGCCGCAAGGCCGACCGCCAACAGCACCAACACCCGTCGGCGCCGCCTCGCGGCTCCGGCGGCCGTGCCGGTTGAGGACCGGCCGAGTCTTGCTGCCACCAGTCCCCATGCCTGGGTGGCGGTGGGCAGTGCCATGGTCGTGGGTGCCTCGTCCGACTCCTGGTGGGCCGGCTCCGGGACGCCCAGGACCTCGGGAGCCTCATCGGTATGCGGAATGCCGATGCCGCTGCTCCGGGCGAGGGTGTCCATTGCTCGGTTGTACCGGTCCGCCGATCGGCGGCCGTTCTGCTCATCGCGATGCCGACCAAGCCACGGTATGAGGAACACCACCCATAGCGCGATGATCGCGAGGTACACCAGGCCTGTCACAGCCCCCAGGCTACGGGTCTTGGTCGATGGCCGAGCGGAGGCTGACAGCGTGTCGCAGGCCAACAGGGGCTGCGGTTCGCTGCGCCTCAGTCACCCGATTGCGTGACTCGTGCGCCCTGCGAGTGCGGCTGTTGCTGCAACCACCGCAGCATGCCTTGCGGGCGCTCCTCCGCCGTCAGTGCGAACGACAGGTGGTCGCGCCAGTCCCCGTCGATATGGAGGTACTGCTGCCGCAAACCCTCGTTCCGGAACCCGAGCTTGCGGACCACGGCCAGACTCGCCGCATTCTCGGGGCGGATGTTGATCTCGATGCGGTGCAACTTCAGTTGCCGGAAGCAGAAGTCCCCCGCCATGGCCACACAGCGGGGCATGATCCCCCGCCCCGCGGATCGCTGATCGACCCAGTAGCCGATGCTGCAGGTCCGCAACGAGCTCCAGGCGATCCCGGCTACGGTGACCTGGCCGGTCAACCGACCGCCGACGAAGATGCCGAACGGCAGCGCACGGCCGGCCTTCGCCTCCCGGTTGCCCTGCCGGACCATGGCGGCGTATGTCGTCGCAGTGCTGGGATCGGGGTGCGGCAGCGTCGCCTCCCATGGCCGCAACCACTCCGCGTTGCGTTCGCGCAGCTCGCGCCAGCTGCGACCGTCGCGAAGGCGCAGGGGCCGCAGCTCGAGGTCCTTGTCGGTCAGGCGGACAGGCCACGGCACAGCTAGAAGGGCCACTCCACCACCTCTGCCACATCGTTGCCAGCATGATGGATCGCGATCGCGGTGACACCCGCCAATTCCCGCAACGTCGGCGGCTCGGCGCCCACCGCGCGGAACCGTCCGTCGGTGAACGTCCCGGGCACGACGCGTGAGCCGGACCGCGCGGTTCGGGGCGGCAGGATCGTCTCGTCCGAGCTGTGGACATCCCGGCCGAGCATCGCGGCGATGACCGGCCGGGCCAGCGCGTGGAACGCCAGCAGAGCCGCCGCGGGGTCGCCGGGCAGGGTCACGATCGGGGTTTCGTCGGGTCCGATCCGACCGACTCCGTACGGCCCGCACGGCGCGAGCGCCGGGCCGTCGAAGCGGGCGATGCTCGCTTTGAGCAGCTCCCTGCGCAGCACGTCGTCCTTGGTATCGATGCCGCCCGCAGTCACCACCATGTCCGCCCGCACCAGTTGATCCTCGATGGCGTCTCGCACCGCCCGCGGGTCGTCCGGGACCGGGCCGACGCGGTGGCAGTCCGCCCCCAGTCTCATCGCCGTCGTCATCAGCAGCACACCCGTAGCGTCGTGCAGCTGGCCGTCACCGGCAGTTTCGCTGACCCGGACGAGTTCGGAGCCGATGGTCACGACGACCACCCGGGGCCGTGGGTGCACCTTGACGCGGGGATGGCCGGTCTGCGCCAACTGGGCGATGGCGACATGGCCGAGGTACTCGCCCCGTGCAACGACAGGATCACCCTCAGCGAAAAGGCCGCCCACCTCACGCAGACCCTCCCCCGGCACGGGAGCGCGGTTCAGGACGACCTTGTGCTCTTCGAGATAACAATCCATGGAACTGATGACCGCGACCGCGTTCTGCGGCACGCGCGCGCCGGCAGCCACCCGTGCGCAGTGCCCGGGCGGGAGCGGCGGAGCAGGGGCGCCGGCCGCAACCGATTCGGAGACCGGCAGGATCACCGGGGTGGCGGAGGTGGCGTTCCTCGCGTCGCCCGCCGCCACGGCCACCCCCTCGACGACCGCCTGGCGGTACCCGGGGACGTCCGATCGCGCCGAGACATCCTCTGCCGCGCAGCACCCCAGAGCGTCGGTGATAGGGACCTCGAGCACGGGCAGCATTGCGATCGGTCCCAGTACGTCATACACGAAGTCGCGATAAGTCTGCACTTTCCGATGATGCCCTACTGTTCGGGCATTTCGGTCGCGACGTAGTTTCGCAGCCACATCCGCAGTCGCGGACCGAGGTCCCCGCGCTCGCACGCCAGGCGGATGACGGTTGTCAGATAACTGTGGCGGTCGCCGGTATCGAACCGCCTGCCGGTGAACAACAGCCCGCGCACGCCGCCCCCCTGCTCGGCGGGCTGATCGATCAGCTCGGCGATCGCATCGGTCAACTGGATCTCGCCGCCCTTGCCCGGCGCGGTCCGGTGCAGCGCCGCGAACACCGCCGGGTCCAGCAGGTAGCGTCCGATGATCGCGTAGGAGCTCGGTGCCTCCTGGGGTGCGGGCTTCTCCACCAGACCGGTGACGCGGACCACGTCATCCTGCCCGGTCGCCTGAACCGCGGCGCAGCCGTACAGCGCGATGTCTTCCCGCGGCACCTCCATCAGGCACAGGACCGAGCCGCCGTACTGCTGGCGGACCTGCACCATCCGCTGCAGCACCGGGTGGGAGGGATCGATCAGGTCATCGCCCAGCAGGACCGCGAAGGGATCGGAGCCCACGTGGCGCTCCGCCATCAGCACCGCGTGGCCCAGTCCCAGCGGAGCCCCCTGCCGCACATAGTGGATCTGCGCCAGCGCGGTGGCCTCATGCACCAGCCCGAGCCGCTCCTCGTCGCCCTTCGCCGTCAGGACCGACTCGAGTTCGAAGTTCCGGTCGAAGTGGTCCTCCAGCGCCTGTTTGCCGCGACCGGTGACGAAAAGGACATCCGTCATCCCTGCCGCGACGGCCTCCTCGACCACATAGTGGATCGCCGGCTTGTCCACGACAGGGAGCATCTCTTTGGGGGTCGCTTTGGTCGCCGGCAGGAATCTGGTTCCGAGCCCCGCGACCGGCATCACTGCTTTGGTCACCGCTGGGATCTTGGGATCGCTCATCGGGCCAGCCTATCGACGTCGCAGGGCCGCCCCGCCACCGCAACTGATCAAGGACCGGTCCGTGTCAGGCTGATGCGATGGACAAGGAGCAGATCCGGCGCCGCCACCGCCGGCAGCGGCTGCCCGGCACGCCCTCGGATGAGGGGGAGGCACTCGCTCAGGCGCTGCGGAAGCTCCTCGCGGCGCACGGGGTGCGGCCCGGGGCCACCGTGGCGGCCTTCATCCCGGCCGCCGGCGAACCCGATGTCGTGGCCTGCATGGCGCAGGCGAGGGCGCGCGGCGATCGCGTCGTCGTGCCGCGGACCCTGCCGGAGCGCGGTCTGGAGTGGATCGAGTGGTCCCCGACGGTTGCGCTGGTGCCGGATCGCCACGGGTTGCAGGCGCCGCACGGGACCGCGGAGGACGGGGTGCTGGCCGATCCCGTCGTCGTGATGCTCATCCCGGCGCTGGCGGCGGATCGCCACGGGGCTCGATTGGGCCACGGCGCCGGCTACTACGACCGGGCCCTGGCCGGACTGCCGCGGTGGCCGGCCGGCCCGCTGCGGGTGGCCGTCGTGCACCGGCACGAGGTCATGGCCCATCCCCTCCCGACCGACGCGCACGATGAACCCGTCGACGCCGTGCTCACCGCCGACGGCTGGTTCCCGGTGCAGGACGGCTGAGGGGCAGCACCGCTGACGGGCAGAACGGCTGACGGGCAGGACCGCCGCGTCAACCGCCGGCCGGTGCCAGCACCAACCGGTGCAGCGACGCGGCCTCCACCGCAGGCCGGGTCGACTGCCAGGGGTACTGGTCCCCGTCCAGCCAGGCGCGGATCTGATCGCCGTAGTTGTCGTGATAGGCATGCCCGCTGTTGCCCGTGA
>CAZECO010000129.1:0-9388 GCA_964510455.1 uncultured Actinomycetes bacterium
TCGGCGAGGTGATCGGGCCGAAGGGCAAGATCATCAACCAGATCCAGGAGGACACCGGCGCCGACATCACGATCGAGGACGACGGCACCATCTACATCGGCGCGACGTCGGGCGCGGCCGCGGAGGCGGCACGGACCCAGATCAACCAGATCGCCAATCCCACGATGCCGGAGCTGGGGGAGCGCTACCTGGGCACGGTCGTGAAGACCACCGCGTTCGGCGCCTTCGTCTCGCTGATGCCGGGCAAGGATGGCCTGCTGCACATCTCAGAGGTGCGCAAACTGGTCGGCGGGAAGCGGATCGACAGCGTCGACGAGGTCCTGGCGGTGGGCCAGAAGGTCCAGGTCGAGATCAAGGAGATCGACCCGCGCGGCAAGCTGTCCCTGATCCCGGTGCTGGAGGAGGCCGGGGCGGCCCCGGAAGCCGTCGCGGTTGACTGACGCAGCGCCTGGCGACTACCTCCCCGCCACGCTCCAGGAGCCGGAGTCCACGCAGGTGATCCTGCCGGGCGACTCCGGCTCCCTGGTGCAGCGCACCGTCCTGGGCAACGGGCTGCGGATCATCACCGAAGCCATGCCCGGGTCCCGCTCGGCCGCGTTCGGCGTCTGGGTCGGTGCGGGATCGCGGGACGAGACGCCCCGGCAGCACGGGGCCGCGCACTACCTGGAGCACCTGCTGTTCAAGGCCACGGCACGCCGCTCGGCCTTCGAGGTGAACGCGTCGATCGACGCCATCGGCGGTGAGATGAACGCGTTCACCGCGCGGGAGGCGACCTGCTTCTTCGCGCACGTGCTCGACGCCGACCTGCCGATCGCGGTGGACGTCGTGCTGGACGTCGTCACCGCGGGACTGATGCGCGCGCAGGACGTGGAGTCCGAGCGCCAGGTGGTGCTGGAAGAGATCGCCATGCATGAGGACGATCCGGCGGACGTGGCGATCGAGCACTTCTATGGCCAGGTGCTCGCCGACCGGGCACTGGCCCGGCCGATCCTGGGCACGCAGGAGTCGATCGAGGCGTTGCAGCCGCACCTGATCCGCCGGTTCTACGCCGATCATTACGTCCCGCCGGCGACGGTGATCGCGGTGGCCGGCGCCGTGGAGCATGCGGCGGTGGTCGAGCTGGTGCGGCGCGCGCTAGCGGAATCGGGCTGGGGCAACCGTGAGGCCGCCGCCCCGCGTCCGATCCGCACGGCGCATCCCGCCCGCCCGCGCCGGATGGCCGACGTCGTCCTGCAGCGCCCCACCGAGCAGACCCATCTCGTCATCGGCGGGCCCTCCATGCCGCGCAACGACCCCGACAAGTACGCGCTGGCGGTGTTCAACGCCGTGCTCGGCAGCGGCATGGCGTCGCGGCTGTTCACCCGGGTGCGGGAGGAGCGGGGCCTGGCGTACTCGGTGTACTCGTTCGCCGCGCCGTTCGCCGACACCGGCGTCTTCGGCGTCTACGCCGGGACCCGGCCGCAGAAAGCGGAGGAGGCGATCGCCGTGATCCGCGAGGAGCTGGCGCAGGTGGCGGCCTCGGGCCTGACGCCGGCCGAGGTGGAGCGGGGGAAGGGCTCGGTGAGGGGTTCGCGGATCCTCAGCCTGGAGGACCCGTTCTCGAGGATGAACCGTCTGGGGCAGTCCGAGCTGGTGGTCGGGGAGCTGCCCTCGATCGCCGAGATCCAGCTGCGGATCGAGGCGGTCGGCCCGGAGGATGTGGCGCGGGTGGCGGCCCGGCTGCTGCCGGCCGCGACGGCGATGACGGTCGTCGGCCCGGTCCCGGCAGGCTGGCGGGGCGGCAAGTGACGCGGCCGCACCCGATGTCGGCGCGGCCTCGGCACGCTCTAGGCTCGTCGGTATGACTGACGGATTGCGGGTGGCGGTGCTCGGCGCGGCCGGCCGGATGGGCCGGACCGTCTGCCAGGCGGTTGCCGCGGCCGACGGGCTGGACCTCGCGGCACAGCTGGACGTGGGCGACGACATCGCATCACTGACCAGGGACACCGTCGATGTGGCCGTCGACTTCACGAGCCCGGATGCGGTGATGGGCAACCTCGCCCATTGCATCGGGGCGGGCGTCCACGCCGTGGTGGGGACCACGGGCTTCACCGCGGGGCGGCTGGCGGAGGTGGACCGGCTGCTGCGCGGGCACCCGGAGGTCGGCTGCATCATCGCCCCCAACTTCGGCATCGGGGCCGTGCTCATGATGCGCTTCGCGCAACTGGCGGCACCATGGTTCGAATCGGTCGAGATCATCGAGCTGCACCACCCGGACAAGGCGGACGCGCCCTCGGGGACGGCCGCGCGGACCGCCGAACTGATCGGCGCGTCCCGCTCGGCGGCCGGAGCGCCCGAGTCGCCCGACGCAACCGTCTCCGGGCTGCCCGGGGCGCGGGGTGCCAAGGTGGCGGGAGTGTCGATCCATGCCGTCCGGCTACGGGGGCTGATCGCGCACCAGGAGGTGCTGTTCGGCCAGACGGGGGAGACCCTCACGATCCGCCACGACTCCTTCGACCGGTCCTCCTTCATGCCGGGCGTCCTGCTCGCCGTGCGCGAGGTCGGCAGCCGGCCGGGGCTGACGGTCGGTATCGAGAATCTGCTGCCGCTGTGAAGGCCAAGGTGCTCGCCGCCCTGCTGACGGTGGCCATGCTGGGGTACCTGCTGCTGATGACCAGGCAGGCGGTGGCGTTCATCGCCGAGGGCGGCGTCCTGCTGCTGCTCGGGCTGGCCATCTTGATCCTGCCGCTGCTGGGCGTCTACGTCGTGGTGCGCGAATGGCAGTTCGGGCTGAAGGTCGCCCAGCTGGCGGACTATCTGCACGCCCGCGGGGAGCTGCCCGTCGACGACCTCCCCAAGCGCGCCTCGGGACGGCCCCAGCGCCGGGCCGCCGATCAGCGCTTCGAGGAGCGCGCGGCGGAGGTCAGCGATGCCCCGGACGACCCGGGGGCATGGTTCCGCCTCGCCGTCGCCTACGACGATGCGGGCGACCGGCGCAGGGGGCGGGCATCGATGCGCACCGCTGTGGCCCTGCACGCGCGGATGCGGCGCGCGTCCGGTCCGAACGGGGCCGCGACGGCGTAGGCCGTTAGCCGGTGCCGCGGTCAGACGGCTGCGGCGTGCTCGACCCGCCCGCCCCACTCCTGCACGATCCGCGCCGCCGCCGGCGCCGCTGCCGCCTCATCGACCGGGACCAGGCCGAGCCGGGTGCGCCGCTGCAGCACGTCCTCGACGCTGGACGCGCCCTCCCAGGCGAGGCCGAACGCCACCTCCACACCGAGCACGGGCACCGACGGCGCCAGCGGCTCGCGCAGCGAGGGATCCACCGCCCCGAGCGACCACACCAGCGGCGCTTCAGCGCCGTAGCGGCGCCACAGCCGGTCGGGGATGCCGGGCACCTCCGGCCGTGGACCCGCGCCGACCAGCGGCAGGCTCATGGTCCGGCACGGCCGCGGGGTGATCACGTCGACCACGTCCTGCGCCATCCGGCGATAGGCGGTGAACTTGCCGCCGGTCACGGTGATGAGGCCGTCGTGGCGGATGATTGCATGGCGGCGGGAGAGGTCTGCCGATGCCGTGCCATCCGGCCCCGCCATCAAGGGCCGCAACCCCGCGTAGCGGCCGACCACGTCGTCGACAGTCAGGGGTCGGCGCAGGGCGGTGTTGAGCACGCCGAGGATCCATTCCACATCGGCGTCCGGCGCCGTGGGCACATCCTCGATCGGTCCGTCTACCGGTTCGTCGGTCAGGCCGACATAGGTCAGGCCGTCGGGCTGCGGCAGGGTGAAGACGAAGCGCCCGAACTTGCCGGGGACGGGGACCGACAGGCTGACGGCCATATCGTCCAGCGACCGCGACCGCAGGACGAGGTGGGTACCGCGCGACGGCGCGAGCTTCACCGTTGGATCGAGCGCCCCCGCCCAGACCCCGGTGGCGTTGACGACATGCACGGCATCCAGCCACCATTGCGCGCCATCCTCGCCGTCGGTCAGCAGCGCGCGCCCCGGTTCCACCCGCTCCACCGCGACCCTGGTCAGGATCCGGGCGCCGTAGGCGGCAGCGGTGCGGGCGACGGCGAGCACGAAGCGCGCGTCGTCCTCCATCTGCAGGTCGGCGAACGCCAGAGCGCCCCGCAGGCCGGTGGTGTCGAGCGCCGGCGCCAGCTCCGAGAGGGTCGCCAGGTCCATCGGCGCGGACCGGGACAGCAGTCCGCGCTCGGTCCGTGCGGCCACCCGCAGCGCATCGGCGGCCAGCGACCCCACCCGCGCACCCAGCCGGGCCAGGTCCTCGCCCTCGCGCAACGGCAGCAGCTGGGTCATCGGCCGCAGCAGGTGGGGGGCGATGGCGGAGCTGATGACGGCGCGCTCCGAGGCGCACTCCCAGGCGATGCCGACGTCGCCCTTGGCCAGGTAGCGCAGCCCGCCGTGGATCAGTTTCGACGACCACCGCGACGTGCCGTGGGCGAGATCGTGCCGTTCGACCAGGGCGACGCGCAGGCCGCGGCTGGCAGCGTCGAGCGCGACCCCCACCCCGGTGATGCCGCCGCCGACCACCAGCACATCGACCTGCGCGCCCGGGCGCCGCAGGGCTGCCAGGTCGCGCTGGCGCCGATCGGCGTCGAGCCGGGTCGTCGCGTCGCCGGGCCGCAGGGGAACCGGATCTCCTGTCATCGCTCATTCACCCTTCAGGTAGCCGTCGACCCCGATGGCCAATTCGGACAGCAGTTGTCCGGCGGGGTACTCCTCGAGCAGCGGCCGCATCCCCACGACGTAGGGCTGGGCCATCGTGACCACGGCCAGGGCCAGCAGCCGCGGATCGGCGTCGCGGATGGACCCGTCGCCGCCGTTGCGGGCCATCCCCGAGGCGATCTCATCGGCCAGGTAGTCCCGCAGCATCCGCTGGCCGGAGCCGATCCGTTCCACCAGCAGGGGCAGCAGCGACCCCGGGTCCACCTGCAGGACCCGCTGCAGAAGCGTGTGATCGACCAGTGCGGCCACAACGGCGATGGATTCGGAGACGACCCGCTGCCGCACCGTGCCCTCCGACCGTGTCCGGACCGCCACCTCGGCCACGACGTCGGCCATCTCGGCGGTCAGGACCGCCGAGGTCAGTGCGCCGATGTTCTCGTAGCGCCGGTAGACCGTCATCCGCGAGACGCCGGCACGGCGGGCCACCTCGGCCATCGTCATGCGGGTCGGCCCGAGGTCGGTCAGCACATCCATGGCGGCCTCGATGATCGGGTCGCTGGGGTGCACGTCGTCCGCGATACTGTGTGACATCATTTGTCACAGTGTAACAAGGGGATGGAGGATCCTTGACGTACTCCTTGGAAACGATCTTCGGCAGGTGGGGGACCCCCGCGCATCCGGTGGAGGTCACACCCTCGGCGCGGGAATTCCTGATCGGGCGCCTCGGGCAGCCGGCAGCACGCCCGGCGGTGCCCGTGACTCAGGTGCACCTTCCCGACAGCCGCCTGCCGCGGGAGCTGGCCGAGGCGCTGGGACAGCTGCTGGGGGACGCGCAGGTCGACACCGGCCGCACCGGGCGGCTGCGCCACACGTGCGGCAGTTCGCTGACCGACTACATCGCGCAGCGGGACGGCAGCCTTTCGGCGGCTCCCGACGCCGTGCTGCGGCCCGGGACGCACGAGGAGGTCCAAGCGGTCCTCGACCTGTGCAGCCGATCGGGGGTCGCGGTCGTGCCCTTCGGCGGCGGCACCTCCGTCGTGGGCGGCGTCGCCCCGACACCGGGAGACTGTGCCGCGGTCGTCGCGATCGCCTTCGACCGGATGGCCGACCTGATCAGCGTCGATGAGGTCTCGCTGACCGCCACCGTCCAGCCGGGCATCACCGGCCCGGTGCTGGAGCGCCTGCTGGCTGCGCGCGGCCTGATGTGGGGCCACCTGCCGCAGTCCTGGGAGCGGGCCACCATCGGCGGATACATCGCCACCCGATCGGCGGGACAGGCGTCCAGCGGCTACGGCCGCAGCGACGAGACCGTGGAGTCCCTCACCCTGGCGACCCCGCGGGGAGCAGTGCATCTGGGCCGGGCGCCCTCGTCAGCCGCCGGTCCAGACTTGCGGCAGCTGTTCATCGGATCCGAGGGCGTCCTCGGCGTGATCACCTCCGTCACACTGCGGGTGCGCCGGGAACCGCACTACCGCCGGTACGAGGGGCTCATGTTCCCCGACTACCGCAGCGGAGTCGCAGCGTTCCGCGCGCTGACCCAGGCCGGGCTCAATGCAACCGTGATGCGGCTGTCGGACTCGGTGGAGACCGAGGTCACGATGGCCCTGTCCGGCCCGCAGGGACGCACCAAAGACTTCGTGCAGCGCTACCTGAGGGTCCGCGGCATCACCGGCGGATGCCTGGCGATCCTCGGCTGGGAGGGGTACTCGCCGATCGCGACGAAGGCCCGGCGCGAGGCGGCGTGGGGGGCCCTGCACCACCACGGCGCCGTATCGCTGGGGGAGAGCGTGGGCAATTCCTGGCGCAAGCACCGGTTCGAGGGCCCCTACCTGCGCGACCATCTGCTGGACGAGGGCTACATCGTGGAGACGCTGGAGACGGCGACGCAGTGGTCGCGCCTGCACGAACTGCACGACGCGGTGCACACGGCCCTCGAGGAGTCGCTGTCCACCGATCAGCACGGATCGCTGGTCCTCAGCCATGTTTCCCACGTCTATGAGGCGGGGGCGTCGCTGTACTTCACCGCCCTGGCGCCCGGGCACACCGACCGGGCGGCCCAGTGGGTCCGCGCCAAGACCGCGGCGTCGGAGGCGATCATTGCGCACGGCGGCACGATCACCCACCATCACGCGATCGGCACCGAGCACCGGCCGTGGCTCGGTGCCGAGGTCGGGGATCTGGGCGTCGAGGTGCTGCGCGCTGTCAAGCAGGCCATGGACCCGGCGGGGGTCATGAACCCCGGCAAGCTCATCCCCTAGCCCGCTGCAGCGTGCCGCAGGCCCTAGGCTCACTGGTGATCCTTGAGGAGGGGAGGACGCTTTGGCGCAGCCAGCAGCGCAGATCAGGTTCCGCAGCGACGTGACCGTCGAACTGGTCAAGGCGATCGCGCGCGACGCCGACGTGCTGTTCGCCGCGCGCGTGTCGACGAAGGGGGAGCAGTCCCTGGAGGATGTCGACTCTGACGCGGAGCGATCGAAGGGGCTGATCCGCTACCTGATGCGCGACCGCCACGGATCCCCTTTCGAGCACAACTCCATGACGTTCTTCGTCAGCGCGCCGATCTTCGTGTTCCGGGAGTTCATGCGGCACCGTGTGGCGTCGTACAACGAGGAGTCGGGCCGCTACCGGCAGCTCGACCCGGTGTTCTACGTCCCCGGACCCGACCGCAACCTCGTCCAGGCGGGCAAGCCGGGTGCCTACGAATTCCTGCCGGGCAGCGCCGAGCAGCACCGCATCGCCCAGGAGGCGACGAGGCGCTCCTGTGCCCAGGCCTACCAGGCCTACCAGGAGATGCTGGAGGCGGGAGTCGCCCGGGAAGTGGCGCGGGGCGTGCTGCCGGTCGCGACCTACTCCTCGATGTACGTGACCCTGAATGCGCGATCTCTGATGAACTTCCTGTCGCTGCGCACCAAACGCCCCGACTCGGCGTTCCCGTCCTTCCCGCAGCGCGAGATCGAGATGGTCGCCGAGCGGATGGAGGACGAGTGGGCGGCATTGATGCCGCTGACCCACGAGGCCTTCAATGCTGGCGGAAGAGTCGCACCGTAGGACACATACCCTTAAGTGGAAAGGCGAGGAGACACGTCGTGACGATGCCACCTGCCGGGTGGTACCCGGACCCGGCCAGTGATGCGAACATCCGCTACTGGGACGGACAGGTATGGACCGACCGGGTGCAGCCGAAGTCGGTACCGCCCCCGCCGCCGCCCGCCGCAACTGCGGTGATGCCGCCGCCGATCGCGGCACCGCAACCCTATTCCGGCGCGCCGTACGGATATCCGCCGTCGGCGCCGGGGCAGCCCCCGCTCCTGGACCCCTACGGGGCATACGCTCCCGCACCACCGCTGGCAGGGCAGGTCGGGCGCATCGGGCCCGACGGTCAGATCCTGGCCGGCTGGTGGCGCCGCGTCGGAGGCTACCTGCTCGACAGCCTGATCGTCGGACTGCCCGCGGCGATCGCCTGGGTCGTCGCCACCGTCGTCATCACCAGCAACGGCGGTTCGATCTTCGACCGTGATGCGTGGGACGACGTGGTCGCCCAGATCGAGGCGGGGGTCACGCCGAGCAACAGCGAACTGTTCTCGGTGATCGCTCCGGGGTTCTGGACCGTCGCCATCATCTCGGCGGCGGTGTGGCTCGTACTGAGCCTGTTCAACGGTGTCTACCTGGTCAGCAGGTCCGGCCAGACGCTGGGCGACCGGGCCGCCAATGTGCGCAAGGTGATGGCCGGGCGGACGGTGCCCGGCTTCGGCACGGCGCTGGCACGCTGGCTGATCCCGAACGTGCTCTTCGCCCTGGTCGGGAACGTCGTGCCGTTCGGGTTCCTGCTCTCGTGGGGGGACTACCTGTGGCCGCTGTGGGATCCGAAGTCCCAGACGCTGCACGACAAGATGGTGCGCACCTACGTCGAGCGGGCGGATCTGGCCGGCCCGCCCGTGCCGCGCCAGTAGCTCCGGATCACCGAGGGTTCGGGGCGTTCGACCCGCTGAGCGGGCCTCGCGACGCCGGCGTGCGATCGCGGGGCCGCGGACTTGGCGCGGGCGGCCAATCGTGAACCTCGCCGTTCATGATTCTGCTGGCGCTGCGGCTGACGAGCGCCGTGTCCCGCTTGGAACGGCACACTGTCCGGGCGCTTGCGAAGCGGCTTCGGAGCACCGCGGTACGGATCACCGGGCCAGTTCCGCCAGCTTCTGCCGGTCCCGCACGTGCAGCCTGGTCAGGATGGCGGACACGTAGTTGGCCACCGTCTTGCCTGAAACACCGAGCCGTTCGGCGATCTGGGCGTTGGTCAGGCCATTGCCGACGAGGCCCAACACCTGGCGCTCGCGCTCCGTCAGTTCCGGGAAACGGCCCTCGTCCGGAGTGCTTGCCCGCAGTGCACCGCCGGTCGCCATCCGGCGCACCTGGTCGGCCACGGCGTGACCGATGACCATCGATCCGCCGGCGACACCGAGCACCGATCGCACCACCTCGTCGGGTGAGGCGTCCTTGACCACGTAGCCGGCGGCGCCGGCCTCCAGCGCACGGGCCACAACGATGTCGTCGTGGAACATCGTGATGATCAGGACCCGGGTCTGCGGGCATGCCTGGAGAACCTTCACGGTCGCGCCAACGCCGTCCTCGTCGGGCAGGCCGACGTCCATCAGCACCACGTCGGGCGCGGGGCTGAGCCGCTCCATCGCCTCGGCGGCGGTGGCTGCCTCAGCCAGGACGTCGATCCC
>CAZECO010000130.1:0-9383 GCA_964510455.1 uncultured Actinomycetes bacterium
GGGGACCAACCAGATCCAGCGCCTGGTGATGGCCCGGCACCTGATCCGCGGCTGAGTCGCCCGGGGCCGCGGGCCGGCGGTGATCCCGGCGCTGCGCGCCGGATACGGGGCATACCGCACGGGATCGCATCAGGGCGCCGCCCGAACCACCCCGCCGTCCGCGGCGGCACAGCGCCCAACGGCACACCGCCCAACGGCACCGACATCTGCGCCATGATCGTCTCGTGAGACCGACCGTCGCCGTCGTCATCCCCAGCCATAACCGGCCCGAGGCCCTCGGGGGGGCCCTGGCCAGCCTCGCCCACCAGACGGACCCGCCGGACGAGGTCGTCGTGGTGGACGACGGGTCCAGCCCGGCCGTGGATCCCGCGTCGCTGCCCCAGCTCGACGGCCGGCTGACGGTGATGCGGAACGACACCGCGCGCGGTGCCAACGCCGCACGCAACCGCGGGTGGCGATCCTCCGGCTCCAAGTGGGTGGCGTTCCTGGATGACGATGATCGGTTCAAGGCCGGGAAGTTGGCTGCGGTCCGAGCGGCTATCGAGGCCCGGCCCGAGGTGGACGTGGTCTACCACGCGGCCTGGATCCGCATGGTCAACGAGGGGGTCGGCTATCGGACGGCGCCGAAGGACCTCGGCAGCGCTGCCGACCCGTACCGCGACCTGCTGATCGGCAACTACCTCGGCGGCACCCCGATGGTGACGGTGCGCAGATCGCTGCTGGCGCAGGTGGGCGGCTTCGATGAGTCCCTGCCTTCGATGCAGGACTACGATCTGTGGCTGCGGTTGGCGCGCGACGGCGCCACGTTCCACTACGTCGATGACGTGCTGACCCTGTGCCGCTACACGACGGCCGGCGGCGGGATCTCGACGAACGTGGACAAGCACTTCGCCGCCGCCCGCGCCATCGAGGCCAAGCACGCCGACGGCTATGCAGCGCTGACTGCGCAGGAGCGCCGGCAGCATGAGGTGTTCATCCTCAACGTCGCAACCCATCGGGCGCTGATGGCGGGCGACGCAGCCCGGGCCCGGAGCCTGCAATGGCGTGTGCTGGGAACCACGCGCAGCCCATCAGCCGCGGTCAACGCGCTGGTGACGATGCTCGGGCCGAAGGCCGTCTTCCGGCTGCGCAGCCTGATCAGCAGGGGTCCCACCGCAGCCAAGCCGCAGCGGAGCCGGTCGTGAGCACGCCGGCGGTGTCCGTCATCACCCCTGCGTACAACGCCGCAAGGTTTCTCCCGGCGCACCTGCACAGTGTCCAGTTGCAGACCTTCGAGGACTACGAGCACGTGATCGTCGATGACGGATCGACCGATGCAACGCCGGACCTCCTGCGGGCCGAGGCGCAGCGCGATCCGCGTGTGCGGGTCATCACCCAGCCCAACGCCGGTGCCCATGCCGCGCGCAACGCCTGCCTGGCATCGGCCCGGGGCAGGTACATCGCGTTCCTGGATGCCGATGACCTGTGGCTGCCGCACAAGCTCGAGCATCAGCTCGCCTTCATGCGGCGCGGCGGTTTCGCCATGTCTTATCACCAGTACCGCACGATCGCGGAGGATGGCGAGTTGCTCAGCAGCAAGCCCATCTGGATGCCGAAGCGGGTCGGGTATCGGGGGTACCTGCGCAACAACGGGACGATGGGCAACCTCACCGTCATGATCGACCGCGAGCAGATGGGGGACTTCCGGATGCCCGATATGGGCGCGGAGGACTTCGCCCTGTTCCTGCAACTGCTGAAGCGGCACCCCGCCCACGGCCTGTTCGAAGACCTCGCGCGCCACCGCGTGGTCGCCGGGTCGCTGTCGGCGAACAAGGCCGAGACCATCGGATGGATCTGGGACGTCTACCGCAAGCAGGAGGGGATCGGCCCGGTGCGATCGGCCTTCTACATGGCCCTCTACGGCGCCAGGGGCGTGTACAAGAACATCCGCCACAAGCGGCTGCAGCACCATTGATCGACGGGCGATCTCACATCAGGGCGACGGACTCCTCGTAGGCCTGCGTCACCTCCTCCACATCGCCGTCCATCACCGCGACGCCGTTCTGCAACCAGATGGCCCGGGTGCAGTTCGCGCGGATCTCGGCGGTGGAGTGGTGCACCAGGAACACGACGCCCGCCTCGTTCTGCAGCTCCTGGATCCGCTGCCGGCTCTTGGCCATGAACTGCGCATCGCCGGTCGCCAGCGCCTCGTCGATGAGCAGGACCTCCGGCTGGAACGCGGCGCCGATCGCGAAGCGCAGCCGGGCAGCCATCCCGGAGGAGTACGCGACCATCGGCAGGTTGATGAAGTCGCCCACACCGGAGAACTCGACGATGTCCTCGAACTTCGCCTCGATGTCGGCGGGCTTCATCCCCATCGCCAGGCAGCCGAGCACGACGTTGCGCTCACCGGTCAGGTTGTCGATCATCGCGGCGTTGACCCCCAGCAGGGTGGGTCGGCTGCTGCAGTAGATCGCGCCCTGGGTGGCGGGCAGCGCTCCGGAGATCGCCGACAGCAACGTCGACTTGCCTGATCCGTTGGAGCCGATCAGCCCGATCGCCTCCCCGCGGCGGGCGATCAGCGAAACACCGCGCACCGCATGGACCTTCTTGATCTCCAGGTTGTCGGGCTTCAGGCGCAGCCGCTGCAGCATGGTCCTGTCGCCGCGCTTCGCCGTGGCCCCCCAGACCCGGTACACGATGTGGACGTTGTCCACGACCACCAAGGGCTCCCCGACGTGTCTAGGACTTCCCATACGTGTGCTCTCCGGCCCAGAAGTAGATGAAAGCGAACGGCAACGGCACGATCGCCCAGAGCACCGCCAGGATCCACATCACTCCCGTGAGATCACCTCCAGCTGCGCCGGCGGGACCGTAGATCGGGTAATCCGCCATCAGCAGCGTCCGGCTGAGCTCGATGTACACGAACGCGGGGTTGACCATCATGATGTTCGCAGCCCACTGCGGCACAGTCGCGAAGGTGGGTTGCAGGGCGAAGACCGCGCCGGAGAGCATCAGCCACACGCGCGCGATGAACGGGACGAAGTTCTTGAAGTCGAGGATGGCGTTGCCGATCCGGGCGGCGATGAACGCCAGCGTCAGGCAGAAGCAGACCTGCAGGAGGATCAGCGGGGGCATGAGCAGCCACCTCGGATCGGGCCACTCAGCGGTTATCAGGACCACGGCGATCATGACCCCGATGGAGACCAGTTGCTCGATGTACTCGCGGTAGACCATCGTCATGGGCAGGACCGCCCGTGGGAACTGCAGCGCCCGCACCAGCCCAAGGTTGCCCGTGATGGCGTTCGTCCCGGAACTGAGTGACTGGGCGATGAACTCCATCGTGAACACGCCGATCACGATGAAGGCGATGTAGTTGGGCACCAGGGCGTCCTGGTTCAGCACCACCCCGAAGATCAACCAGTACACCAGGGCGTTGAGCATCGGGTTGAGAACAACCCACCACATGCCCAGGGAGCTCTGGTTGTTCGAGGCGCTGACCTGCGCTCTGGCGTAGGTGCGGATGAATTGGTGGCGCGACAGGGTCTCGGCGGCATAGAGCCGCAGCGGCATCTTGGCGTCGATCCGACGCAGCTTGTACCGGTCGATGATGGCCTTGGTGTCCTCGGGGTCCGGTGTCGCCAGGCGCTGCATATGCCGTTCTTGGATGGCCCGTGTTGGCGAGGCGTTCGGGATCTCTGACACGGAGCAGATCCTCCAATCAGCCCGCTGCACGACCACATCGACGCCAGCCAGTCTGACAGCAGCACGAGGCCGATGCAGTGACATCGGTCAGTGTCGCCGCCTTCTCGACGCCGCCCGATCGGCGATGAGCTGTCGCGGCAGTCGATGCGGCGGCGCAGGCCGGGTCGTGTCGGGCGGGTCTTGGAGCGCCGGCGGTCCGGCGCGGCAGGCACGGGTGCGATCCGCGCTGTTGTCGGCCGGGTGCGGCCGATTCCGCCGGGGATCGCGTGCCCTCGCCGTGCCGCCCGCAGGGCGCCGCTGTGGTCCCGGCGCAGTGGTCAGCTTGCGCAGATGCTCTGGTCGGCGGTGGTGGGCAGCGGGTCGGCGGCGGTTCCCTCGGGAATGCGCGGCACGTCCACCGGCGCGGCGCCGGTGTAGTCCGCGCCCACGATGAGCTGCAGCTGTCCGACCCGCGCTTCCGGCGCGGCCAGCAGCACGCTGCCGGTCACCGACTGCTGCAAGGTGCGCGCCGCCTCGGCGTCAGCCGGGTTGAAGACCACGACGGAGGTGGTGTAGGTCGAATCGTCGGCCATGGACAGGCCTGCGATAGCGAACCCGACGTTGTCCAGGTCGGCGGCGGCATTCGTGGCGGCATTGTCGCGGCCGTTGCCGTTGGCGACCAGGACAGCGATGTCGCGGGGAGCCACGGTCAGCGCCTGTGCCCCTTCGACGGGGGCCTTCGGCCATTCCTCGTCGTTGGCGATCGCTGCCCAGATCTCATTGGCGACCGGCTTGTTGATCAGGACGTTGAGGCTGTCGGAGGAGTAGTAGAAGGGCATCGTGACGAACTTGATGTTCTCCGGCCGCAGATCCCGCAGGCTCACCGCCATCGACGCCATCTCCCCGATCTGATCGATCCCGCCGTCGACGGTCAGCGAAGCCGTGATCGCGTCCAGCATGCGGTAGAGGGTGACGGGCTGCAGGATCAGCCCGGCATCGGTCGCCTGCCGGATGGCGGAGGAGATGAACTGCTGCTGGCGGGCGATCCGGTCGATGTCGGACCCGTCGCCCAGGTTCTTCCGGGCGCGGACGAAGGCGAGCGCCTGGTCGCCGGTCACTGTCGAAATCCCGGCGGGGAGGTTCAGCCCGCTGTCGGGGTCGTAGGTCCCCTCCTCGAGGCAGACCTCGACGCCGCCCAGCGCATCGACAACCCCTTTGAATCCGAGGAAGTCCACCACCACCGCGTGATGGACATCCACGCCGGTCAAATCCTCCACCGCCTCGACGGTGCAGTTCGGCCCGCCGAAGGTGAACGCGGTGTTGAACTTCGCGGTCACTTCCCATCGCCCGGACTCCGAGGCGCAAGTCGGAAGCGTCGTCAGCGTGTCGCGGGGGATGGACACCGCAAGGGCGCTCTTGCGGTCCCCGGCGATATGGACCAGCAGCGTCGTGTCCGACCGCTCACCAGTGATCTCCTCGGCCTGTTCGGCGCTGGAGTTGCCGCCGCCGCGGTTGTCGGTGCCCATGATGAGGATGTTGACGGGTTCGTACGAGGCCACCGGGGCGGACGCCTCGAAACCCTCGATCGTGGTGACGTTGCCCTCGAAGTGCTTGGCGAGATACCAGAAGCCAGCCATCGCCGCCCCCGCGAGCAGGGCCAGGACCAGGCCGATGACGGCCAGCACCTTCGGCCAACGGCGGCGACGCCGTGCCGCCGCGGTGTCGGCGGCAGTCGACACCGATTCGGGGTCGAGCACCAACGACGGAGCATCGCCGGGTTCGCGCCCCGACACCGAAGCGTTGTCGCCGTCCGGTGGTGTCGTGGTCATCCGAACCTTCCTTCCGCCCGTTCAGCAAGCGTAGCGCCAGCGAGGCGTCCGATCACCAAATACCGGACACGATGCCGGGCGTCCACCGACGTTTCAGCCCTGCCGTTGCCTGTGGTCAGACGTCGCTGGTCGTCGCATCGTTCCGCTCCTGGCGCGAGATGTTGCCGACATCACCCTCACACGCCAGGACGACCCCGCCTCCGACCAGCGCAGGGACGACGGTGCAGGCCAGCAGCCCGGTGATATCGGTGGTCCCGCGGGTGCTCAGGAGGCGCCCCGCCGGCGGTACGGCCCACGAGCGCACCAGGTCGCCGGCGCGGGCCTCGAGTGCGTCGCCGCTCAGGGCCTCATCGCCAGCCAGCCAGACCGCGCCCGCCCGCGGCCACTGCCAGTGCGCGGCGTCGGGCTGCATCTGTGCCACAGCGGCGAAGTCTTCCCAGCCCGCCGGTGTGGCCGCCCCGAGGGGCAGGCCCCAGGGGTGCAGCGAAACGGCGAGCCCGACTCCGAGCGGCGGCCCCGTGGTGCCGGTTGAGATGGTGGCTGACGCTTCGCGCGGCGGCGGTCCGACCGCCACGCTCAGTCCGGCGGCCCACGCCGCGACTGCCGAGATCGGTGCCTGCCAGTGGCAGGGCAGGTCGAGCCACACGGTATCGCCCGGTTGGAGCATCAGTTCGTCGGTGAACAGGTTCGCCGCCTTGCACACGGCGTTGGCGCACGTGGCGGCGGAGAGCTCCACGCGCGCAACACCAGGTCCGTAGTACGTGATGATCGGCGCAGACGGCCGGTCGCTCAGCCACCTGCTCATGGCGCCGGGCAGGCCGGCAGCTCGCGGCACGCCGCGACGCTATCAGTCGATACCGCCGCAGACCGGGCGTGGGCGGGGGCGCGTCTGCCACGGTAGGCCCCATGATGGAAGCGATCCTCCTCGTCGGCGGCAAAGGCACCCGGCTTCGCCCGCTCACGATCAACCACCCGAAACCGATGCTCCCCGTGGCCGGTGTTCCGTTCACCGCGCATCAGATCGCACGGGCCCGGGCGGCGGGAGTGACCCGTGTCGTGCTCGGCACGTCCTACCGCGCGGAGATCTTCTCCGACTACTTCGGCGACGGCTCGGCGGCCGGGGTGGATCTGCAGTACATGGTCGAAGACGAGCCGTTGGGCACCGGCGGCGCGATCCGCAACGCGGCGTCGGGGCTGACATGCGGCCCCGATGACCCCGTGCTGGTGTTCAACGGCGACGTGTTGTCCGGCCTCGACATCGCGGCTCTGGTCCAGCGGCACCTCGATACCGACGCCGATGTGACGCTGTACCTGACCCGGGTCGAGGATCCGCGGCCGTTCGGCCTGGTTCCGACCGATGCCGACGGCAGGGTGATCGCATTCCTGGAGAAGCCGACCACCCCTGAGGAGATCGTCACCGATCAGATCAACGCCGGCTGCTACGTCTTCCGCCGGTCGGTGATCGACCGCATCCCGCAAGGCAGGCCGGTCTCGGTGGAGCGCGAGACGTTCCCCGGGCTGCTGGAGTCGGGCGCGACGGTGCTCGGAGTCGTGGACGACGCCTATTGGCTCGACCTGGGGACTCCGCTGGCGTTCGTCAAAGGATCCACCGAGCTGGTGCGGGGGCTGATCGCGTCCCCGGCCCTGCCCGGGCCCACGGGTGCGGCCCTCGTCCTGCCGGGTGCACGGGTCGCCGGTGATGCGCGACTCATCGGGGGAGCGACGGTCGGCGAGGACTGTGTCGTCGGCGCCGGGGCGGTGATCGACGGTTCGGTCCTGCTGCCCGGCGCCAGCGTCGGCCAGCGGTCGGTCGTGCGGAGCAGCGTCGTCGGCGCCGGGGCGGTGATCGGCGAAGACGTCGTGCTGGACGAGGTTGTGGTGGGGGACGGCGCGGTCATCGGCGATCGCAACGAACTGCTCGCAGGCGTGCGCGTGTTCCCCGAGGTGCGTCTCGCGGACGCCGCAGTGCGCTTCTCCTCGGACGAGTAGCGCACCTCAACGGTGCGTCGGCAGGGCCGTCCGCGGCCCGAACTTCGGCGGTCGGACGCCTGAAAGCTCGATCATGCGGATCGCCCGATACCTATGGCCCGCGCAGCCGGCGAGGAGCTCGAGCATCTGCGCGTCGGTGCTGCGCGGCCGTCCGGTGAGGGCGTACCCGACGAGGTTGGCCAGATGGAAGTCCCCGACGCTCACCGCGTCACCGTCGCCGAGAGCGCGGCAGCCGACTTCGGCGATCGTCCAGGGACCGATCCCGGGAACTGCTGCCAGGCGGCGTCTGACGTCGGCCGGATCGGCGGTTGGCAGGCGCGCTCGCGCGAGCCGCAGCAGGGTCGCTGCTCGGGCATGGTCCACGCCAGCCCCTCTCCACCACCAGGAGGGGATCTGCGCCAGCCTCTCCCGATCGGGGACGACCCGCATCCCCTGCGGCGCCGGTCCGGGCGCCGGGGATCCGTGCTCGCGGGCCAGCCTGAACCAGGCCCTGCGGGCCTCGGTGCCGGTGACCTTCTGCTCCAGCACGGCCAGCACGGCCGACTCCCAGATCAACCCCGTGGCCGGGACCCGCCAGTGGTGTCCGAGCATCCGCCACAGCCGGGCGATGACGGTTCCCTCCCGCGGATCGAACCCGGTGGGGTCGTCATCGGCTCCCAGCATCGCGGGCATCCGGTCCAACAGGACCGCTGCGCCGGGCCCCCACGCTTCACCGACGATCCTGCCGGCGTCGTTGCGCAGGCTCAGCGTCGCGGGCCCGTCCGCCGTTCCTCCGGTGAGCCACCACTCCTGGGCCGCGATGCGCCTGGCTACCGGGTCGTCCCGGCCCCGGGACAACGGGCCGAGCACCAGGGCGAGGTCGATCGGCCAGTCCGGTTGCCAGGTCCGCCTCATCGGCGGACGAGGAAGTCCGCCGCCCGGCGAGGTGCCCGATCGGGCGCCGAGGCTGCCGGGTGTCCGACGGCCACGGCGCCGAGCGGCTGCCAGGTGTCCGGCAGGTCGAGCACCCCGTGGACGACTTCGGGGCAGAACACGGTGGACGAGATCCATGCCGAGCCGAGGCCGTGGGCGGCCAGGGCCACCAGGAGGTTCTGGACCGCGGCGCCGCCCGCCACAAGGAACAGGTCCCGTTCGAAGCCGCGGCGCCGCTCGTCGGGATAGCGGTGGGCCGCGCCATCGAGCTCGAGGCAGGGGATGACGACTTCGGGGGCCCGGCGCAGAATGTCGCCCCGGGCAACCCGCCGGGCGACGGATCCCTCCGAGTAGTGGTCGATCCCGCGCAGGTCGGCCTCCCAGCGATCCCGCATGGCATGGAGCAGTCGCGAGCGCAGGTCCCGATCGATCAGGTGCACGAAGCGCCACGGCGTCGTGTGGTGCGGGCTCGGTGCGGTGATCGCTGCGGCGACGGACTCGTCGATCAACGCGTGGTCGACGGGTGCGTCGGTGAACTGTCGGATGGTGCGGCGATGGAACGGCGCGTCGCGCCTGCCCGCAGCCTCAGCCTCCGCGGTGCCCAGCGGGAAGAGGTCCTCCTCCAGGGGCCGGATCAGGGCGGCTGCTCCGGGGCCATCCGGCTCGGTGACGAGGCGGGCCAATCCCCGCACGATGGCCACGGGATAGCCGGAGGTCTTCCCGCATACGAGATCGGCCAACCCGGCGACCTCGTCTGCCACGGCGGGCTCGGTCACGGCCAGCGGATTGCCGTACGGATCGCTCTGGCCGGCCATGTCCTGCAACGGGCACAGCCCGGCGGCGCCGATGGCGGCGTCGGTCTGGCCGGTCCGCCAGGCGCGGCCGAGAGTGTCGCTGATGACGATGCCCAGGCGCAGGCCGGTTGTCCGCCGCAGTGCGGCACGGATGCGCCGGGCGTCGGCGTCGGGATCCGCCGGCAGCGGCAGGCAG
>CAZECO010000131.1:0-9361 GCA_964510455.1 uncultured Actinomycetes bacterium
CGGCTCGCCGCCCCCGGGGACGCAGCCGGGGACGCAGGCCGATCCGCCGGCGTGAGCCGTTTCCCTCGCCACCGGCAACGAGTCCGACGCCGACGACATGATCCGGCTGCTGCGACCGGTCCCATGACCGCGCGCAAGGGTCTGGACGGGCTCTTGCACTTGCCGGTGAGCGGCGCATTCCGCACTGACTCTGGAATCGGTCTCATTGCAGCATCCTGCCGCGTCCCTCGACACGCCCCGACCGACCAGTCCCCCCGACTCGGCCTAGTGGACGATCGACTCCGAGACCTGTCTGCCGTGCTGCTGCATCGCAGAACCCATGATCCGAACCTGGTCCAGATCCATCCCGACCTCGTTCACGCCAACTCCCGCCTGCGACTACTTCACCGAGTAGACATCCGGCGCTTCTGCCGTCGCTCCACCACCCCAGTAATGGTTGAACACGACGAGCGACGACCGGCCCACGCTCTCATTGCCCCGGTACCCGATGTCGGTGTCGGAGCCCTCGAGGTCGCGCAACGCCTTGGCGTAACTGCCCATATTGTGGTGGACGATGGGGTTCGGGCCAGTGGCGCCCGGATCCGTGAACAACGTCTTGGGCGTACCCCCGGGCCCATGGATCGGCACGTCCTCCTGCCACTTGGCGGCCTGGTGCATCGCGCTCTGGACGATCTCGGTGCCAGCGACCATGCCCAGTGGACCCAACCCAATGCCGAGTCCACCACCGACCACCGATGTGAAGATCCGTTCCGCTGCTCCCGGCTCTCCGATTGGATCGCCACCGTCGAACCTGGCTATGGGGTCGGCGTGCGCCTCCAGGATGAAAGCCGACTTCACATTCTTGGGCAGGGCCTTGTCATCGATCGGCGATCCCATGATCAGCAGCTCCTGGACTTGCGTGTGACGGCTGGCGGCCTCCATGGCCGCCAATCCGCCCTGGGAATGACCGATCATGGCCACCTTGGCATTGGGCGGCAACGAGTCCAGGATCTCAGCGATCCGCCGCTGATAGGGCGAGTCCTTCCCAACGTACTCCTTGAGTGTCGACGGCCAGGAGTTGCTCCCATCCCAATCGAGATCCTTGGAATCCAATCCGCGCAGCATCATCACGTATTTCGGCGGCGGACCGGCGTCAACCAGTCGCAAGCCGATCTGGTTGGCGTCCAACTGCATCATCATTGTGACGTAGTCGCTGGCGACTGCTTGCTTGCCGACGCCGAGCGCGGGGAGGTCCTCCACCGAGAAGCCTTCGATACCCAGGGTCGCGAGGCCAGCAGAATCGGTACCCCGAATGGCGGGACCCCCGGGTCCCGTGCCGCTGGCCCATTCCTGCTCCTCGGCGTTGTTCAGCGCCGACTGACCGAGGCCGTACAGGTCGCTGCCCACCTGCAGAAGCCGCGCCCGGTGCTGATCGCGCCACCACTGGACGAACAACTCCGCATCGCGGCCGCGCCACACGCCCGGGATCTTCCCCACGACCGAGTCCAGCGCCGGGACGATCGACTCCGAGATCTGCTTCGCGTGCTGCTGCATCGCGGAACCCATGATCCGGACCTCGTCCAGATCCATCCCGACCTTGTCCATGCTCTGCTCCTGACTTCGCGGCGGTCACCGGATCCGGTCGGGCCGCCCAAGGCGAAGCAATGGGCGACCCGACCGAGATCTCGCGTTAGCGGTTACTGACGTCCTCCTGCTCCTGCGCGTTGTTCAACGCCGACTGCCCGAGGCCGTGCAGGTCCACGGCCACGCGCAGGAGCTGATTCTGGTGCTCGCTCCACCATTGCGTGAAGTTCGCGGCATCCTGGCCGGACCACACAGCTGGAATCTTCCCCACCAGGCCGTTCAACTCCGGGATGATAGTTGACTTGATGTTGTCGGCCTGCCTCTGCATGGTCTTCCCCATTGTGCGAACATCGTCGATGTTCATACCAGTCATTGACATATCTCTGGCTCCCTTCTCCTGTTCGCGACCTTTCGGTCGCCCTTCACCGGTAACTTATGCCACCGGCTTGTCCTCGGGAATGGGCAGCACTCCCCATACCCGGCCCATCATTCCGGGATCGGCACATCAACCCGTTCCCTTCCGCCAGTGACCAGGAATCCCCGGGTATCACGGGCGGCAATTCCGCCCGTGATACCCGGGGCAACGGCGTGCGGGGAGACCGAATCGCCCGCCACTGGTCCGGTTGCAGCCCGATGCCCTGCCGACTGAGCTCAGGACTGCCAGCCAGACCCCCGGCTGCCACCGATGCTGGAGATCTCCGCTTCCGAGATGAACCCTCGGATCCCTGCGGACTGGGCTGCTGCTGAAGCACCGGACCCTGGCCGCCTGTCGCGGCGTCGATCGGTGTCATGCCTGCATCCACCACCAACAGATTGGAACCTGGGAGGACCGCAGCCGCACTGCCGACCTCGGAAAACCTGGGCGTCCTCGGCAAGTCCATCCCCAGTTCGACCTGTCCCGGATCTCCGCCTGGGGCACGTCGACCAGTTGGGCAGATCCGTTCGGATCCGTTACGGGTACGGTGTCCTCGCTGTCCTGGATATCGCAGGGCGCGGAGCAGTCTGATGCGTTGGTTGAGTCGGCCGACTCTTCCCTGGTCCGTGCTCATAGAACAGACGGACCCGATCGAGTCAGCCGGAACTACGCCAGTTGAGGCGCCCGAGCGGTGACCCGACGACGGCCCAGGGAAATGCACGTGAGATCTCCCCCCATGAGATGACGTGATCCGGCCATTACCCCAGTCATGATGCGGATCGTGGGAAACGCTATCACTTCAAGAACTCGTGGACTAGGCCGGGCATGCCGCGGAACAGGTGCGACATCCGACCCCTCGGCTTCACCCGGACCTGAACTCCGGAGATGACGCTATGGAATAGGGTCGTTGGCGATGGGGCGGATAGCCATTCGCAGGAATAGCGCCCGCTCCGAGTCGCATCGGCGGCTGAAGACAAGAGGGCATATCAGGACGTGGGGAGGTCCATTGCGGCCTGCTGAAGGCGAGGTCCTCGGGGTGCGCCCGTCGTGGTCCGCCGTTCGGGATCCCGGTCTGGTGCGGACCAGGGACGAGGACTCGGTCCTGGCCCAACCTGTTGTGGCAGACTGCATGGGCGACCCCAGTGCCGGGGACGTCGCCAGCGGAACCAACTGTAGATGAGTTGCACGGCGCCTCCCGCGTTGGAGCGGACCTGCAGGACGCCATCATCCACAACCGCTGGTGGGAGGCCCATGGGCGCATGCGGACCATTGGATGGCGACCGCGCGATGGGCTTCAAGGTCACCGCTCGGTCCCTCACATTCTGGGGGCAGCCGGCCTGGCTCGTGTGGAGCGTCGGGGACTCGCGCCGCTACCGGATCGAGCCGACCGACCCGTTGATCGGCGTTGGTCCTGCAAGCCCCTGGCGGGCTCACACCACGAGCGCGAGCTGCCGCCCTGCGGTGCGCAGCGTCACGGTCTGCCCCCAGCTCGGCGCGAGCCGGTCGTTCTCCAGGCCGTCGCCGAAGACCACCAGCGCGTCGTGCTCGACCACGATCTGCAGCGCCGCGCCCGATGGGAACCTGCCCTCGGTCAGGCTCGTCCCGGTGAACGGGGACGGCCACGCCTCCCGGACGAACCAGGCCAGGGCGGGCTCGGTGGGCCCGGGCAGCGGCAGCCGGCTGTGCCGCTCACCAACCGCCGAGGCCAGCCAACCGGTCGCGCCGGTCCCGGTGCCGACCAGCAGGCCGGATGAGGACTGCCGCTCGGACCGCCCGTCCGGCTGGACCAGGGTGTAGCGGGCCGACTGGTGGCTGGCGTGGCCGAGGTAGATCTCGTTCAGCGCGACGAGCCGCTGCCCGTCGTCGGCGACCGCCTCCACCATCGTGCGCTGCTCCAGCACCAGGGCGCCCTGTTCGGCGGCGGCCAGCAGCTGGCCGAAGCGCGCCGGCTGATGGCGGACCAGCACACCCGGGTTGCGGCCCAGTTCCGGGTCGACCCCGATGACGGGCTGGCCGTCCAGGTACTTCGCCGCATTCGCGACCAGTCCGTCCTGGCCGACGACCGCCACGAGGTCTTCCGGGCTGAACAGGAAGCGGTCCAGGTCCGCCCGCTCGACCGCGCCGCGGCGCCACCCGGCGGGGATGGCGGCGGAGACGGCCTGCAGCGCCGCATCGCGGGCGTCGTGCCGCTGCTGGACCTCGGCCAGGCCGCGTCCCCGGCTGCGCAGGAAGAACTCCGCCTGGCCGCGGGTGCCGTGCCGATCCAGCAACTCCTCGAGCTCGGTGCGACGGTGCACCACGACCACGCGCGGGGCAAGGGCCATGGCTACCGGACCTCCTTGTGGTCGGCCGTCGGCTTCGGGGCGGCGAGCTGTGCGAGCGCGGCGGTCAGCATGTCCGGCGTAACATTCAGGGTGCCGATGTTCGGCAGCTGGCGACCCAGCTCCCGCACTGCCAGCGCCAGCAGGACCTTGGGGTCCAGCTCGGCGTACACGGCCATCTTGGCACCTTCGGCCTCCGCCTCCGCCGCCCCGACCACCTGCAGCGTCTCCGCCCGCGCGGCGGCGCGCATCCGGTCCGCCTCGGCCCGGGCCTCGACCGCGATCCGTTCGGCGGCAGCCTCCTCCACGGAGCGGCGGCGCTCGTTGGCACCCTGCTGCGCCACCAGCTGCTCGGTCCGCGTGGCGAGCTCGATCTGGGACTGCAGCTCGTTCTCGCTGATCGCCCGCTCCCGCTCCACGGCCATCGCACGACGCTCGTAGGTCGCCTTGTCGGCGTCCTGCTGGACCAGTTCCCGGGCGGGGGTCTTCAGCGCCTTCTCCAGGTCCGGCTCCGGGCGGATCGCCACCACCCGCACCCCGACGACGGTGATGCCGGTTGCGGCCAGCCGCTCGTCGGTGGTCAGGCCCTCGGCCACCCGCGCCCGCACCCCGGCGACCCCGCCCACCAGGACGGTGGCGAGGTCCATCCCCGCCAGCAGGTCGAGCGCGTACTGCTGTGCCAGCTCGGTGAGCAGGTGCGCGACCTGATCCAGCGGAGTGCCGCGCCAGGCGGCGCGGTCGGGATCGATCGCGAAGTCGATCCGCTCGGCTGCCGCGGCCGGGTCGGCGAACCGGTAGGTCACGGTGGCCTGCACGGTCACGTCCTGGTAGTCCGCGGTCCAGGCGTGGAACAGCAGCGGCAGTTCGCGATCATCGGCCGGGACCAGGCTGAGGGCCGCGGTCAACGGCCGGAACCAGAACGCCTGCCCCGTGCCGGTGTGCGCGACCTTGCCCCGGTGCAGGTGGACGACATGGTCGGTGGGCGCTCCGCGGAAGTGTCGAACGAACGGGTACTGCTTGATGTCTGCCATGGTCTCTCCTTTGCGTCACTCTGACGATAAGGCCAAACGGCACTTATCGTCAAGTTGACGCGATAGAGTCTTCGCCATGGAGTACGACGCATCGCACTACCCGGCCTTCGCGGTCACCGTCGACCTGGTCGTCCTGACCGTCCGCGATCGGGAGCTGCAGGTCCTGCTCGTCGAGCGCGGGGAACCGCCGTTCGCCGGCCGGCTGGCACTGCCCGGGGGGTTCGTCCGGCCGGATGAGGACCTGGCCGACGCCGCCCGGCGCGAGCTGTCGGAGGAGACCGGGCTGGCCGTCGTGCCCGGGCACCTGGAGCAGCTGGCGTCCTACGGCGCGCCCGACCGCGATCCGCGGATGCGCGTGGTCACCGTCGCACACCTCGCGCTGGCCCCGGACCTGCCGGCGCCGGTGGCGGGCAGCGATGCGGCGGCGGCCGAGTGGGTGGCCGTTGCGGGGTTGCTGGAGCGGCCGCGGCGGCTGGCGTTCGACCACGGCACCATCCTGCGCCACGGGGTTGAGCGCGCCCGCGCGAAGCTCGAGTACACGACGCTGGCCTGCTCGTTCTGCCCCGACGAGTTCACGATCGGCGAGCTGCGGGCCGTGTACGAGGCGGTCTGGGGCCAGGCGCTGGACCCGCGCAACTTCCACCGCAAGGCCACGGGGACCGCCGGCTTCCTCGTAGCGGTGGGCCGGACGACCACCCGCGGCGGCGGCAGGCCGGCCGAGCTGTACCGGGCGGGCCCGGCGGGTCAGCTGTACCCGCCGCTGCTGCGCGCCGGGTAGCGTCGTTGCCGCACCGGACCCAGGCGCGGCCCGGACTCCCTGCGGATTGCGCCAGATACGGCCGAACGTGCATGGAGCCCGGCAGGCGCTCCGAGCGACCCCCTACTACCCGATCCCTGACGCAGGACTCCCGGCGGAATGCGCCAGATATGGGGATCCTCGGAATCTGGCGGGAAGGGGGGCGCAAGCGACCCGGGCGTCGTCGCGTCGCCCGCGAGCAGGCGGCCCGGCAGCGTCGGGCCCCTGGGCGTCCGCAGGGCTTTGATCGCAGCGATCTGCCGCAGGGAGGCGGTGAAACGCTGCGATCAACCGCTGCGGAAGCGGCCTGCTGGGCCCCGCGCGGTCACCGCGGCGGAATCCGCCGCCCACCGCACCGCCACCGCCACCCCACTCCCCGCCAGATCCCGAAGCACCAGAAATGGCCGAACCCGCACGGAATGCTCCCAGCGAGACCGCTGGCCAACCACGCTCCGGTTCCTGCCCCTGCCTCGCGATACCGGGCGCGCACGCCGGGCTGCCAAACGACGACCCGATCAGCGGCGCAGCCAGCCCGAAGCCCTGGCCCGCCGACGACTCACCCCTCCGCCGCCCCCACCATCCGCAGCGCCAGCACCTCGTACACGTCGGCGATCTGCTCCGGCGGCCAGCCGTCGGCGCGGTACCAGCGGGCGGCGTCGATGCCCAGCGACTGCAGAGCCACCGCCGTCAGCCGGACGTGCGGGGCCCGGAACACGCCTTCGGTGTTGCCCCGCTCGACCAGGTCCTCGAACAACGCCACGATCCGGCCGCGCAGCGCCTCGATCTCGGCCAGGTGCCCCGGCGCCAGTGCCGCCAGCTCGTAGTTGACGATCCGCGCCGAATCGTGCGCCGCGACATGGAAGATCGTGAACTCGCGGATGACGGCACGCAGCTGCGCCACCGGATCGGCGCTGCTGTCCACCGCCAGGCGCAGCAGCGCGAGCACCTGCTCGTGACCGGCTCGGGAGATCAGATAGAGCAGCTCCTCCTTCGACGCGTGGTGGACGTACAGCGCGGCCGGCGACATGCCCGCGGCGGCGGCGATGTCCCGAGTCGTCGTGCCGTGGTACCCGTGCTCGGCGAACGCGGCCATCGCGGCCTCCATCAGCCTTCCGCGGGTCGCGTCGGCCCGCGACGTGGCAGCAGCGGTCACTCCTGGCCTCCTCGGCGGGGTTGACTGAACCCCCATCTTTGCCGCAGAATCGCCGCTAAGCAAGCGCTTAGTCGCAGTCGTTCAGGAGGCACCCATGCCGGAAGCCGTCATCGTCGCCACCGCCCGCTCGCCGATCGGCCGGGCCTTCAAGGGATCGCTGCGCGATCTGCGCCCCGACGATCTCGCGGCCACGATGGTCGCCGCCGCGCTGGCCAAGGTGCCCCAGCTGGACGGGACGCAGATCGACGACCTGATGCTGGGCTGCGGCCTGCCCGGCGGGGAGTCCGGCTACAACATGGGGCGCGTCGTGGCCGTGCTGGCGGGACTGGACAACGTCCCCGGCACGACGATCACCCGGTACTGTTCGTCGTCGCTGCAGACGACCCGGATGGCCCTGCACGCGATCAAGGCGGGCGAGGGCGACGTGTTCATCTCGGCCGGGGTGGAGACGGTGAGCCGGTTCGCCAAGGGCAGCTCCGACGGCCTGCCCGACACCGAGAACCCGCGGTTCGCCGCAGCCAAGGAGCGCACGGCGCAGTTCGCCGCCGGCGGCCGGACCTGGTCCGACCCGCGGGAGGACGGCAACCTGCCCGACGTCTACATCGCCATGGGCCAGACCGCCGAGAACGTGGCGCAGCTGAAGGGCATCACCCGCGCGGAGCAGGACGAATTCGGCGTGCGCAGCCAGAACCTCGCCGAGAAGGCCATCGCGAACGGCTTCTGGGAGCGGGACATCACCCCCGTGACCCTCCCGGACGGCACCGTGGTGAGCGCCGACGACGGGCCGCGCGCCGGCGTCACCATCGAGGCGGTGTCCGGGCTGAAGCCCGTCTTCCGGCCGGACGGCACCGTCACCGCCGGCAACTGCTGCCCGCTCAACGACGGTGCGGCCGCCGTTATCGTCATGTCCGACACCAAGGCCGCCGAGCTGGGCATCACCCCGCTGGCGCGCGTGGTGAGCACCGGCGTGACCGGCCTGTCGCCGGAACTGATGGGGCTGGGCCCGATCGAGGCGAGCCGGCAGGCGCTGGCCCGCGCCGGCCTGACCATCGACGACATCGACCTGGTCGAGATCAACGAGGCGTTCGCCGCGCAGGTGATCCCCTCGGCCCGCGAGCTGGGGATCGACTTCGACCGGCTCAACGTCAACGGCGGGGCGATCGCCGTGGGTCATCCGTTCGGGATGACCGGCGCCCGCCTGACCAGCACCCTGATCAACAGCCTGCAGTTCCACGACAAGCAGTTCGGCCTGGAGACGATGTGCGTCGGCGGCGGCCAGGGCATGGCGATGGTCCTGGAGCGCCTGTCCTGATCCGACCCGCCCGATCGAAGGAGACACCATGCGGCGCACCCTGTTCACCGAGGACCACGAGTCCTTCCGCAAGAGCCTGCGGGCGTTCATCGACGCCGAGGTCGTCCCGCACTACGACGAGTGGTTCGAGGCCGCGCTGGTGCCGCGGGACTTCTACTACAAGCTTGCCGAGCTCGGCATCTTCGGGATCGAGGTGCCGGAGGAGTACGGGGGAGCGGGCATCGACTCCTACAAGTACTCGGTGGTGATCTACGAGGAGATGGCCCGCGCGGCCGTCAACTTCGGCGGCTCCGGGGTGCACGTCGAGCTGTGCCTGCCCTACCTGCTGTCGCTGGGCACCCCCGAGCAGCTGGCGCGCTGGATGCCGCCGTTCGTCGCGGGCGAGGAGATGTACGCCATCGCCATGACCGAGCCCGGCGCCGGTTCTGACCTGGCGGGGATGTCGACTACCGCGGTCCTGTCCGAGGACGGCTCGCACTATGTGCTCAACGGGGCGAAGACCTTCATCACCGGCGGCTACTGGGCCGACCGGATGATCGTGTGCGCGCGCACCGACAAGCCGAAGCCCAACGACCGCCGGCACGGGATCTCGCTGCTGATCGTCGACACCAAGGCCCCCGGCTACTCCGTCGGCCGCAAGCTGGACAAGATCGGCCTGCGCACCTCGGACACCGCCGAGCTGGCCTTCGTCGATGTGAAGGTCCCTGCCGAGGATCTGCTCGGCGAGGAGAACATGGGCTTCTACTACCTGGGCCGCAACCTGCCCCGCG
>CAZECO010000132.1:0-5625 GCA_964510455.1 uncultured Actinomycetes bacterium
GACCGCACCGCCCAAGCCCTCGCTGGCGCTGGAGCGCCGGATGATGCGCGCGGGCTCGGCCAGCGTGCTCGGGGTCGATGAGGTGGGGCGGGGATCCCTGGCGGGCCCGGTCACGGTGGGTGCGGTGCTCGTGCTCCCCGGCACTCCCACTGCCCCGGCGGGGGTTCGCGACAGCAAGGAGCTGACGTCCGCGCAGCGCCAGGCCCTCGCCCCGAGGATCCGCAGGTGGGCCCCGGTGCATGCGGTGGGCCACGCCTGGCCGGAGGAGATCGACACACTCGGTCTGACCGCCGCCCTGCGGCTGGCCGCGGTGCGGGCCCTGCGCCGGCTGGACCTGGCACCGGGAATGATCCTGCTCGACGGGTCCCACGACTGGCTGGCCGACGGTGCGCCGGGGCCGGTCACCACCCGGATCAAGGCGGATCGGGATTGCTCGTCGGTGGCCGCGGCGAGTGTGCTGGCGAAGGTCGAGCGCGATCAGCTGATGACCCGGCTGGCCGGGCAGTACGGCGGGTACGGGTGGTGCAGCAACAAGGGGTACGCCGCGCCCGAGCACCTCGCCGCGCTGGCCTGCCTCGGGCCGACGCTGCTGCACCGGCTCAGCTGGCAACTGCCGGGGGTCGGCCTGGACGCGCTGTCCGTGATCGATCCCGAGCGGACCCGCACCTGGCGGCGGTTCGCCGAGGGCGAGCAGCTGATCTTCCTGGATGGAGATCGGGAGCCCGGCAGAGTCGGGTGAGCCCGTGCCGGTGGGCCGCGCGCTTCCACAAGGCGGCGGCGGTGCACCGAACCGCTGCTGCCTCCGCCGGCAACGCGGATCAGCAGGCCACGCTGGACCCGGGGGTGATGGCGCCTATGGAGCAGCATCGACTCGCCCGTATCGCGGTGAGCCAGCGGGCGGAGCCGGGGACGCCGACGATCGCAGCGGCGCTGATCGCCGGGGCGCCGAACGGGGGATCTATCCGCGCGGCGGAAGCGGCGCTGACGCATTGGCGCAGCCGCGGCATCGACGCGCTCATCCCCGGTGACGCGGGATGGCCGACCCAGCTCGGGGATCTCGCGATCCCTCCCGCGGTCCTCTACGCCACCGGGGCGCCGCTGCGATCCGCGCTGCTGCGGTCCGTCGCGATCGTGGGGGCGCGCGATGCGACGCCGCTCGGGCGCCGGATCGCGGCGCAGTGGGCCGCCGAGTTGGCTGCACAGGGGTTCTGCATCGTCAGCGGAGGGGCCTTCGGGATCGATGCCGCAGCGCACGAGGGCGCGCTCGCGGCAGGCGGGCATACCGTTGCGGTGCTGGCCAGCGGCGTCGATGTCGATTCGCCGCGGGGCAATCGAGGCATCCTGCAGGCCATCCGGGAGCGCGGCACCATCGTCTCGGAACTGCCGCCCGGCACACCTCCTGCACGGCACAGGTTCGTGACCCGCAACCGCCTGATCGCGGCGCTGGCACCGGGCAGTCTCGTGGTGCAGGCGGCGTCGCGGTCGGGGGCGCTGGCGACCGCGCACCGGGCCGGCGAGCTCAACCGGATCGTGATGGCCGTCCCAGGGGCGGTTGGCGACGAGGCGCACGCCGGCTGCCACGGGCTGATCCGCGACCACGAGGCGGTCTTGGTCACCTCATCCGAACAGGTGCGGGAACTCCTGGAGCCGATCGGGCTCTTGGACACCGGTGCTGCGGAGACTGGCGGGGTGTGAGGGCCATCGGTGTCCGCGCGTCAGCATGGGCCCCATCGGCGCCACCGATCGTGGGACGGGGCAATGCCCGGCCGGCCAGCGGGCCGCGGGCACCGGGTCCAGGGACACCGGTGCTTCGAAATCTGGCGGGGTGTGCGGGTCCGCGGGTGTGCAGCACCCGACCGGGGCCGGGGGCGGATCGTGGGACGGCACCGCGGTGCGGGTCCGCGGGTGCAGCATCCGGCGGGACCCGATCCGCCCATGCATCGGGTCCCAACAGGCAGCCGATGCCTCCAGGCGCCCCGCCGTTGTGCACCGGCCGCTGACCTGGAATCCGCATCACCAGCGAGCGCGGCCGATGCACCGGCCCGCGACAGCGTGAGCGGCACGCCACCCAGCCCCGCACACCCCTCCCACCGGGACCCCCCGCCGGATTCCGAGGACCAGGGACGCCCCGCTGGATGCTCGACAGCCGCTCCGGATCAGGGCAGCAGCACCGCTCGATAGCGCTGCACGAGCAGCAGCGGGTCGTGGTACGTGCCGCCCACGCGCAGCCCCCAGTGCAGGCACGCCGCCGGGGCGCAGTGGCTGGGCCCGGCCTCCAGCAGGCCCACCGGCTGGGCGACCCGCACCGCATCGCCGACGGCGAGGGTCGCTCGCACCGGCTCGAGGGTCACACGGATCCCGCCGCTGCGGATGACCACGACGCCGCGGTCGACGACGGTTCCCACGAACTCGACCCGGCCGCTGATCGGGGATCTGACCGGTGAACCTGCGGCGGCGAGCAGATCGACTCCGCGGTGACCCGCGAGCCACGGCCGCGGCGGCGGGCTGAAGGCGCGCACCACCTGCAGCGGCCCGTCCAACGGCCAACTGCCCGGGGGCCGCGAGGCATCGCGGTCGGGCCCTGCGGTCAGCAGGAGCGCCAGCAGGGCGACGACTGCGGCGGGTGCGACAAGCATGGGGCAACGGTGCCGCATCTGCGGCCCCCCGGTGGCCGACCGCGGCCCTGCTGTGGACAAGCGGTTGCGCGAAGCCGCCGCCGGTGCACGGCCTCCGGGGGGCCCGCGCGGCATTGGCCGTCCCATCGGCTCCTGGGCTACACTGGCTGACGCTGCTTCGCGCAGCATATTTCGCGTGCCCTGAGGCGGTCGCACGACCGTTTGCCGGCCGCGTCCTGCAAGGTCCCTTCGGGGTGGGGCGCGGTTTCGGGGCACCAGGGGTGGCGTCGCAGCCACCGCCAACCGAACCGCAGGTGCTCCGGCACCCTACGAAAGGCACAAGCAATGGCTGTCGTCACCATGCGCCAGCTGCTGGACTCCGGCGTCCACTTCGGACACCAGACCCGGCGCTGGAACCCCAAGATGAAGCGCCACATCTTCACCGAGCGCAACGGCATCTACATCATCGACCTGCAGCAGAGCCTGACCTTCATCGACTCTGCCTACGACTATGTCCGGGACACCGTCGCCAAGGGCGGCACGATCCTCTTCGTGGGAACCAAGAAGCAGGCCCAGGAGGCCATCGAGCAGCAGGCCGCCCGGGTCGGGATGCCGTACGTCAACCAGCGGTGGCTCGGCGGCATGCTCACCAACTTCAACACCGTGCACAAGCGGCTGCAGCGGCTCAAGGAGCTGCAGGAGATCAACTTCGACGACGTGGCCGGATCGGGCATGACGAAGAAGGAGCTCCTCGTGCTGCGCCGCGAGAAGGACAAGCTCGAGCGCACCCTCGGCGGGATCCGCGACATGCAGAAGCTTCCGAGCGCGATCTGGGTGGTAGACACCAACAAGGAGCACATCGCCGTCGCCGAGGCCCGGAAGCTGGGCATCCCCGTTGTCGGGATCCTGGACACCAACTGCGACCCGCAGGAGGTCGATTTCCCGATCCCCGGCAACGACGACGCGATCCGAGCCGTCGGACTGCTGACCCGGGTGGTCGCCGACGCGGTGGCCGACGGGCTGGTGGCCCGGTCCGGTGCACCGGAGGCGGCCGAGGGCGGGGCCGAGGCCGAGCCCATGCCCGAGTGGGAGCGGGAGCTGCTCGCCGGTGCGGGCGCGCAGGCGCCTGCCGAGGCAGCGGTTGCGGAGGCAGCACCTGCGGAGGCAGCACCTGCGGAGGCAGCACCTGCGGAGGCAGCACCTGCGGAAGCAGCGGTTGCGGAAGCAGCGCCTGCGGAGGCAGTGGTCGCCGAGGCAGCGGTTGCGGAAGCAGCGGTTGCGGAGAGTGCGGTTGCCGAGGCGCCGGCTGCGGAAGGCGCCGCTTCCGACGCGACGGCCGCGGTCGCCGAGGGCACCGAACCGGCCTGAGCAACACCTACCAGATTTCGGGCGGCCGCTTGCCGCGGCCTTGCCCTGCCATGAAGGAGGCACCACATGACACAGATCACCGCTGCGGATGTCAAGACGCTCCGGGACGCGACCGGCGCGGGGATGATGGACTGCAAGAAGGCGCTCACCGAGGCCGATGGCGACTTCGACAAGGCTGTGGAGATCCTGCGGATCTCCGGTGCGGCCAAGGCCGCGAAGCGGTCAGATCGGGCCGCGTCCAACGGTCTGGTCGCCAGCCTCGGCGGCACGGTCATCGAGCTCCTCTGCGAGACCGACTTCGTCGCGAAGAACGCTGAGTTCCAGGCCCTGGCGACCCGGATCGCAGCGGCTGCCGATGCTGCGCGTCCGGCGGATTCCGATGCTCTGCGGGCACTGGTGCTGGACTCGGGCAAGACCGTGGCCGAAGAGGTCGAGGGCCTGTCCGCTGTGATCGGCGAGAAGCTGGCCGCAGGCAGGGTGGGGCATGTCGACGGCGATGTCGTGGTCTACCTGCACCGCAAGTCCGGCGACCTGCCCGCGCAGACCGGTGTGGTCGTCGGCTACTCCGGCTCGGCCGAGGCGGCCAAGACCGTTGCGATGCAGGTCGCCGCGATGCGCCCGACCTACCTGACCCGCGACGATGTGCCCGCCGATGTGCTCGCCGACGAGCGGCGCATCGCCGAGGCGACCGCGCGCCAGGAGGGCAAGCCCGAACCGGCGCTGCCCAAGATCGTGGAGGGCCGGGTCAACGGGTTCATCAAGGAGGCGGCGCTGCTGGAGCAGGCGTCCATCGTGGAGAACAAGCGGACGGTGAAGGACGTGCTGGCCGAGGCGGGCACAACCGTCACGGGGTTCGTCCGCATCGAGATCGGCGCCTGAGAACCACCTGTGCAGCAACGGCCGTCCCGCCCGGGGCGGCCGTTGCCGTTTCGGACGGGTGGGACTCAGGTCCGGTGTGTACGGCAGACTGAGGGCATCGCAGGCCGCCACGGCTTCGCCGGAAGGGAAGCGCAAATGACAGCAGAGCAGGGGATTCTCGAAGGAACCGTCCAACTGTGGCCCGAGGCACCGTCGGGCGGATTCCACCGGGTCCTGCTGAAATTGTCGGGCGAGGCGTTCGCCGGGGGCGGCGGGCTGGGGGTCGATGCCGCCACCGTGGCGGCGATCGCCGGGCAGATCGCCGAGATCGTCTCCCGCAGTGTGCAGGTCGCGGTCGTGATCGGGGGGGGCAACTACTTCCGGGGCGTGCAGCTGTCCGACGCGGGCATGGACCGCGGCCGGGCGGACTACATGGGCATGCTGGGAACGGTCATGAATTGCCTGGCGCTGCAGGACTTCTTGGAGGCGAAGGGCGTCCCGACGCGTGTGCAGACGTCGATCTCGATGGGCCAGGTGGCCGAGCCCTACGTGCCGCGGCGCGCCGAGCGCCACCTCGACAAGGGCCGGGTCGTGATCTTCGGCGGGGGACTTGGGGCGCCCTACTTCTCCACCGACACCACGGCCGCACAGCGGGCGCTGGAGATCGGGGCCGAGGTCGTGCTGATGGCGAAGGGCGTCGATGGTGTCTACGACAGCGACCCGCGCACCAATCCCGACGCCATCCGGTTCGAGCGGCTGACCTACGACGAGGTGCTGCAACGGG
>CAZECO010000132.1:5725-9283 GCA_964510455.1 uncultured Actinomycetes bacterium
AATCCCGACGCCATCCGGTTCGAGCGGCTGACCTACGACGAGGTGCTGCAACGGGACCTGAAGGTGGCCGATGCGACCGCGATCAGCCTGTGCCGCGACAACGGAATGCCGATCATCGTGTTCAACCTGCTGCAGCACGGCAACATCGCTCGAGCAGTCCGGGGTGAGAAGATCGGTACTTTGGTCAGCTAACAGCCTTCCAGGGAGTTGGAGCGGACGTGATCGACGAGGAACTCCTCGAAGCCGAGGACAAGATGGACAAGGCAGTCAGTGTCGCCCGTGAGGACTTCGCGGCGATCCGCACCGGCAGGGCGAACCCGGCCATGTTCCACCGGATCAACGTCGACTATTACGGATCGCCGACGCCGATCAACCAGTTGGCGTCGTTCCAGTCCCCGGAGGCCCGGATGATCATCGTCAACCCCTATGACAAGGGGTCGTTGGCCGCGATCGAGAAGGCGATCCGGGACTCCGATCTGGGCGTCAACCCGAACAACGACGGGACGATCATCCGGGTGGTGCTGCCGGAGCTCACCGAGGAGCGCCGGCGCGAATACATCAAGGTGGCCCGGCACAAGGCGGAGGATGCCAGGGTCTCGGTCCGCAGCATCCGGCGCCACACGATGCAGCGCCTGGAGAAGATGATCAAGGACGGGGATGCGGGGGAGGACGAGGCCAAGCGCGCTGAGAAGCAGCTCGACCAACTCACGGCAGCCCATGTGTCGCATATCGATGAGCTGCTCAAGCACAAGGAAGCGGAACTCCTCGAGGTATGAGCGACGCCATGAACGACGATCTCGACGCCCAGCCGCAGCAGCCCGCGGGGAGCGACGCAGCTACCGTGCCGCCGGAAGCGCACGCTGCGGCACCGTCCGTCGAGCCGGCCGCGCCCAAGGCGTCGCGCGCAGGCAGGAACCTGCCCGTCGCCTTCGCGGTGGGTGTCGGACTGCTCGGGATGATCGCCGTCAGCCTGATCTTCGCGAAGTGGGTGTTCGCGATCGTCGGCGTCGTAGCCGTCTGGCTGGGCGTCGCCGAGTTGAGCCGCGCGATGCGCACGCGCGGCTACCGGATCGCGCGCGAGCCCATCCTGGCGTCGCTGCCGATCATCGCCTTCGTCGCCTATCAGGCGGGCCCGCAGGCGCACCTGGTCTCGATCGCGACGCTGATCCTGGTCGTCTTCCTGTTCCGCTTGAACTTCGGGGTGGACGGCTACGTCAAGGACGTGACCGGCAGCGTGTTCGTCATCGGCTACCTGCCGCTGATGCTGGGGTTCGCGATCCTGACACTTGCATCCGAGAACGGCGCCTGGCTGATCGCCTCCTTCATCCTGTTGACCGTCGGCAGCGACATCGGCGGCTATGCGGCGGGGGTGCTGTTCGGCAAGCACCCGATGGCCGCGAGCATCAGCCCCAAGAAGTCGTGGGAGGGGTTCGCGGGTTCGGTGGCCACCCAGGCGGTCATCGGAGCGCTGCTGTTCGCCTACCCGCTGGATGCCCCCTGGTGGCAGGGCGTCGTGGTGGGTGTGGTCATGACGATCACCGCCACCCTGGGCGACTTCGTGGAGAGTGCGCTGAAACGCGATCTCGGGGTCAAGGACATGGGCGACATCGTCCCGGGCCACGGCGGGATCATGGATCGCCTCGACTCGCTGATCCCCAACGCCTTCGTGTCCTGGGCCTTCTTCACCTGGTTCCTGGGCGCCTGAGATGGCGGCGGACCAGCCGCTGCTGGTGTTCGAGGCGCCCCGGCGCGGCAAGCCGCCCCGGCATTTCGCCGACCTGGACCCGGCCCAGCGCGCGGGGGTGATGAAGGACCTGGGCTTTCCGGCCTTCCGCGCCGACCAGATCGCCCGCCAGTACTTCGGGCGGCTGTCCGGCGACCCGCGGCAGTGGACGGACCTGCCGAAGCCGATGCGGGAACAGGTCGCCCAGCTGCTGTTCCCGCCGCTGCTGTCGTGCGTGCGGGAGCTGACCACCGACGACGGCGAGACCCGGAAGTCCTTGTGGCGGCTGCACGACGGATCCCTGGTGGAGAGCGTGTTGATGCGGTACGCGGATCGGGTGACGATGTGCGTGTCATCCCAGGCCGGGTGCGGGATGAATTGCCCGTTCTGCGCCACCGGCCAGGCAGGGCTCACGCGCAACCTCTCCACGGCGGAGATCGTCGAGCAGGTGGTCGCCGGCGCGCGGGAGATGGCGGTCTCCGATATCGGCGAGGCCGGCGGCACCCGGGTGTCGAACATCGTGTTCATGGGCATGGGCGAGCCGATGGCCAACTACGCCGCGGTGCTGGCGGCGGTCCGCAGGCTGACCTCGCCCCAGCCCGCGGGCCTGGGCATCTCCGCCCGCAAGATCACGGTCAGCACGGTGGGCCTGGTGCCACGGATGCGACAGCTGGCCGCCGAGGGCATCCCGGTCACCCTGGCGGTCTCGCTGCACGCCCCCGACGACGAGTTGCGCGACGAGCTTGTCCCGGTGAACAACCGCTGGCCGGTGGCGCAGGTGCTGGACGCCGCCTGGGCGTACGCGGAGGCCACCGGGCGCCGGATCAGCATCGAGTACGCCCTGATCCGCGACATCAACGACCAGGCGTGGCGGGCGGAGGCTCTTGCGAATCTGCTGACCGGCCATCTGGTGCACGTGAACCTGATCCCGCTGAATCCGACGCCGGGATCCAAATGGACGGCCTCCCGCAAAGCCGACGAGGACGCCTTCGTGGCGACTCTGCGCCGCCGCCGGATCCCGGTCAGCGTGCGGGACACCCGCGGCCAGGAGATCGACGGCGCCTGCGGGCAGCTGGCGGCGGCGCCCTGAGATCAGCCCGCGGCCGTGTACCCGGCCTGCAGGGCGCCGGCGTCGTCGCGCAGCTCCAGCCGGTCGCCGTCGACCCGATAAGCCGTGACCGCGTCCAGCGCAGCCAGGTACTGCGCCTGCTCGGCCGATTCGCAGGCCGGCGCCGGTTGCAGCGCCGAGAACGACAGCGCCGGATCGTCGGCGGTATAGGCGCCGGTGAAGTCCCCGCACCCGTCGAAGCCCGACACGGTGCCGTCGTCGCCGAAACGCAGGGTGAGTGCCGCGGTCGTCTGCGTGGTCACCACCGCGCCCGCGCCGTTGTTGATCCCGGTCGCCTGCCAGGCGGTCCCCGCGAGGTCGGTAACAGCCGCGGTGTAGGTCGCCACGACGTTGTCCCCGGCATCGCTCAGCGTCAGCGTCTCGCCGTCGACCGTGTAGGACGAGGTGGCTGCCAGGCCCGCGAGCACGGCGAGCTCCTGGGCCTGCAGATCCGCGGGGCAGGCCATCAGTGTCATCGGGCCGGTCTGCAGCGTCAGCGCACCGCCGGCGGCGGTCCACGTCCCCGAGAAGCGGTTGCAGCCCGTGCTCCCGAACATGGTCCCGTCCGCAGCCAGGTTCAGCGACCCGCTGCTGTCGACGGCAGGAGTCAGCTCGCCGTCCAACGACACCTGCGTCAGGATCCATGAGGTGTCCTCCAGCGGCGCGGGAGGGGCGTCCGACCCGCCCGCGCCCTCCGAATCGGCGCATGCGGTGAGCACAGCAAGGA
>CAZECO010000133.1:0-9206 GCA_964510455.1 uncultured Actinomycetes bacterium
GCGGGATCACCCGATCTACCTTGCGGCTGGTGACACCGACCCTAGAACTGGGCCGTATCGCGCGCTAGTCTAGAAGAGCACGGCTGAGATACGGGGAAGGACGGGGAAGCAATGAAGTCTCGCACATCACTGGCGGTCGGCGCGACCGCGATCATCTTGTCAGTTGTCCCGCTTGCTGTCACGGCATCGGCTGCTGGAACTTGCCTCAGCGGGCATTTCTGCGCCTTCAGTGGCATCAGCTACTCGGGCACCAAGTTACTCGATTCAACGGCTCCCGCAGGTACCAACACGGTCTCGGTGGCCGACAACGACGTCGAATCTGGAAGGAACTACACGGTCAACCGGTGGTGCGCAGTTGAGGCCGAGGGTTGGCCGGACCACACCATCTTCAACTTCGCCCCCAACTCATCGGCGTCGGATATGGGTTCAGCGAAGAACAAGACTGAGCACTTCTACGTTCGTTCAGGCTCGGACGGATGCTGATTCGCTGGCCTGTTCTCTGGATCAGCGGCGTCTTTATGGGCCTGGGGGGGTGTGCTATGGGCTCGGGTAATTCTCCTGCAGCGGTACCTGAGCAGGCACGCGCAGCCTTAGTTGCGCTCGTCAACCCGCCTGGCGAGTTGTACCTGGCGGAATTGAAGGCAACCGCTGCCTGTATGGCCGAAGCTGGTTTCCGGTACCCACCCATGGAAAACTACATGCCGGTCTCCGAAACGACTTCCAGTTTGGTTGGCATCCCTGGTCCGTTGGACGTTTCTGCGGCGCAGCTCCGGGGGTACGGACCGGAGATCGGGTCCAGTCCCGGTGCGACTGATCCCGAGACAGCCCTTCAGGAGTACTTAGCCGGGCTAACCGCTAACCAGCAAGCGACATTCACCAGCGCCGAACATGGCGATGGACGGGAAGTCACGATCACAACCCCAGACGGCGTGGTGGCTTCTGCGGCTGCGGATGGCTGCATCGCCGATGCCCGGAAGGCAGTCTATGGTTCAGTAGAGGACTTCCTGCGGCTGCAGTATCAGCCGCAAGCGGTGTACTCCCTGGTCTCGGGAGTCGAGAACACGCCAGAAGTTCAGGCGGCCGCGCAGGAGTATTCGCAACTGATGGCGCAGTCTGGATATGACTTGGCCAATCCAGCTGAGGCCCGTGTGCTGGCTCGCCAGAACTTCGGTTCCCGGGGCATGAACGATCCGGCCTCTGACGAGGAACGGGCAATGGCGGTGGCCGATGCCAAAGCCCAGAAGGCTTCCCAGGTCTACGAGGTGTTAGCCGAGGCCGCGGTAGCCAAAGCCGCTGACTGGCTGGTTCGCAATGAGGCGCTGCTCGTTGAGTTGGCAGAGATCCAAGCTGCTTCGCTGGAGCGGGCCGGCGCCATCATCCGCTCATGAAGGGTGGCGCGAGCAGGGTCACGCTTGCCGTGGCCCTGCTGCTGGTCGTGGTTGTTGTATGTGTGACCGTGTTGAGTGTCGTGGGTTTGGAGCGCAACGCCCAGGTGGACGCCGCCACGGCTGTCGCACCGCTGACGGTGACGGCGCCGATCAGCGGGGAACGGCTGCGAGACACCGTGGCCATGCAGGGTGTCTGGCAACCGGAATTCAGTGTCGAGGTCGATCCGCCGACGATCCTCGGCGGGAGCAAGCCGGTGGTTACCCAGGTGCCAACGGTCGGCAGCACTGTGTCGCGCGGTCAAGCGGCCTTCTGGGTCGCGGGGCGTCCAGTGATCGTACTGGTCGGAGAATTGCCGATGTATCGCACAATCAGCCCGGGAGACTGCGGACCGGATGTGTCCAACCTTCAGGCGGCGCTCTACCATGCCGGACTGGGATTGTCCACGTCGGGCTGCTACGACCAGAAGACGCGGAAAGCGGTCGAGCAATTGTACGAAAGGGTCGGCTCCACGATCACGCCCAGCGGTGAGATCCCCTTGGGCGAACTCGTCTTTGTTCCCAGTGTCCCCGTGGACGTGGCCTCAGTCGCACTGGCTCGCGGCGAAGTTGCCAGAGGGCCCGTAATGACCTTGGCCTCACAGACCCTGGAGCTCGTCGGCCGAGTCGACTCGGAGACAGCATCCTCGGTCGAGCCAGGAATGTTGGTGGAAGTAGCCGGTCGGGCCATCGGGGAGATCTCGGCCATCAACAAGGCGGGGGAGGTTTCGGTGACAGCGAAAGACCCCGCTCGAGAGCCTGGCGACACGGATGATGCCACCATCATCCGCAGGACCGCAGAATCACCCCTCAGTGTCCCGACCACCGCCTTGGTCCGAGTCGGTGAGGTGACCGAAGTGATAGTCCATACGCCCGACGGCTTCAAACATGTTCCGGTCCAGCTCGGTTTGCGCGTCGACGGTCGTATCGCGATCACTGACCCTGATCAGTCCTTGAGTGTTGGCGATCAGGTGGTCGTGGCTGGGCCGACAATCCCGTGAGTGTTGCGATCCGGTGTCAGGGATTGACACGGTTGTTCCCCAACCGCGTCGGTAGCCAACCAATCGTTGCCGTGGACAATGTTGACCTTGAACTCGACATCGGCGAAGTTCTGGCGATTGTGGGACCCAGTGGTTGCGGCAAGTCCACGCTGTTGAACCTCGTCGGCCTACTGGATCGACCCACGTCGGGACGCGTGCTGGTCGAGGATCACGACACGGCGACTCTCGACCATGCCGCCGCCGCAGCCTTCCGGGCACGAATGATTGGATTCGTCTTCCAGCGATACTGCCTGATCGAGCATCTGACCGTTCTGGAGAACGTGAAGCTAGCCGTGCAGTTGGCCGGAGACGATCGTTGTGAATCGGTCGCGCAGGTGCTGGAAAAGGTTGGGCTGGGCGACCGAATGGCCGCATTTCCCTCGACACTATCCGGTGGGCAAGCCCAGCGTGCTGCGGTGGCCCGGGCATTGGTGAAGAGACCGAAGGTCCTGTTGTGCGATGAGCCCACGGGCAACCTGGATGGCGAGTCGGCAGATCGAGTCATGGCTCTGCTCGATGCAGCCCGGACACATTGTGCAGTTGTCATCGTCACCCACGATCCGGCCATCGCGGCGAGAGCAGATCGAACTGCCACGATGAACGCGGGGGCGCTGACGTGATGATTTGGGCGCTCGAGGGCGCGCGTGCTGTCCTTCGACGTCCCAAGCGATCCATTCAGGCCGGGGCCGCGATGGCGGCCGGCGTGATGATCGTGATTTGCGTGACAGTGATCACCCAAGCAGCCGGTGACAGCGTCGCCAGCAGGTTCGACACCGCAGCCTCTCGGACTATCCAAGTCACGATGGAATCCGATGCAGCCCAGCGCAGCGCCGCGGTGGCGGAGTTGAAACGGTTGCCCGGTGTGGCAGCAGTCGGCCTGCTCACCCAAGGGGCTGCCGCCGGCGCTGCTCAAGTTGGCCTGCTCGACGCGCCGGAGCGAACCAACGCGCCCGTGGTATTTGCCGACGGTGCAGGTTTAGCGGCCGTGAAGAGTGCCCTGCTGGCGGGCCGAATACCGGAGACCCTGACTGCCAACCAGGTCATCGTGGGGGATGCTTTGGCCAGACAGCTGGGGGTCTGGCCCGAGCAAGGACGCGATCGGTTCGTAGTCGGCGACGACTCGGTGTCCGTTGTCGCGGTGATCGAGGATGGCGATGATCGAGCGCTACTGACCTCCGCTGTGGTCTTGGACCCCAGCCAAGCGCATCTGGTGAGCGTTGAGTCGACATACTGGACCCTTGTGGTCGCGACCATGGCCGGCTACGGGCAGGTCGTCGCGGACGCGCTCCCGCTTGCGTTGGCTCCCGAAGAGCCTGACACGATCAGCGTCGGACGCCCGCCAGATCCTCGTGAACTGCGACGCAGGATCTCGGCGGACAATCGCTCGTTGAGTCGCTACGTGGCAGTAATGTCAATGGGGGCGGCAATCCTCGGATTGGCCGCCACGATGGCATCGGGTGTGCGGGAGCGGCGCAACGAAATTGGCATCAGAATGGCATTGGGTACCCGACGCACGGCGATTGCCTCACAATTCCTCATCGAGGCGACTCTGATCGGTCTGCTGGGCGGCTTGGCCGGGTACGCGATGGGAGTGATAGCAGCTGCAGCGGCGTGCCTTTGGCAAGGTTGGCAATTGACGATCGAACCGTGGCTGTTGGCCGTTCCGCTCCTCAGCACCACCGCTGCCGCTGCAGCCGCGCTCATCCCGGCTTGGAGAGCCTCAGCGGTACGCCCAGCCGAGGCGCTCGCGTTCTAGAACGCGTGCTGGAAGAACGCCGAGTCCGCGCGCACCAGGACCTGTCCGGTCACCCCCGCGCGGCGGGTGGTGGTGACCGTGTCGCGGACCAACCGGACCGCCCCGTGCGCGGAGGCCGCGGCCCCGCGGCGCAACCGGGTCCCGGCGATCACCGGGGCGGCTTGCGTGGTGCTGATCGTGGCCACCTGGGCGTTGAGGCCCTTGACCTTCGTGTATCCGTGCTGCGCCCGAGTTCCGCAGTTGGTGGACAGTCGGGGGGTTCGTGAGGTCCGGTTTCGTGCTCAGCAGAGCTTGATTCGGGGCTTTGGGGGCTGGAATGTGTGGACACATGACCAGCACCGGGGTCCAACGGATGCTCAGGAGATAGCCCGGCACACTCGAGATTCCCGATCAGAGATCCAACTCAAGCGTTCCGGGGTGGGGGCCCCGTCGAAGCAGGGCGGTGATGAGGACGAGCAGTCCGGCGCAGATCAGGGCTGCGGGCACCAAGATGCCGATGTCGGGGGTGGTGTCGGTGAAGACCAGGACGGCGAGCAGGCCGGTGATGGTGGCCAGGATGATCCCCCACACGAGGGAGGTCAGATCGACGGGGTGGGTGCGCATCAGGACTCCTGTTCGATCACGGTGAGCTCGCCGACGCCGACGTGCAGGTCCAGGAACAGAGGCGCGTCGTCAGGTTGCGGCTCCGCGGGCATGTTCAGCTGGTGGCCGCCGGAGGTGAAGACGGCCATACCTTCGGGGGTGAGGTTGTTGCGCCCCCAACTGACGCTGCTGCTGATCTCGGTCCACTGGCCCTTGGGGATGATCACGGTCAGCGAGCCGCGGTCCACGGACAGCGCCAGCGCCCGCGAGTCCAGCACCTTCGTACCGGTCAGGTTGACGGTGACAGCGCCCTCCTCCCAGTTCATGCCGCCGAGATCTCGGGCGGGCAGGGTCTCAGGGGCGACCGAGATGGGAGGGGCGGACGCCGCCGCGTCGAGGGCTTCGGTGGCCACCGCACCACCCGCGATCAGCCCGGCGAGCAGCAGGGCCGGGGCGATCAGCCAGCGTGCCGACCCGAACCACGCCCCGACGAGGACTCCGGTGGTGAGCAGGGTCAGGCAGATCATCGCGATGCCCGCCCATCCGAGGCCGGTGACTGCGGCCCGGTCGGTCAGGACCAGGGTGCCGGCGGCGATCAGGGTGACCGCGGCCACCAGCCAGCCCCACCGGTTGCGCTCCCGCCGCTCGGCCCGCCGGGCGCGTCGCTCCTCGGCGCGGGCCCGCCGCTGGGCATCGGCGGCGGCGGCCCGGGCATCGGCTGCCGCGGTGGCCGCCGCGCGGGCCCGGTCCACCGAGTCGAGCACCAGGGTGGGCTCCCCGGACGTCGGATCCGGCGCCGGCATCGTGACAGTCGGCTCGCCGTCGACGTTCAGGACCAAGGTGGGATCCCCTTCCCCAGCAGCCGGATCGACCCACGCGGCGGGCGCTCCCGGCTCGCTGCGGCCGAACCCGGGCGATCCGAGGCGGTGCAGCGCGTCGCGCAGGTCCCCACCGCGGGCCAGCCACACCCCGAGCGTGGCCAGTCCACCGACCGTGACGAGCATGCCGGTCACGTACACCAGTGGGCTGAGGTCATCCAGCGCCCCCACGTACCCGAGCGTCCCCAGTCCCAGCCACCCAAACCCGAAGAGCAGCACGAACCCGACGGTCAGCTTCGCCAGGGTGCCCAGTGGCCCGCCCCAGGCGAGGAACCGGCGGGCCAGGCTGGCGGCCTCGGGTTGCGGGATCAGCATCCAGCCGAGCAGATACGCCGCGATCGTGCCGGCCGAGATCAGCCACAGCAACTGGGTGACCGGGACCGTCCAGTACAGACCCAGGACCACCTGCCCCACGAAGGCGACCATCGCCGCCAGCAGCGGCGAGGCGCCCAGCACCCGCACCAACAGTGGGTCCACTTCCCAGAACTCAGCGAACCCGCCGGCGACCCCGCCGAGGAGGCGGGAGCGGGAGCGCTGCAGGCCGGCGAACCAGCGGGGCCGTGTTGGGGCAGCAGCATGCATCGTGTCCATACCGACATTCCACCCCGCAGAGTCGCGCGTCGGTATCCGGGACGAACCCGGAGAAAACCCGGAGATCCCGGCACCAGCATTCCAACCACGCCGACGCGGCGGGGACAATGGCGGGGTGGGGATGCAGCGCCGACCGGACCGGGCACACCTGGCTGGCGTGTGCGCTGGGGTGGCCGACGAACTCGGCGCCCCCGTGCTGGCGGTCCGTGCCGGGTTCACCGTCGCCGCGTTGGCCGGTGGGATCGGGGTGGTGGCCTACCTGCTGCTGTGGCTTCTGACCCCGGCCGCCGAGCCCGACCCGGACGCCCCACCCCGCTCCGAGTGGCCCCCGCTGGCGTTCGGGCTGCTGGCCACCGGTGCGATCGCCCTGGTGCTGGGTCCTGTCCCGGCGTTGATCGGGGCGGCTGCCGCCGGTGGCGCGGCGCTGGTCTGGTGGGCCCCGGACCGCGCAGGCGCTGAGGATGAGCCGGGCGGGGGGCTGCTGCGCCGAAGTGCTGGGATCGGGCTGCTCGCCGCCGCGGCGGTGGTGTTCATCGCCCGGCAGGTCGGGCTGTCCTCGCTGACCGCCGCGATCGGCGCCGTCGCCGTGATCCTCGGCGGGGCCGCCCTGGTGGCCAGCCCGTTCATCGTGCGGCTGGTCCGCGACCGGGACCGGGAGCGCGCCGAGCGGCTCGCGGTGCGCCAACGCGCCGAGATCGCCGCGCACCTGCACGACTCCGTGCTGCAGACCCTGTCACTGATCCAACGCGAGCACGCCGACCCCGACACCGTGCTGCGCCTGGCCCGGGCCGAGGAACGCGGGCTGCGCACCTGGCTCTACGCCCAGCAGCCCGACCCCGGGCAGCCCGCAGGGCTGGCCGACCAGCTGCAGGACGCCGCTGCCGGCGTCGAGCAGGCGCAAGCCGCCCTCATCGAAGTCGTGACAGTCGGGGACCTGACCGCCCACACCCCCGCCACCGACGCGGCAGTGGCCGCCGCCCGGGAGGCCATGCTCAACGCCGCCCGGCACTCCGGCGACCCCCAGCCGATCCAGGTGTTCGCTCGCATCTCCCCCGCTGAGGTCGCGGTGTTCATCCGCGACCGTGGATGCGGGTTCGATCCCGAGGCCCTGCCCACAGACCGGGGTGGGGTGCGCGACTCGATCATTGGGAGGATCGCCCGCGCCGGCGGCACCACCACCATCCGATCAAACCCAGGCGCTGGCACCGAGGTCCAGATCCGGATGCCGCTATGACCAACCCCACCCACCCCGCACCCGCCGCGGCCGGTCAGGTACGGGTGCTGATCGTCGACGACCACGCCCTCGTGCGCTCCGGCGTACGCGCCCAACTCGACAGGCACATCACCGTCGTCGGGGAAGCCGACGACGTCGCCCCCGCCGTCGACGCTGTCGTGGCCACCCAGCCCAACGTCGTACTTCTCGACGTCCACCTGCCCTCCGGCACCGGAGCCGACGTGATCACGGCTATCGGGGATCGCGCGCCCGGGACCCGGTGGCTGGCCCTGTCCATCTCCGATGCCCCCGAGGACGTCGTGACCGTTATCCGCGCTGGGGCCAACGGCTACCTCACCAAGTCCGTCAGCGCCGAAGGCCTCGTCGATGCCGTGCACCGGGTCGCCGACGGCGACGCCGTGTTCTCACCCCGGCTGGCCGGATTCGTCCTGGACTCCTTCCGCGCCGACACCCACCCCACCCCCTCCCCCGATACCGAGCTGGACGTGCTCACCGCCCGCGAGGTCGAGGTCCTGACCCTGATCGCCCGCGGCTACACCTACCGCGAAGCCGCCACCGAACTGTTCGTCTCCACCCGCACCATCGAGACCCACGTCAGCGCCGTCCTGCGCAAGCTCCAACTGTCCAACCGCCGCGAACTCGCCCGCTGGGCCCACGCCCGCGACCTGCACTGACCGGCCGGCAGCCATGTCAGGGCCGAGACGGAGGGTGCGCGAGCGGGTGAACCCCGACGGCGCTTCTTGTGACGTGGCCAAACTCAAGCGGTAACCCCCAACCCGACCACCAAGCACCGCGTCCTACTGGGCGGAAAGACGTGCTCTCCGGGCCGCGAGTGGGAGGTTCGGCACCGGACTTGTCGGGCACCACTACGGGCGGGTGATGGGGGAGCCTGGTCGGACTCGCTGCTGCGGGCGTCCTGACGCGCAACAGCATCCCGGGCACCAGGACGCTGTGCTGGACCGCCGACCGCCACCTCGGACTCGTGGCGCCCACCGAGCGGCGGTGCAGCCTTCCGCGGCGGAGGGGTCCGGCGCTTGTAGGGCTAGGCTCGGCTGCGGGTGTCAGCTCGGCCGACGCGGTCGCTCCGCGCGCCGCACGACGCGACCAGCAGCTGAACGACCAACAGACAGGCGACGGCCACGCTGCGCTCAGTCCGGCGGCGAACGCCCGGCCTCCACCGGCAGCGGCGCCTGCGCCGGCGGAGGGCGCCTGGCAAATGTTTGCGGCACGCGATCAGTCCTACGCGCGGATGGTTGCTCGAGTTTGAGCATCCGACCTCATGGGACGCTATTTGCGAACCGGGAGGAACTACCGCTGGGTTGGGAGTCTCGCAGTACTTGTTGCAGTACTCCGGCCGCTCATCCGCGCCCTCGCTTTGGATGCATCGTGCCCGGTGAGAGGCACAATTGGCGCGCCCGGAGGGATTCGAACCCCCAACCGACCGGGTAGAAACCGGTTGCTCTGTCCGTTGAGCTACGGGCGCTCAGGCCAAATGGAGCGGCCGGTGGCGCCCCCGGCCGACAGTACCGACCACCGGCAAGAGTCTATCCCCGCCGCGCTGGCCCCAGCCTCAAGACCGGCGCAGCCAATGCAACCAGCCCGGGAGGCCAGCGCCACTCCAACACGATCCACCAGATTTGGCCGACTCCGCCCCAGATCACCGGCCCCGGCCCCATAGCCTGCAGTCATGGCCCAGGAGCC
>CAZECO010000134.1:0-4036 GCA_964510455.1 uncultured Actinomycetes bacterium
AGGGCCCGTAGCGGGCGATGGGCTCGCGGATCGGCCGGCCGCCCAGCACCAGCACCTCCCAGCCCCTGGCGTGGCGCAGATCCTGCTTGGTGTCCGCAGTCAGCGTGATCGCCTCACCGGCCCCGTACACGGCGAGCTGCCCGTCGGACACGGCGGTGTTGTCCGGGCCCGCCCACCCTTTCCCGCCCAGCGAGTAGACCATCGCGTTGAAGTCCCCCCGCCACGGCAGGTCCACCCGGGCGCCGGGCGAAAGGGTTGCGTGCAGGTACGTGATCGGCGTGAACGTCGCACCCGGTCCGCGGTAGCCGGCGAGCTCGCCGGCGATCAAGCGGATCAGCGCCCCGCCGTCGGGGGTGCTGACCAGCGTCACGTCGCCGGGTTCGATGCCCTGATACCTCGGCGGCGTCCACTTCATGGCCGCGGGCAGGTTCACCCACAGCTGCACGCCGTGGAACAAGCCGCCCTTGGCGATCATGTCTTGCGGCGGGAGCTCGGAGTGCATGACGCCGGACCCCGCTGTCATCCACTGGGTGGCGCCATCGGCGATGATCCCGCCGCCCCCGCTGGAGTCGGTGTGCTCGAACCGGCCGTCGATCATGTAGGTGACGGTTTCGAAGCCGCGGTGCGGGTGCCACGGCGCGCCCTTCGCCTCGCCGGGGGCGTACTCGACCTCGCCCATCTGATCCAGCAGCAGGAACGGATCCGCGGCGGCGAGGCTCATCCCGGGGAACGGGCGGCGCACCATGAAGCCCTCGCCCTCCATTTGCCGATGGGCCGTCACCACCTTGTTGACCGGGCGCCAGCGGGTGCCGTCGGGCGCGAGGTGCGGCAGCCGCGGCAGGCTGATCGGATCGGCGGTGACTGCGGGCATGGACGGCCTCCTCGGCGCTGGACATCATCCGCAACCTACTTGAGCGTTGCAGTATTCCAGCGAGCAGGGCGGGCGGGGTAGACGCATCACGCCGTGCGGACAAGACTGGGGTTCACAAGACGACCGATGGAGGACAACCGTGACCTCGGTGCCCATGACGGTGCAGGACGAACTGTGGCTGACGATGGATCGGCCGAACAACCTCATGGTCGTGGACGGCGTCATGATCCTGCGCGGGACGCCGGATCCTGAGAACCTGATGGACAGCTACCGCCGCCTGGTGGAGCGGTTCCCGGTCTTCGCCCGGAAAGCCATCCGGCGCGGGCGCGGCTGGGCCTGGCAGGACGATCCGGATTTCAATCTGGCGCAGCACGTGCAGGCGGTGGATCTCCCCGCGCCCGTGACGATGCAGGCCGTGCAGCGGTTCATGTCCGAACAGCGCTCGCAGCCGCTGCCGCTGGACCGCCCGCGGTGGGTGGCGTACCTGGTCCATGACGTGGAACTGGCCGACGGGTCGCTGGGAACGGCCGTGGTCTCCCGCTTCCACCACGCCATCGCCGACGGAGTGCGGCTGACCCAGGTGATGCTGGGCATGTGCGACAGCGCCGAGCCGAGCCTGGAGGCCGTGGTGGCCCGCACCCCCCCGGAGTCCGGCACGCCGAACCCGGTAGCTGCGGTGGGACACGCCATCAGCGGCGCCGGGCACGGAGCGGCCGGAGCTGTCAGCGGTTCCCTGCATGCCATCCGCCACCCGTTGGAGACCGCCGAGCAGGTCCCCGGTGCGGTCCGGCAGGGTGTCGGAGCGGCGGAGGACCTGACGAGCCGCGTCGTGGGGGCGACGCGGCTGGGTGTGCACGGCGTCTCCGACGGCGTCGAGCTCATCCGGCACCCCGATCGGCTGCTCGACGCGCTGGAGGTGCTCGGCGTGGCCGACCACCGCAGCGTCAACGACCTGTCGTCGGCGACGAAGCTGGCCCTGGCCGGCACGCCGCGGACGGTCTGGACGGGGAAGCCGGGCACGGTGAAGGCGATCGCATGGTGCGAGCCGATCCCGCTGACGCAGATCAAAGCCATCGGCGCGGCCCGCGGAGCTACGGTCAACGACGTCCTGCTCGCCGCCGTCGCCGGCGCTCTGCGGACCTATCTGCTGCAGCACGACGCACTGGTGGACGAGATCTACTGGATGGTCCCGGTCAATCTCAAGCCTTTCGAGGAGAACCTCCCGGAGGATCTCGGCAACTACTTCGCCCTGGTCTTCCTCCCGATGGCGCTGTACCACGAGGACGCGCAGGCGCGGCTGGAGCACATGCGCCACGTGATGGACCGGATCAAGCACTCCGACGAGGCCGTGATGACCTTCGGCCTGCAGCGCGTCGTGTCGCAGTCCCCGGGCCAGATCGCCTCCTTCCTCACCAACTTCTTCGCCAACAAGGCCGTCGGCGTCCTGACGAATGTGCCCGGTCCGCAGGGCGAGCTGACGTTCGGGGGACTCCCCGTCGTCCAGGTCGTGGGGTTCGCGCCCTGTTCCGGCGACCAGCCCATGACCGCGACCATCTTCAGCTACCACGGAGGGGTCACGGTGGGTTTCGCGACGGACGCCGGGCTGGTGCCCGATCCGCACGTGCTCGCCGACCTCGTCGTCGACGAGGTGGCTGCGATGGGGCGGGCCTGGGTCGGCTGACCGCCCGGTCAGGCCGTTGTGGCGCGCGACAGCGCCGCCTGCAGCGCGGTCGACGGGCCGAGCAATTCGTAGCCGCCGTCCGCGACGTAGGTCTGCCCGGTGACATAGTCGCCCAGCGGCGACAGCAGGAATCCGATGAGACCCGCGACCTCTTCGGGCCGCTGCAGCCGGCCGGCCGGGACCACCGAACCCACGACGGCCGGATCGAGCCCGTAGTTGGCCTGCCAGCCCGGGGTGTGCACGATCCCGGGGGCCACCGCCGTCAGCCGGATGCCGTGCTGCGCCCATTCCTGCGCCAGCGTCGAGGTGAGGGACTCGACGGCCGCCCGCGCTGCGCTGGAATGCGCCATCCCCGGCATACCGCGGCGGGGCGTCATCGTGACGGAGACGATCTTGCCGGACTTTGCGGGAATCATGGCGCGCACGGCCACGCGGGTCGTGAGGTACCAGACAGCGTCGAAGTTCAGCCGGGTCACGGCCCGGAAGCCCCGCATACTCACCGTCTCCGCCGGCGCGATGAACTGCCCGCCCGCGTTGTTGACCAGGAAATCGAGCGTCCCGAACGTCTCGAGCACCCGGCCCAGCATGTCGTCCACGTCGTCGGGCTCGCGCAGGTCGCACGGCACCGCCAGAACCTGCGGACCTCCGCTCTCGCTGATGCCCGCCGCGGTCAGCGCGAGCTCCTCGGGCCGACGACCGACCACCGCCACCGTGATTCCGAGGTACGCCAACAGCCTGGCGGTGGAACGTCCGATGCCCGATCCACCGCCGGTCACGATGGCCGTTCGGCCGGCCATCGAATCGGGCGCGAAGGTCTCCCAGATCTGTTCGGTCTCGCTGCATTCCATGGCGTCACCCTAATCGGGCCTTCGGAATCCGGCGGGAGTCCCGGGGCACGGGTGCGCCGGGACTCCTGGTGTGCCGCTTCCGCTGGCCTGTGTCTGCGCATCCGCCGCACTCGCACGTGATGCTGATTCCAGGGCCAGCGGACGGGCTAGCGGCCGGTGCGCTACGGCGGGGCTGCGGATTCCACCGACTGCCTGTTTGCACCAGTTGCGTGGACGGATCGCCCCGAGTTCGCACCGGGTGGGGGCTTTGCGCCCGCTGCGTGGGCGGATCGCCCGCGCCGCAGGGAACCCCCACGCTGCGGGTGCAAAGCCCCGCAACGGGTACAACAACCGGCCACGAACCGCCGCAAACACCCGCGACGGTGCATCTGCCCGCCGTGCCCACCGGCACCGCGGGCCGGTCCCACGATCCGCCGCCCGATGCTGAACCGCGGATCGCGCCAACCTTCCGAATGACCCTCCCGCCCGGGCGGGCGAAGTGCTGCCCGCACCGAACGGCGCCGACCGTCGCTTCGCCGCTTACCGTTCACGCGAGCGATAGGAACAGCTTCTCCAGCTGCCCGATGTCCATCGGGGGCTCCTCGCCCCTGCACTGCGCATCCGCGCACTGCTGCATGCCGTCCACGACCACCCGCA
>CAZECO010000134.1:4136-6077 GCA_964510455.1 uncultured Actinomycetes bacterium
TCGCCCCTGCACTGCGCATCCGCGCACTGCTGCATGCCGTCCACGACCACCCGCAGACCTGCGCGATCGAGAGCCTTGGACGCGGCCGCGAGCTGCATGACCACGTCGCCGCACTCACGTCCATCCTCCATCATCGCGATGATGCCCGCGATCTGTCCCTGCACACGGCGCAGCCGGGTCGTCACCTCCCGCCGGCAGCTCTCCTCGATCTGCATCGGCAACCTTCTTCCGCTCGGGCGAGGTACCCCCCAGGGTACCCTGTTGGCAGTTTCCGGACTGGACTCGCCGTGGAAGACGCGCGGTGCGATGCTCTTTGCGGGAATCATGGAATCGACGTCCATCGAAGAGGCTATGTGTGAGCGATCTGATCGACACCACGGAGATGTACCTGCGAACGGTCTATGAGTTGCAGGAGGAGGGCATCGTGCCGCTCCGGGCGCGCATCGCGGAGCGGCTCGCCCAGAGCGGTCCGACCGTGTCCCAGACGGTGGCGCGCATGGAGCGCGATGGCCTGTTGCGGGTCCAGGAGGACCGCCACATCGCGCTCACGGCCACCGGGGAGCAGTTGGCCGTGCGTGTCATGCGCAAGCACCGAATCGCCGAGCGGTTGCTGGTGGACGTTATCGGCCTGGAGTGGGAATCGGTCCACGCCGAGGCCTGCCGCTGGGAGCACGTGATCAGCGACGACGTCGAGCGCCGCCTGCTGCAGCTGCTCGGCAACCCGACCCAGTCCCCCTTCGGCAATCCCATCCCGGGACTGGCGGAATTGGACCCGAGCGCCCCACGACCGGGGCCGGTCACGGGAGTGCCGCTGAGCAGTGTCGCGGGCGACGAGGCATCGCAGCATGTCGTCACCCGGATCGCGGAGTCGCTGCAGGAGCAGGCCGACATCATGGTGCTGCTGAGCCGCGCCGGTGTGCGCGCCGGGTCCACGGTCTGGGTCGTGAGGACCGGGCCCGATCGCGTCTCGGTCAGCGCCTGGCGGACATCCGGAGAGTCGGCCGAACTGGCCGACAGCCAGGCCGGTCATATCGCGGTGCGGGCCTGAGGCCGGCCCGCCGACAACGCGACACGTCGCCCTCTTCGGCGGCTGGGTTCAACGTTCTGCGCCCTGCAGTGCGAGACTACGACATGCCTGTGGTGGCGATCCTGTCTCAGAAGGGCGGCGTCGGGAAGACGACCGTCTGTCTCGGTCTGGCCGAGGCAGCTCGGCTGCGAGGGTGGCGGACGCTGGTGATCGACCTCGATCCGCAGGCGAACGCCACCGATGTGCTGCTGGCCGGAGAGCCCGGCCTGACGGTCAACGATGTGCTCGCTGACGGGCGCCATGGCATCGCCGAGCAGGCGGTGGTGCCCAGCGTCTGGGGGGAGGGGCTGGACATCCTGCCGAGCGAGCCTGCGCTCGAGCACCGCAACCGCGAGGGATCGGGCGCCTCTGCCAGCCGGCTGCGGACCGCAGTGGGGTCGTTGCGGGAGGGCTATGACGTGATACTCATCGACTGCCCGCCGTCCATCGGCGAGTTGACGGTGAACGCCCTGACTGCGTCCGACCGCGCGGTCACCGTCACCGAGCCCGGATTCTTCGCGCTGCGGGGGGCGGAGCAGGCGCTGCAGGCGATCACCGTGGTGCGCGACGCCACGAATCTGTCGCTGCGATCCGCCGGAATCATCATCAACCGGTTCCGGCGCAATGTGCGCGAGCACCACCAACGGGTGCAGGAACTGCGGGAGACCTATCCCAGCCTGGTACTGCGGCCGGTCCTGCCGGAGCGATCGGCGATCGCGGCGGCCCATGGCGCGGGCATCCCGATCCAGGGCTCCTCATACCGGCAGGCCCGCGAGATCTCAGCAGACTTCGATGAACTCGTCCGCGCGGTCACCGGGCTGCGCGCAGCAGGCCCGCCCGGCCGGAAAGGCAACCGATGACCCAGAAGATCCCTG
>CAZECO010000134.1:6177-9181 GCA_964510455.1 uncultured Actinomycetes bacterium
CCGGAGCTCGTCGCATACACGATCCGGTCGTGGATCCGGGATGGTTGACCCTGCCAGAACTCGATGCGGAACGGGCGCACCTCGAACCCGCCCCAGTGCGGGGGCCGCGGCACGGGGTCGCTGCCGAACTGCTCATCGAACCTCTGCCAGGCTTTGAGGACCTCCTGGCGATCAGCGACCGGCTGCGACTGCGGACTGGCCCACGCCGCGATCTGCGAGTCCCGGGGGCGACTGGCGAAGTACACGTCCGACTCGCCATCCGGCAGTCGGACCACCTCGCCGGTGATGCTCACCTGGCGGTGCTGCGGGAGCCAGCCGAAGAGCAGGGCCGCCCGCGGGTGCGCAGCCAGTTCCCGCGCCTTGCGGGACTGGAAGTTGGTGAAGAACTGGAACCCGGTGGCGGACACGCCTTTCAGCAGGACGGTCCGCGCGCTGGGGATGCCGTCCTCGCCCGCTGTGGCGAGCACCATCGCATTCGGTTCGATGATCCCCGCCTCCTCCGCCTGCTGGAACCAGAGCGCGAATGCCGGCCCCGGTGCCGGCGGCAGGTGCTCCTCCAGCAGCGGCTCGGCCCAATACGTCTGCCGGAGCGCGCGCAGGTGCCGCAGCCGATCGTCCATGGAGCCCGACGTCCAAGAGACCATGCCTTGATCTCATCACAACTGTGCGGGGGCTGACCGGTCACCAGGGTCGGCCGTCTAGTGTTGGGGGGTGGACGGCGCAAGCCGCCCATATCAGCATTCGCAGATGACGAGCGGAGTGGCGACCATGCCGGATTTCGTCCCAGGGCTTGAGGGTGTCGTAGCGTTCGAGACCGAGATCGCTGAGCCGGACAAAGAGGGCAGCAGCCTGCGCTACCGCGGCGTCGATATCGAGGACCTGGTGGGACGGGTGTCGTTCGGCAACATCTGGGGACTGCTCGTCGACGGCGAATTCAATCCGGGCCTCCCCCCCGCCCAGCCGTTTCCGATCCCGGTCCACTCCGGGGACGTCCGCGTGGACGTGCAGTCGGCGATCGCCATGCTGGCTCCCGCGTGGGGATTGCAGCCGCTGTTGGACGTCGATGACCAGACGGCACGCGACAATCTCGCCCGAGTATCGGTCATGGCCATGTCGTACGTCGCCCAGTCGGCGCGGGGGCTCGGCGTGCCCATGGTGCCGGAGAGCGAGATCGACCGCGCGCACACGATCGTGGAGCGCTTCATGCGGCGGTGGCGGGGCGAACCGGACCCCAGGCACGTGCAGGCGGTCGATGCCTACTTCGTGTCTGCCGCGGAGCACGGGATGAACGCATCCACGTTCACCGCCCGGGTGATCGCGTCGACCGGGGCCGATGTGGCCGCTGCCATCTCCGGGGCGATCGGGGCCATGAGCGGGCCCCTGCACGGCGGCGCGCCGTCGCGGGTGCTGGGCATGGTCGAGGAGATCGAGCGGACCGGCGACGCGCAGGGCTACGTCAAGGGTGTGCTGGACCGCGGCGAGCGCCTCATGGGATTCGGGCACCGGGTCTACCGCGCCGAGGATCCGCGCGCGCGCGTGCTGCGGCGCACCGCCCGGCAGCTCGGCGCCCCCCGGTTCGAGGTTGCCGAAGCACTGGAGCAGGCCGCGCTGAAGGAGTTGCGGGAGCGCCGGCCCGACCGGGTGCTGGAGACGAATGTGGAGTTCTGGGCGGCCGTCGTGCTGGACTTCGCCGAGGTGCCCGCGAGCCTGTTCACCTCGATGTTCACGTGCGCGCGGCTGGCCGGCTGGAGCGCCCACGTGCTGGAGCAGAAGCGGACGGGACGCCTCATCCGCCCCAGCGCCCGGTACATCGGCGCCGGCCCCCGCAAACCGGAGGAAGTGCATGGCTGGAACGCCCAGATGGTCGCCCCGTCCGGCCACCCCAAGCGCTGACCCCGCCCGCGGCCCCGTCCACCCCACGAACTGGAGCATTCGACATGGCACCAGCTGATCCGACGAGCATCACGATCCCGGCCGAGCTGAAGCCGCTCGACGGACGCTTCGGTGCCGGGCCCTCCAAGGTGCGCCCGCAACAGGTGTCCGCGCTGGCCGCTGTGGCGTCCCACTACCTGGGCACCTCTCACCGTCAGGCGACGGTGAAGAATCAGGTCGGCCGGTTGCGCTCCGGGCTGCGCGAACTGTTCGAACTGCCGGACGGGTACGAGGTGGTTCTCGGCAACGGCGGCAGCACTGCGTTCTGGGAGGTGGCCTGCTTCGGACTCATCGAGTCCAGCGCCCAGTTCCTCACCTTCGGGGAGTTCGGCAGCAAGTTCGCCTCCTCCGCGAAGAAGGCCCCCTTCATCCCCGACGTCGATGTGCGCAGCGCCGAGCCCCCCGGAGCCCCCGCCTTCGCCGCGGCCCCCGGCATCGACGCCTATGGCACGCCCCACAACGAGACGTCCACCGGTGTCGCGCTGACCCCGCAGCGGCCGGCGGGAGCCGACGATGACGCGCTGCTGCTCATCGACGCCACCTCCGGCGCCGGCGGGCTCGACGTCGATATCGCGCAGGTGGATGCCTACTACTTCGCCCCGCAGAAGTCGTTCGCGTCCGACGGCGGCCTGTGGTTGGCGCTGCTGTCCCCCAGGGCGCTGGAGCGTGCCCGGAGGATCGCTGGATCGGGCCGCTACATCCCCCCGTTCCTGGATCTGGTCACCGCGATCGACAACTCGGCGAAGAACCAGACGTACAACACTCCTGCGCTGGCCACCATCTTCCTGATGGCGGAGCAGGTCGACTGGTTCAACAGCCAGGGCGGGCTGCAGTGGGCGGTCGCGCGCACCGCGCAGTCCAGCGGCGCGCTGTACTCGTGGGCGGAGGCGAGCGAGTACGCCACTCCCTTCGTCACCGATCCGGTGCTGCGCTCGCAGGTGATCGGCACGATCGACCTCGCCGACTCCGTCGATGCCGTCGCGGTCACGAAGGCGCTGCGGGCGAACGGGATCCTGGACACCGAGCCGTACCGCAAACTTGGCCGCAACCAGCTGCGGATCGCTATGTTCCC
>CAZECO010000135.1:0-9105 GCA_964510455.1 uncultured Actinomycetes bacterium
GGTTGGGGTCGGCCGGCAATCCGGTCTTCATCAGCCGCGCCAGGCCCGGCTCGACCACCAGCCGGTAGCCCAGTCCGTCCGCGAACAGCCTCGTCAGCTCCTCGCGGTGCCGTCGTACGGCGGACAGCTCATCGGGGTGGGCGTCCTGATGCAGCAGGGGCGTGCGCAGCAGCGCGCGGGCGGCGTTGCGGAGGTCCGCCTGGGCGTAGAGGTCGGGTGCCGGTCCGGGCCGTTCGACTGCGGGGGTCACGGCAGGGCCCTACGCTCGTCCCGGCTCTGCTGAGCGGGGTTCGCAACGCGCAGCTCGAGGGACAGGCCGCGCAGCGTGAGCCGCCCCTGCGGACTGGTCACCCTGATGGCGCTCCCAGGGGCAGCCCGCAGCGAAAGGGTCAGCCGTGATCCGTCCAGCGGAGTGTCCACGGAAACGTCCGCGTCGGCGGTCAGCGCACGGCCATGGCGGGTCAGGGCCTGCGTGTACAGGTCCAGCAGCGCTGCCCGAGCGCCGTCGCTGAGGCGCACCTCGCGCAGCGGACCGGCGTTGGCGGCGAGCTCACGCAGCGCCTCTGCCCGTTGAGCCTGCAGGCGAGCGCGCTCCTGCAGGCGGGCGCGCTTGGCCTGCGAATAGTCCACTCGTGCGCCGGATCCGCCACCCGCCCGGCGCTCCCCGTATCGGCGCAGCCCGACGGGGACCTCGGCGACGGCGCCGTGCCACCAGCTCTGGGTGGCCGGAACCGGCGCGTCCTCCGGATCGGCCGGGAACCCCAGATGCCGGGCGGAGTAGAGCCCGAACACGGCGGCCCACAATTCGTGGGCGCGGTCGTCGTCGGCGCGGTCGAACCAGCCGGCGAGGCGGACCAGATCGCCGTACCGACTCTGCTGGCGATCGGCCCCGGCAGCGATGCGGCGGAGGTTGGCCAGGAGCGACCGCATGGCTTCGGTCGCCAGGCGACGCACGTTCTCGGCGTCGGCGCGGCGGCCGGGCGCCCCCACGAACCACGCGAACAGGCTCTCCCAGTCGCTGGGCTCCAAGCCGGTGGCCCGTTTGGCGAGGGTGCCGTCCAGTCCGATCAGCCGCTCGTCGGCGTTGGCCCGCTGGCAGAGCTCGCCGATGTGCGGCTCCAGCTCGGCGAGCCGCTCGGCGACCTGTGGCATGTGCCGGGAGATCTCGTCCACGAATCGCTGGAGGTATTCGAGCAGGGCGCTCTTGAACAGTTCGAACTCTTCGCGGGCGAGGTCATAGCGCGTCAGCACCTGCGTGAGGTACGAGTAGAACTGCCGCGTCGAGGTCACGAGCAGCTCGAACTGGGCGAACAGAGTGCTGATGAGTCCGGCCACTTCGCGCGCTTCAGCCTCTGGCGTGCCGGCCGCAGCCAACCGACCCAGCCGCGTGAGCCCCTCAAGGATGCCGGGCAGCATCTCGCTGGAGACCTCGCGGACCGTATCGGCGTGGGCGAGCAGTTCCTCGACCTGCCGGTGGACCAGCTCGCCGCGCTGAGTCAACTGGTACCGCGATCGGTTGGACAGGTACTCCCGGACGCTCCGCGCCTCGGTCTCGCGGGGGCTGCGCGCGAGGTTCCCATGCTCAACCAGGTAGGAGAGCCGCTGATCGACGACATCACGGTCCAGCTCGATGCCCTGCTGCTGTGCCAGGCGCGCGGCCACCTCGTCCGCGGACTGGTCGGACAGGAATCCGCTCATCCCGTTCGTGAACAGCCGCATGATGGCCAGGTAGCTGACGGCCTCCTCGGCGACCGCATAGCGCAGCGCGGCAAGGGTCTGCCGCTCGCGAGGGGCCATCGCCGATTCAGCCATGGCCCCGACGGTAACTCGCGGCTCCGACATGAACTGCAGGCCTCCCGCCTCGTGCGGCGCGTCGGGGCGACGTCAACGCATCCCACACCCCTTCACGGCCCAAGCTGCTATCGCTGTCCCGTGTCCGAACGACAGCGCACTGTCAGTGCCCGCCCGTGACGAAAGCGGCCTCGACAAGGGTGAGGGCCGCATCCACCCGATCCAGGTAGGCCACCACCAGGTCGCCCTTCGCGGGGAAGCACTTGTGTGGCCTGCGACCCCCGACTCGGCGGTGATCCGGTCGACGCCCAGGGGCCAAGCCCGGCCGGTACGCTCGGAACATGGTGGTGCTCAGCGCCGTCGGACTCAGCCACAGCTTCGGGGAGCGGCGGGCCCTCGCGGGCGTCGATATCACCGTCAAGCCCGGCGTGCTCACCGGTTTGCTCGGACCCAACGGCGCCGGCAAGACCACGCTGATGCGGGTCATGCTCGGGGTCATCGCCCCCGACGCGGGCGAGGTGCTCATCGACGGCCGCGGCATCACCTTCACCGATCGGCAGCGGTGGGGCTACATGCCGCAGGAGCGGGGCATCTACCCGACGATGAAGGCCGGGGACCAGCTCGTGTACATGGCGCGGCTGCACGGCCTGGGCCGCGATGAGGCCCGGTCGCGGGCGCGTTCGCTGCTGGATGAGCTCGGGCTCGCCGAGCGGTGGGACGAGCGGACGGATCGCCTGTCCGGGGGCATGCAGCAGCGCCTGCAGCTCGGCACCGCGCTGGTGCACGGCCCCGACGTCATCATCCTCGACGAGCCGTTCTCCGGCCTCGACCCGGTGGCGGTGGAGGAGCTGTCGCAAACCCTGCGGGATCGCGTCCGGGCCGGGAAGACCGTCGTGCTGTCCAGCCACCAGCTCGACCTGGTGCAGGACCTGTGCGAGGACATCGTGATGATCGACCACGGCCGCACCGTGCTGGAGGGGTCCGTCGCGCAGCTGCGGGCGGAGAGCGGACGTCGCCAGCTGCGGCTGGGCGTGGCTGCGACGGCCTCGCGGGGCTGGCTGTCCTCCTTCCCGGGGGCGGAAGTGGTCGAGGATCACGCGGATGCGCTGCGGATCGACCTTCCGCCCACCATCGACCCGCTCGCGGTGCTGGATGCGGCCCGTGCCGCCGGGCCGGTCACGGACTTCGGATTGGACCTGCCGACGCTGTCCCAGGTGTTCCTGGCCGCGGTGTCCGGGGGAGGCCGGAAGTGAACCTGCGAACCCATTGGGCCGGGACGTGGCTGGTCGCAGAACGGGCGATCGGTGACGGCTGGGCGTCGCGCTCGTTCCGGATCATCACCGGGCTGATGCTGCTGATCGGGATCGCGTCCGCGGTGCTGCCGCGGCTGTTGGCGCAGGACTCTGTCACCTACACCCTGGCCATCGTCGAGGACGCTTCGCCGCTGCTGCAGGCGCAGCTGGAGGCGGCCGCGCAGGCCGGCGACTTCTCGCTGGAGATCGTCCAGGTCGCCGATGATGCGGCGGCCGAACAGGCTGTGCGCGACGGCGTCGCCGATGTGGCCCTGACCGGCAGCGGTGCGCAGACGACGTTGTTCGTGGCCGTGGACGGTCCGGGCACCTTCCCCGCGATCGTCGCGCAGGCGGTGGCCGCCGAGAGCACCACCGAGGCGCTGGCCGAAGCAGGACTCACGCCCGAGCAGATCGCCGGGATCGCAGCCCTTCCTCCGCCGGAGCAGGTGCCCGTCGGGCGCGTCGCGGATGAGGACCGTGCCGGGGTGGGGTACATCGTCGGCATTGTGCTGTACCTGGCGCTGATCCTGACCGGGACGTCGATCGCCACCGCGGTTGCCACCGAGAAGTCGACCCGGATCTCGGAGGTGCTGCTGGCCGCGCTGCGGCCGACCCAGCTGCTGGTCGGGACGGTCCTCGGGGTGGGGCTGCTGGGCCTGTTGCAGGTCGCTGCGCTCGGGGTGCCGGTCCTGGTGGGCCTGATGATCGGCGGGGGCTTGGAGGTGCCCGAGGCCGCGGCCGGTGATGTCGCGCTGGGCATCGCGTGGTTCGCGCTCGGCCTGCTGCTGTACGCGTTCGTGTTCGCCGCGATGGGCTCCCTGGTGGAGAAGGTCTCCGAGGTCAGCGTCGCCACGATGCCTGCCCAGGTGGTGCTCATCGGGTCCTACATCCTGGCGATCTCCGTCACCACGACCGACCCGAACTCCTGGGCCTCCACGGCCGCGTCGCTCTTCCCGTTGAGCGCACCGATCGTGATGCCGATCCGGTGGGGCTCCGGGCTTGTCCCTGGGTGGCAGCTCGTGCTGGCCATGGCGTTGACGGCAGCCGCTGCGGTCGCGCTCGCGCTGCTGGCGTCGCGGATCTACTCCCGCGGGCTGGCCACGACCGGCCGGCGGGTGAAGCTGCAGGATGCCCTGCGGGACTGACGGATGGCCGGCCGGGCCGTCGTGCCAGCAGCGGCAGCGGGTTCGGCTTCGCCATGGCAAGGGCGATCGCGGCGCGTGCCAGCGCCACACGTCGGCGGCGGCGCCCGTCCCGATCACGACCTGCTACCCGTTCGCGCAGGCAGACTCGACGAGGATCCGGGCCGACCGTTTCGCCACTGCGGCGGCGTCGGGCTGGCCGTCGATCGCCCCGCTGGCCAGTCCGCCGTCCAGCACCAGCGTCAGCGCCCGCGCCAGCTCATCGGGATCGACCGCGCCGGCCCCGACCGCCAGCTCCCGCACCCACTCGCGCACGGCCTGCTTGTGCGCCAAGATGCGCGCGTGAGCCGCTGAACCCGCTTCGGCCTCGCCGGCCGAGTTGATGAAGGCGCAGCCGCGGTAGCCGTCGCGGCGGCAGGCGGTCGCCAGTGCGTCGAACAGACCCACGAGTTGCTCCGCGGGGGCATCCCCAGCCGCGGTGGCGGCGCAGCGCAGCTGTTCGGTCCAAACGGCGTCCACCCGATCCAGGTAGGCCACGACCAGGTCGTCCTTCGCCGGGAAGTACTTGTAGAAGGTGGCCTTGGCGACCCCCGACTCGGCGATGATCCGGTCGACGCCCACGGCGCGGACCCCGTGGGCATAGAACAGGCGGATCGCCGTGTCCAGGACGCGTTGGCGGGCTGGGCTCGATGGCGCTCCGATGGGTCGTTCCAGCATTCGCGGTTCCTCGCTCCTTGCGGGTAGACAGGTCTGTCTATATGGTGCACCTGATAGAGGAGAGGCACATGGAGATCGCAGTCCTCGGAACCGGATCGGTCGGCCGAGCCATCGCCGGCCGGGCGAGCGAACTCGGCCACGCGGTCGTGATCGGCACGCGCGATCCGCAGGCCACCCGCGAACGCACCCAGCCCGACGCGATGGGCACACCCCCGTTCGCCGACTGGGCGACGTCCCATCCCGAGGTCGCGCTGCACGACTTCGCTACCGCGGCGGCGTTCGGCGAGCTGATCGTCAACGCCACGAATGGAGTGGCCTCGCTGGCCGCGCTCGAGTCGGCGGGCGCAGCCAATCTGGCCGGCAAGGTGGTCCTCGACATCGCCAACCCTCTCGATTTCAGCGGCGGCATGCCGCCAACCCTGTTCGTGAAGGACACCGACTCGCTGGCAGAGCAGCTGCAGCGCGCTTTCCCCGAGGCCCGGGTCGTCAAGGCCCTCAACACCCTCAACAACGCCCTGATGGTGCACCCCGAGACGCTGCCCGAGCCCACCAGCGTGTTCGTCTCCGGCGACGACGGGGCCGCCAAGGCCGTGGTCGTGGGGCTCCTGGAGCAGTTCGGGCACACCGACATCATCGATCTGGGCGACCTCAGCACCGCGCGCGGCACCGAGATGATGATGCCGGTGTGGCTGCGTCTGATGGGTGCGCTGCGGACGCCGATGTTCAACTACCGGATCGTGCGGTAGGTCCGCTCGGGTGTCGCGGCGGGGCGCGGGGAGCGCGGGACCGTCATCTGCATAGGCCGAGGAGGCGGGCGCCGCGGCTCGATGGCCGGGCACGGCTCTCTGGCCGCTGCGGACACCGCGTCGTAGGCCGCATCTCCCACGGGTGGCCAGTCAACGTCGTCGTGGAGCCGCGTGCCGGCGGCCGAACATCGACATCAGGGCCACTGGAGCTGTGTCGCACCCCTTCGATAGTGTCGCACACATGTTCGAGACGTGGCATTCTCCTCTCCGCATCGTGGCGGTCGGGCTTCCGCCGGCCGATGGTCCGGAGTCGGTGCTCGAGTCGATTCTGTTCACCGGTTTGCGGTCGCAGGTGCTGGCCCCGTGGGCGGATCCGTCGTGGATGGGCCAGCGGTTCCGGGCCGGGGTGGCACGCGTGGTCGGGCTGCCCGCCGGGCCCGTTCTGATGAGCGCGCTGGCCTCGCTGGGCTCGGGACCGTGCCTGGCGCCCCATCCCGATCGAGGTCTGCGGCTGACCGGGCAGCCCGCGTTCGCGTCGCCGGGGAACCCGTGCCTGTGCCTGCTGGCGGTCGCCGCGGCGTGGCAGGCGTGCCTGGGCTACGCCGCCGCGAACGCCCGCTCGGCGGTCGTGGGCGCCGTTGGCCCCGAACCGGTCGTGCTGACCCGCGAGGGGGTCCGGCCCGAGCTGGCCGACCCGGCCCGCGAGGAGCTCGCCGCGGTGCTGCGCCTGTCCCCCGGCTCGGCCGGCGTCCGGATCGAACAGTCCCGCGAACTGGCCGCGCAGACCGAGGTCGGGAGACTGGTGGAGCACGGCGTGCTGCCGGAGAGCTCAGCGATCAGGATCTGCCAGGGCCTGGCACGGCTGGACCCCGACGACGCAACTGCCTGCGGGGCCGAGCTCGCGCACCGCGTCCGGCGGCGGATCGGCAGGGGGATCCGGCCGTGGACCGGCAGCGATGCCGCGGACTGCGCCCGCCGTCTGGCCGCCAAGACCCGCTCCTACACCAAGGCCCGCAAACGCGCCGTCGCCGACCGGCACGTGCGGCGCTGGTCCAACGGCGACGGCACCGCCACCTTCTGCGCGGTCCTGCCCGAACTGACCGCCGAACGGATGTACCGAAGGCTGACCGCTATGGCCCACGGCCTGGGCCCCGACGGCAGAACCCTCGACGCCAGCCGCGCGGACCTGCTGGCCGACCTCGTCCTGGGCACCGCGGACACACGAACCGCGGGCGTCGAGGTCGACGTGATCATCGACGCCGCCGCCCTGCTGGGCCTGGCCGAAGGGGCGGCCGATGTCCCCGGCATGGGCCCCCTGGACGCCGACCTGGCCCGAGAGCTGGCCGGCGACGCCCGCTGGCGGGCCTGGATCCGCGACGCGTCCGGGGCGATCACCGCCACCGGGACCAGCACCTACCAGCCCACCGCCGCGATCGCCAGACTCGTGCGGGCGCGAGAATCCCACTGCCGGATGCCCGGCTGCCGAAGACAGGCCGCGAACTGCGACCTCGACCACGCCACCCCCTGGCCCCACGGTCCCACCACGACCCAGAACCTGGGGCCGCTGTGCCGGCGGCATCACAACCTGAAGACCCACTACGGCTGGAACCTCGACACCCGAGACCACATCACCTGGACGACACCCGCCGGCAACACCATCACCGACCACCCCGACCCACCCTGGCTCCAATAGGACGGGCGTCTCGGACCTGCCGGACCCACGCGGTCAAGGCAAGACAGTTCGCGTCGTCGGACACCTCAGCAGCAGGAGCGGCGCTCGGCGCTGCCAAATCGTGCCCTACGCGCACAGCTCGATGCGGTTGCCTTCCGGATCGAGGACGACGGCCTCGTAGTACCCGTCACCGGTGCGGCGCGGCCCGTCCACCACAGGCACCCCGGCACGCCGGAGCTCCGCCGCCATCGCGTCGACGGCCGCCTCCCCGCCGAGCTCGATGGACAAGTGCGCGTAACCGAGCCCCTCCCCTGCCACGCGCTGCGTGACATCGGTGCGCGACATGAGTTCCAGTCGAGGCCCCGACGCGAACGACAAGAAGTACGAGGAGAACCCCTTCACAGGATTGTCGTAGCGCTCATTCGGCATAGCCCCGAACCAGCGCACATAGAAGTCGCGAACGGCCTCCAGGTCTTCGCACCACAGCGCGAGATGCTCGATCCGCACGGCCGTCCCTTCATCGACGTCCAACTTGGCGACCGTACCGCCCATCACCGGTCGTCCCCGGGCATCAGGACCACGGTGCGGACCCGGGTCTCCCCGGGCGCGAGGGGCCGCGCGTCGGCTGCCACCTCGCCACGCTCCACGCACAGGAAGTCCGAGTGCGAGCGCACGTCAACCATGTCGGCCGCCCGCTCCCAGGGATGCCACACGACGCACGACGGTGCGTCTGAAGCGATTCGGGTGGTCCCGGCGGCGCTCACCACGGTCTGCTCCCGGGGGACGTCGAGGTACACGCGATCCGTGAAACCGTCGATCCGTACGTCCCCCTCCTGTCGGCTGATGGCGCCCGTCTCGGCGTCCCGATACCGGCACCCAGCCAGGCCGGTCACCCGGGCGCCGGAGACGTCCGGCACGGCCAGGTACGTATGGAATGCGAAGGAGAACGGCACCGGATCGCCACCGGCCGTGGTCACGGCGAGCGACAGCCCACACTGCGCGCCGATGGTGACCTCGAGCTGCATGGACAGGTCGTAGGGCCACGCGGCCGGCACCGTGCCGCCCCGGCCCGGCAGCGAGAGCACCAGCCGGGTGCCGCCACCCGGCACCTCCGCAACCTCCTGCACCGACCACGTCGCGGTCCGGGCGTAGCCATGCCTGCCCAGACCCTCGGGGAGGTCCGGGCCCGCGACGCCGAACCAGGGCGCACAGATCGGCACCCCGCCCCGGATCTCGGCCCCGGGCGCGAACCGGGCCAGCGGCGAGAGCCAGAGCAGGTCGGGCCCTCCGGCCGGCCGGTAGGACAGCAGCTGCGCCCCCTGCACGGAAAGCACCGCGGATGCCAGGTCGTTGCGCACCACGAGCAGGTCCAGCCCCAGGCCCGCGGGCTGTCCGGGGTAGAGCTCCGAGGAGTGGGTAGAGGTCACGCTCACCGGCCGATCCTCCCGCGACCAACGGCCCCGTCGCTTGCGTTCCGGCGTGGATCATCCTTGCGACGCGGCCTTCGACCAGACTCGAAGCGTCGAAAGGAGTCGCCATGGACGCAGATCGGCACGCCGGCAAGCACGCGATCGTGACCGGGGCTGCGAACGGGATCGGCCTGGCCACCGCCCTGCGGCTGGCGGCGGAGGGCGCGCACGTCGTCGGCCTCGACGCCAACCCGCAGGCCATCGAGCAGGCCCGGCCACAACTTGGCGACGCCGTGGAACTGCTGCAGGCGGACATCACGAACGCCGACGATGTGG
>CAZECO010000136.1:0-4063 GCA_964510455.1 uncultured Actinomycetes bacterium
ACAGCCTCGGCGCGCAGGCGCTGGTGGAGGAGGATCTGGACCTGTCGATGCTGCTGGCACGCCAGGCAGTGGCGCTGGATGACACGCCGCAGACGCGCGGCTACCTGCTGGCCGGTCTGCTCCGCCACCCCGCTGCGATCGCCACGATGGACACCAACAGCGAGAAGGGCGAGTTGTCGGCAGTCGCCGTGAGCCCGGACGGGGCAACGCTGGCCATCGCCGACGTGGACGAAGGGCTGTTCTTCTTCGACGCGCACACCTTCGAGCCGATCGGCGAGCCGGTGAAGAGCGAGTTCGTCTACGCGCTGGCGTTCAGCCCGGACGGTCGGACCCTTGCGTATAGCAGTGCCGCTCAGATCGGGCTGCTCGACGCCAGTAGTCATCGTCAACTGGAAACCGCCGACAGCCCCTTCCAGATCCAATCGCACATCGCGTTCACGCCTGACGGATCCAAGCTGGTCCTGATCGCATCGGGAGGCTGGGGTGAACAGAGTCTCATCAGTTTCCGGGACGCCGAGACTCTGGCGCCCATCGGGAGGCCGTTGGCGCCGCCAGGCTTCATCGGCAGGTGGTACTCCAACTCCAGAGTCGACGCCAGCGCAGCGATCCTGAGCGATAGCAGGACGGTGCTGACGACGTCGGCGACCGGGGATCTGACCTGGTGGGACAGCGAAGCCGGGCAGGCCGTCCGCACGCATCGCATCGAGGAGGGCTACCGCGCAATGGCGGTCAGCCCCGACGGTGCGACGATCGCCATCGGCCTCGACGACGGGCTGCAGTTGATCGACGCCGCGACGTCGCAGACACGCGAAGCACATGTGATGGCCGGGGCGAACCCAACCCACCTGCTGTTCAGCCCGGACGGCGCGACGCTCGTCACGACGGGCATCGACGGTGTGGTGACGCTGTGGGACACAGATACGCTGACCCAGACCGCGGTACTGCGGGGCCATTCCCGGTCGGTGGGGCCGCCCGCGTTCAGCCCCGACGGGCGCACGCTGTACACGGTCAGTTCCGACGGCACGGCGATCGCCTGGGACGTCGCCGGCGACTTGGGCCTCAGTACCCGGTTCGCATTCACTGATGACGACTGGCTCAGCGAGGGCTACCAAGGTCGGTTCAGTCCCGACGGCAGCCTTATCGCCGTAGCGCTCGCCGGTGAAGGGATCGGACTGTTGGACTCGCAAGAACTGACGCCCGTGGCCGAATCGCCGCTCCCGACCGATGGTTACGTGGACCGTCTCGCCTTCAGCCCTGACGGCCGACTGCTGGTGGCCCTCGTGGATTACACCGCGACGATCTGGGACGTGAAGTCCAGATCCCTGCTCCGCGATCCGTTCTATGTGGGTACAGACACCAGCGGGATCGCCTTCAGCCCCGACTCCAGCACCGTCGTTGTGGCGGGAGCGGGGGTCCGCCTGTTCGATGTTGCCAGCGGTGCCGAACGGGGCCGCCTGGGCGATGTGGACCGTGCGGGCAACATTGCGTTCAGCGCGACCGAGCCGCTGGTGGCGTTTGTGCGCGGCGACTATGTGCTCGAGGTCTGGAACATCGAGCAGCGGTCGTTGGTGACCAGAGGCACGACCTTTTGGAGCAACATGGGCGGGGAGCAGATCGCCTTCAGCCCGGACGGCCGACTGATCGCCGTTTCGGGCGACGCCGGCGCTGACGTCCACGTCTGGGACGCGCACTCGGGGGAACTCGTCCGCGAAATTCGACCGAATGTGGGCTCGGCGGTCTATTCGCTGGACTTCAGCCCGGACAGCAAGGTCCTCGCCATGGGGGGCGGCGACGGGTTCGCGGCGCTGTGGGACGTGGCTTCGTGGTCACAGATCGGGACCAGGCTCGAGGTCGGCAGTCGCGAGGTGAGGCTCGACTTCTCCGACGACGGCAGCCGCCTGCTGACCACGCTCGGCAACGGCCATGCAGCGGTGTGGGACGTCGATCAGCAGTCCTGGGCGGACCGTGCATGCGCTGTGGCCAACCGCACCCTGACGCAGGAGGAGTGGGACGAGTACCTGCCTGGGCGGCCCTACGACCCGGCCTGCGCCGACTGACCTCCTGCCCAGCCCGGGTGGCCCGGCACCGCGGCTCATCCCGCTCTCAACCGCGCGCCGACCAAGTGAATCGGGTGAGCGTCGCAGGAGGGGCCAGGCCGCCGGGCCGCACCCCGCGCCGGACGAACAGCGTCGCAGGGTGCGCTTCGCGTGCGATCCGCCCGCGGGCTTCGCCGAGGCCCTCGGACTCCCATCGGCTGGAGAAGCCGACGACGAGCAGTCCCGCATCCGCCGAGGCGGCCAGCACCCCCTCGACTCCCGGTTCGGCCAGCACCGGCTCCGCGGGCACGCCGAGCACCTGTTGGATCGCCAGCGAAGCGTGGGACAGCAGTCGGCTGGCGTCGCGGCGACCGAGCTCCGGCACGGCCGCGGCACCGACCAGCCGCAACGGCAACTGATGGACCTTCGCCAACCAGGCGCCGAGCTCGATGGCCGCCCAGTCGTGCGCGACGCCCCCGAACGGCACGAGGACCGGGCCTCCCGGCCGGCCCTGTCGAGGGATCAGCAGGGCGACGTCGCACGGCGCCGCGGTGAGCACCGCCACCGCATCGGGATCGAGCGGCTCATCGGCGAGCACCTGCGGCGGTGCCGGTGCCAGCAGCAGCTCGACATCGAGCTCCATGGCCAGCCTGGCCAGCTCCGCACCCCGCTGCTGCGAGGTGAAGGTCGCGCAGCGCGCGGAGACCCCCCGGGCCAGCAGCTCCGTGCGGCGCCGCTGCAACCCGGTCCAAGCACCGTCCAGATCGCCGCCGTCGGCGACGACCTGCGCCAGAATCACCGCCCGCGAGGATCGCGCGGCCAACGGCTCGGCGATCGCCAACAGCTCGTCGAAGCTCTGCCCGCCGCCGCTGCTGCACACCAGGATCAAGCGGTCGGCAGGCGGGGCCGCCTGAGCCGTGCCGATCGGTGCCGCGAGGTCGGGGGCCTGGTTCAGGATCGCCAGTTCCAGGTCCCGCAGCGCCGGGCTCGGATCGATCCCCAGCTCCTCGGCGAGGGTATTGCGCGTCTCGGTGTATACGTGCAGCGCGTCGGCCTGGCGACCGGAACGGTACAGGGCGAGCATGAGGTGGCCGCGCAACCGCTCCCGCAGCGGGTTCTCGACCACGAGCCCTTCGAGGTCGCCGATGGCCTCACGATGCAGCCCCATCGCCAGCACCGCCTCCACGCGCAGCTCGATGGCGTCGAGCCTGACCTCCTCCAGCCGGGCGATCGCGGCCCGGGCGAAGGCCTCGTACGCCACGTCCGCCAGCGCCGGCCCGCGCCATAGCGACAATGCCTTGTCGAGTCGCTGAACAGCCTCTGCGGGAGCGCCGCGGTCCTGGTCGCGCCGGGCATCCGCGACGAGGCGCTCGAAGCGGTACAGGTCAAGCTGGTCCGGTCCGATGCGGATCAGGTATCCGGGGGAGCGCGTGGCGACGGCATCCGCGGGAAGTGCCCGGCGCAGCCGCAAGATGTTCACGCGGAGCGCGGTCGCGGCGCTGTCGGTCGAGTCCTCGCCCCAGATGTCGTCGATGAGGCGCTCGGCCGGCACGACCTCGTTGGCGTGCAGGACCAGATCGGTCAGGAGCGAGCGCTGCGTCGATCCGCCGAGCGGGTGCTGGCGGCCGTCGTGCCACACCTCGATCGGTCCGAGGATCCTAACGTCCACGCGGGATCACGGCGTGGACGCTACCACGAGCGATGCCGCCGCGGGGCGCCCGTTGTCCGCCGGTGCAACGCGGCTGTAACCGCCCGGGTCGATGATCGAATCGACTGAAGGGTCGCATCCCGCGATCCGGCAGAAGGAGGTGCGTGATGCGCACATCACGACTTCTCAGGACTGCTGACACGTGGGCTCGCAATTGCCGGGGGCCCGCCGGGCGCAACCGGGCTGACGACATGCTCGGGTTCGAATCCCGGCCGACCCACCGCCGTGGTGGTGGTCGCTGTGGACTGTGTCAACGTGGCAGGCGGGCTGACGTCAGGCCGGGGACTTCGGGTCGAAGGCGCTTGGCCCGTATCGCCCT
>CAZECO010000136.1:4163-5605 GCA_964510455.1 uncultured Actinomycetes bacterium
CGTGGCCAACCGCACCCTGACGGAGTCCGAATGGGCGGAGTACCTCCCGGGCCGCCCCTACCAGCCGGCGTGCGCCCAGTGACTGTCCCGCCTCACCCGCGCAGCGCCCGCGCCAGCTCGGCGAACGCTCCGACCAGCAGACCCATGTCCGCCTTGCTGTGCGCCAGCGACACCAGCCACTGCTCATCCAGCCCCGGCGGTGTCAGGATGCCGCGGTTGACGCCCCACAGCCAGCTCAATTCCGCCGCCGCGAAGTCCGTCCGCTTGTAGTCCCGGTAGTTGCGCACCGGAGTGCTCGACCAGGTCACCGCCCCCTTCAGGCCGAATCCGACCGTGTGGGCGGGCAGCTCGTACCGCGCGATCAGTTCGTCCATCGATCCCAGGGCGTCGTTGTTCAACAGTTCCGCAGCGCCGAGGGCCTCCTGCGTGCAGACCTCGTCGACCGCCGCAGCGGCCGCCATCACCAGCGGGTTGCCGTTGTACGTCCCGAAGTGCGGCATGCGGTTGTCGCCGACCGCCTCCATCACCTCCGCACGCCCGCCGAACGCGGCCAGCGGCAGCCCGCCGCCGACGCTCTTGGCCAGCGCGATCAAGTCCGGGGTCACGCCGAGGCGTCGCGCGGCGCCGGCGTAGCCCGCGGTCAGGCCGGTCTTGACCTCGTCGAAGACCAGCAGCACATCGAACCGGTCGCACAACTCCCGAACGCCGGCCAGGTACCCCTGATCGGGCAGCACGATGGAGATGTTCTCCATCACCGGCTCCATGACCACCGCCGCGATCTGCGAAGCATGGGCGTCGAGCACCGCCGCAAGGCGATCGAGGTCGTTGAACGGGACGACGTGGACGACCCCGGCCTCCACCTCGAACGGCACCACCGGAATCGGCGCATCCTCGGGTCCCGCCGCTGCCACGTCGGGCTTCACCGACACCGACAGCGCGTCGTAGCCGCCGTGGTAGCCGCCTTCGAGCTTGACGATGCCCCTGCGGCGGGTGAAGGCCCGAGCGGTGCGCACCGCGTACATCGTCGCTTCGGTGCCGGAGTTGGCGAAGCGCAGCTGGTCCAGCCCGAACCGCTGCTGGAACCGTTCGGCGACCTCGGTGGCTGTGGGGGAGGGCGTCACGAACAGCGTCCCGGTCTGCAGCGCCCCGGTGACGGCCTCGACGACGGCCGGGTTCAGGTGCCCGACGAGCATCGCACCGAAGCCCATGGACAGATCCAGCAGGCGACGGCCATCGACATCGCTGAGCCAGGCGCCAGCGGCGGAGGTGATGGCGATCGGGTGGGGATCCCAGTACTGGAAGGAGGACGTCACGCCCAGCGGCAGCGACGCCAGGGCCCGGGCATGATGCTGGGCCGAACCGCCGGTGGTCGCGGCGAACCGGTCCCATTCGCTTGCCATCAGGGATTCGATGCGCGCCTGATCCAGAGCGCGCGAGCCCGC
>CAZECO010000136.1:5705-9094 GCA_964510455.1 uncultured Actinomycetes bacterium
GGGTTCTCGGACAACGAGCTGTGGTCGATGCTCGCCGAGCTGCAGGGCCGCGACCGCGCCGAGGCGCTGTTCGAATTGGCGGGCCGCGCCAACGATCGCGGGGACTATCAGCGCGCCATGACGCTGCTCGGCGAGGTCGAGGCCACCGCGCACGCCATCCCGGACCCGGAGCTGGAGGGCTGGGCCGTCTTCCGCCAGGGCGGCTGCGCGTACATGGCGCACGACTTCGCGGAATCCGCGGAGCTCTACGCATCCAGCGCCCAGACCTTCGCCGAAGCCGGATTCAGCCTGAACGCGGCCAGGGCCCTGTGGGGCCAGGCCGATGCGCTGCGAGCTGCCGGTGATTGGGCGGACTGCCTGGAGATCGCCTCCCAGGCGAAGGCCCTCGGGGAGGCGGAGGGCGACCCGGAGGTCCTCGGCGATGCCTGCTTCCTGCAGGCCAAGGCGCTGTACTTCCTGGACCGGGAGCAGGACTCCCTTGCCGCTTGCCTGCAGGCGCGGGACAGCTACCGGGCCATCGGACGGGCGGACCGGGTCGCGCAGGTCGACGATTTCACGCTCACGGTCTGCCTGTTCCTCAACGACCTCGATCGGGCCCTGGAACTGGCGCGCGGCTGCCTGGTGCTGGCCCGGGCATCGCACTCCACCGCCGACGACCCCTACGCCCGGTTGCGGCTGGCGGAGACGCACCTGAAGCGCGACGAGATCCCCGACGCGCTGCGCGAGGCGGAATCGGCGAGGGCCCTGTACCGGGAGTCCGACCGCCTGCTGGGCGTCGCCCGGTGCGACCGGCTGCGGGGGGAGGCGCTGCTGAAGTCCGGCCGGTACCAGGAGTGCATCGAGGCCTTCACCGATGCCCGGGTCCTGTTCGACGCCCACGGACTGGACTATGAGGCGCTCAGCTGCGACACCCGGCGGTCGGCGGCCCACTACATCATCGGCGAGCATGCACGGGCGGCGGCCATCAATCGGCGGCTGATCGAGCAGTACGGCGCGCTCGACGATGGTGAGGACGACGTCCGCCTGAGCATCTTCCGTCTGGTCGAGAACCTGTTCGAAGCGGGCCGGTACGAGGAGTGCGCACGCGCGGGCGAAGAGTTCCGCGGCGCCTGGGGGGATGCGACGCCGCAGGACTTCTGGTTCCGGGAGTTCCTCGGCTTCAAAGCCGCGGCGCTGGAGGCCACCGGGTTCCCCGAAGACGCCGCGGCGATCGCCGACCGGGTGATCGCGGCCACCCCGGCGCGGGAGGCCAGCAGCGGCACGGCGCTGTGCTACGAGATCCGGGGCCGCGCCCGCCTGGCCACCCAGGAGCAGGCCGCGGCACAGGACTTCGCGCACGCGATCGCGCTGCACCTGGCACGGGGGAGCATCGACCGCGCGGAGGAGCTGTCCAAGCACTTCCTGCCGGTGGACGCCCTGCCGGTCCCCAAGCAATCGGAGGCGGGGGGCTCGCCGTAGCGGCTGCTAGGAGAACGGCAGCGCCCGCCGCACCCAGTCGAGCTTGTCGTCGAGCCAGCCCAGCAGGCTCAAGGTGGACGAGATGGCCGCGGGGGGACTGGTGATCAGCGTGTCGGTCGCCAGGATCCGGTCCCAGTCGACGGTGATCGGACCGGTGCGCAGCGTCCCGTCCCGGTTGGCGAACGCCACGCCGGCCAGTTCCATCACCGCGATCACCTCCTGGGCCACCAGGCCGTACCCGATGGTCGTCGGATGCACCCCGTCCAGCGAGAACAGCCCGCCGTCGGTCCGCCCCTGCGGGCCCGACCGGAAGAACCGCGTGTTCGGCACCGGATCCAGGGCCTGCAATTGCGGCGGCAGCTCGTACGGCGTCCACCACCCGGGCCGCGCCCACGGGCTCTCCAGGTAGCGGCGGCTGGCGAGCCGGTCCAGCAGCGACGCGAGGTCGAAGGCGTACCAGTCGAGCCCGTCGCGGCGGGCGTCCTGCACGGATTCCACGATCGTGGCGTTGTAGGCGTCGATCGCCGAATCGATGGCGCGCGCCTCGTCGCCGGTGATGTGCGGGTCGCGGCGGCGATCGAAGTCGGCATCGGCGATCCAGGGCCGGGTGTAGTACGGGAAGTAGCGCGACCCGGGGCTCAGCTTGCCGCCGACGCCGCGGGCGATCGGCGCGATCGTCACCGAGGGGACCGTGGCGACGATGACGTGCTGGGCATCCACCTGGCGCAGCTTGTCCACCAGCAGCGCCCAGTCCGCGGCGAACGCCGAGGGCCGCCACACGTTGAACCGGGCCTTCTCGCGCAGCCGCTGCGCGGGGCTCAGCACCGCGTACCCCTCGGTGGTCCAGCACGGCTTCAGCGACACCACCGAGCCGAGCGCGTTGTTGGCCCCCAGCATGACGACGAGGGTCTCGATCCCGTCGGTCGCGGCCATCGCCGCCGCGGCGTCCAGGACGCCTTCGGCGGCGCGCTGCAGCACGACCAGGCCCGCGCGCTCGCCGTCGTCGGAGACCAGCTGGGCGAACGGGTCGTCGGAGGGCTTGGCGATGCGCTGCTTCAGGATCTTCGCCGTGAGCTCCAGCGCGTCGACGATGTCCCACCCGTAGACGGCCAGGTTGTGGAACGGCTCCCCGGCCGGCGGCATCGCCGACCCCGGCCCGCGCTCCCAGTAGTCCTCGATCCGGTCCAGGTACGACTGCACCCACAGCCCGGCGCCGACCACCTCCCAGAAGTCCAGCTTCGGGCCGAAGCGACGCTCGAACGCCCGGGCGAACCGCTCGAGGTCCAGCGGCAGCCCGCCCGGTCCGTTCGGCTCCTCGTACCTCGGGTAGCGGAACTGCTCGCCCGACAGCCCCAGCTCGTAGGCCACCATGGCCGGCCACGACAGGTCGGTGCGGAAGATCGCCCCGCTCATGAAGCCGTGGGTGAGCGAGTCGCCCACGGTCACCAGCCGATGCCGGGCCGGTTGGGCGGTCCGGCCGGGCACGTCGATGCCCAGGGTGGGGTCGGTGACCGGTTCGCGGGACTCGAACCGGATCCGCACCTCGGCGGGCGTGCTGCGCTCGCACCCGGGATCAACCATCGCCGGTCGGCCCTACCCCGCCGGCGTCCGCTCCTGGACGTGCCACTGCTGGCCGTAGCCGTCGCGCAGCAGGTCCAGGAAGGGCTCCGACGCGAACGCCTCGGGGCCCAGCACCCCGGCGCCGGACCATGCGCCGCTCGCCAGCAGTTCCAGGGCCACCACGGGATTCATCGCGGTCTGCCACACCACCGCCTGCGCACCGTACTGCGCCATCGTCCAGTCGTTGTCGGCGACGTGGTAGAGGTACACCTCCCGCGGACGGCCGTCCTTGCCCAGCCCGGTGACCCACAGCCCGGCGCACGTCTTGCCGGACATCTTGTCGCCGAGCGTCAACGGATCGGGCAGGCAGG
>CAZECO010000137.1:0-8903 GCA_964510455.1 uncultured Actinomycetes bacterium
GGGATCATCCACCAGGACGCACTCGGGCTGGACCTCGTCGGTGTGCAGGCGAAATGCTATGAACCGTCGAAGACTATAGGCCGGCCCGTGATCCAGTCCTTCGTCGGCGCTCTCCAAGGTGCGCAGACGCATCGCGGGGTCTTCGTGACCACCGCAAGGTTCAGCACCGATGCCAAGCGGTACGCCGAGAATGTCCCGGTGCGGCTCGTCCTCATCGACGGCGACGAACTCGCACGCCTCCTGTTGGAGCACAACCTCGGTGTAGCGGTCCGAGAGACCTACGCCCTCAAGGAGATCGACGAGGCCTTCTTCACCGAGTGACGTGTGGCGGACTGAATCTCGATAGCCGCGCTCACTTGGGCCGCGAATCTAACATCCGAAAGCCAATCTCGCGCCCGGGTACTCGGTCGGAGCGAATGAGGGAAGGCCTTGCCAAGGCTTCGCCAGGCAAGCGCAGAGGGAGGACCCGATGGGCAAAGGACCGTAAGTGCTTTGGGGAGCGCGCGTCGCTGGCGATCTGGACTCCCGAAGCGTGCCGCCGACCGCGGGAAGGTGGTCGCCGACCCTACGCTGCGTTGTGGCTCGACTACCGGAGCTGTTGAATGCGGGTTCAGGCCGCGTGATGGCATCGTCGATGCCTGCTTGCGCTGTGCCTTCCCATGGCTCGACCTCGTTAGCAGTCCTCACCGGGAACGCCGCGGTCTCGGCGCCGCACACCCGTTCGCGCATTCCCCAAGGCTCGCCCGAAACGGTGAGCTGGCAGGAGTGGGTAACCGCCCAATGCCCCTTGACACCCCACAAGGTCGGTGGGACGCGGGTCAGCCCGGGCTACCCACGCCGACATGGGAACCGAGGGGGTTCACCTACTCAGAACCACGCCATCGCGCCCCAGTATGTCGACACAATGCTGGCACGGCTGTCCCGACGGAACCGAACATGCTGGCGAATGCCCGCAGACACGAATTCAGGGGCATGATTGCGATTACGTCACATGTGAGAACGAAGCAGGGCGTCGATCAGGGGTGGTCAATCATCGCCCTGCACGAGCTCATACAACGTTCCGTGCTTGCTCGTCATCGTGGACTCGACAGTCTCGGCAAGGGCTGAGTCCCGGACCAGCAGCCCGAATTCGACGTTGCGGTTCTCGGCGCTGAAGGAGAAGTTGGCGCTGGTAAGCAGCAGGAGCTCGTGGTCGATGACGATGAACTTCGCATGGCTGACGACGGGCCTGCCGTTCGGTAGCACGGCGGATTGGTAGACGGTGGCCTTCGGGAGCTGGGCCTTCACCTTGGCTCCGTCGGCCTTGGCGCCGTCGACATACACGGTCACGACGACCCCGGGCTGCTCGGACGCTTCCTTGAGCACGCCCCACATCCGCGAGGTCTGCTCGAAGTTGAACGTCGCGCACGTGATGGACTGGCGAGCGGCCTGCACGAGGCGGTGGAACTCGCCAGTGAGGTGGCCGATCTTGGCTTCGTTGCCGGGCATTGTCCACACCGGGGTGAGATCGCGATGGACGGTCTTGGCCCCTGCGATCGCCCGTAGCACGCCAGCAGCCAGGACGCCCTCGGAATGGCCAAGGCCTGCCGCGGCCAGCAGCTTCTTGACCTCCTCCCGGCGACCCGCGTTGACGACCGCCAGGGCCTTGACCGGGTGCTGGCCGGACTGGAACTGAACCGCGAGCGCCTCCGCCTCGCTGGCGGTCAGGAACTCCCCGAGCGCGACGAAGGGGTCAGAGGGCATCCGCGCTCCCGAAGAACCCCGGCACGGGTACTCCCGTGGCCGTCGGCAGGTTGAGCATCAGTCGGCGGTCAAGGAACCGATTGGCCTTCTCGCACGACGTCTCCGAAGCGAACGAGCAGCCATGGCAGGCCGCGCCGTGCAGGAAGTCCTCCGGGTCGCTCGGAGTCCGCATTGCACACACGGGATCGGACGAACAGCGCGACGAGCGCCGGAGCGCTGAGACCACAATCCGCTCCAGCCGGTCAGGTTCTGAGAGTGCGACAAGGCCGCCGAGCGTGCCCTCGCTGTCGGATGCGGTGGTGCAGATCAGAAGGCCGGCGGCGGCCTCGCGTTGGGGCATGGCCGGCCACCCGTAGATGCGCTCCGTCAGGCTAGCCGCGCCGTATCCGCTGAACATCGCCATCTCGCGGATGAGCGCGTGGGACAGCGAGTGCAGCAGCCAGTACCGCGGTGCCGGCAGGCGGGTGTCCGGGTCGACGCTCTTGGCCGTCTCGGAAAACCGGCGGGAAAAGTTGCGACGGTGCGCGGCTCGATGCGCCTCCCACAACGGCGTCGCAAGGATTCCGCTTTCCCACGCTGCGACCGCGTCGAGGTCGAGCTGGATGAAGATGCCTTCGCCGCGATCCTCGGTAGCCGGCACCCAGGTGGGCTTGCCCTTGCGCGTGAGCTTGACCAAGCGGCTGACGAGGTCGTTGACGCGGTCCATCTCATCGAGGCGGGTGAAACCTAGGACGGCGTTGACCTTCTTCATCTGGTTCACGGCGACGACCCGGCGTATGTGGGGATGCAGGTCGGGGGCGCGCTGCATTTCGGTGACCATGAGGCCGCTGGTGTTCTGCTGCTGCGGGAACAGCGCGGGCTTCTGCAGGTAGCGCCACTCCGGGACGAGCAGATCCACCGGGTCCCAGGTGGCGAGCTTCTTCAGCCGCTCCTCCTCGGACTCAGCCGGAGTGAGGACGGTGGCCACCGCGGCGGCGATGTCGCTGTTGGTGACACCGTCGAGGTCGATGTTCTTGGCCCCGGCGAGCGCCTTGATGACATCGATCTGGTTGCCGAATTGCCGGACCTGCTCGACCCCCAGCTCAACGCGCAGCCGGGCGGCCAGCGCCTCCTTCTCCTCGGCCTCGGTGCGTGGCATGACGATGATCGACTGGGTGGAGGCGAACCAGAGGTTGGAGGCGCCCATCATGATCAACGACGGCCGGGCGTCGCAGGCCGCGTCGAACGCGTTGAGATGCGGGTGACGGCCACGGCACGTCTGCGGGAGTTTCTCGCGGCCGACCGACCCCTGCGCTTCGGCCATGCCTCGGGTCTGACCGCACGAGGCGCACGCGATGATCGAGCCGACGTTCTTGCCGACGTTGGCGTCGCGCATCTTCAGGTCGGGCAGCTCGGCCTTGGGGCACTTCTGGCCGCGATGCACCCAAAGCGAGTACGGGAACTCGTCGAGGTGACCGTTGGTGCAGGTGAGAAGGTGCGGCGCAGGGACCGCCGGACTACCCGACTTCTTCTTCGAGGTCCCGCCGCGGCCTGGGCAGTTCTTATGGGTGAACTGGGCGAGGTCCGGCCGGAACGGGTGGGTGTTCTGGTAGTTGAAGCGGGGCAGCGGGCCAAGGTAATCGCAACCCGTGCAGCGGAACCACTGCGGGAAGACGCGCGACGGGATGCCGAGGTCGGAGCCCTCGGTGGACATGCCCATGCGCTTGGGCTGCCACGGGAAGGGGCGCAGCGCGTCGACCTGCGGACCGAGGTGAAGGCGAACCACATCGAGCAGGCGCGGCTCAACGATCGAAGGGATGTGGTCCCGGCGCTTCCAGATGGGATCCCAATCGCAGAGGCCCGCGGGCATGATCGAGAAGTTCGGCAGGTCCATGATCGCGCCGGGACCGTAGGTGTAGAGCAGGGACGACGGGCGGGCGGACCCGACCTTGGCACGGTTCTTAACACCCTCTTCGGCATCTCCGAGCGGGTCGAGCGCCTCGTGCTCGTCGTGCAGCATGTCCTCAACGCCCGATTCGGGCTGCAGGTCGGTCATCAGTCGTCCTCCCCAACTGGGAGCGTCCAGTCAGCCACGCCTTCGGGTATCCGTGCGAACAATCGTTCTGGGACCGGGCTGACCAGCAGGTTGATCTCGGGCTGGACCTCGCGCATCGAGTTCGCGATGACGAACGGCGCTTCGTGCGATCCGCCGACCGTGGACTTGGCGTTCTCAGGGCTGATGATGAGCGGCAGGTACTTGCCGCCCTCGCCGGTGCGCTCGTAGACGAGGGTCTGGTGCCTGCCGGCGGCGGTCCTGCCGCGTTCGGCCCACCGGTCGATCCGGTTCACCAGCAGGTCGCTGGCGCGCTTGGTCGCTGCCTCGTCCAGCGCGGCGGCTGCGATGCGCTTCTTGAGCTTGACGGCCATGGCCTCGACCGCAGTCCGCTGGTCCCGGATCCGCCACGCCTCACGCTCCGGCGACAGCCCGTCGGGAACAGCCGCCTGGAGCACGCGCGCGACGCTGACCAGGAGGCCGTCGATCCCGCGCGCCAGCGATGTCGGCGAGTACGGCGTGACCGAGAGTGCTTCGACCTGCGCGTAGAACGTCTCGTGGTAGTGCCGGAACTGCTCGAAGTGCGCCAGGTCGCGGGGGCGAGCCCAGTTTCCCAGGGACACCACGAGCCCCGGGCGCGCTGAGGCGTCGCGACCAACCCGCGACGAGGCCTGGATGTACTCGGCGGTGTTCTTGGGCTGGCCCACCACCAGCATCAGGCCGAGGCGCTGCACGTCGACGCCGACCTGCAGCATCGAGGTCGCCAGCACCACGTCGAACGGCGAGTCGGCCTCTGCCCGCTTCGGCACTGCCAGGCCAGCCTTCTCATCGGCCATCCGCTGCAGGGCCGTGTCCGTGGTGTCGAATTCCGGGTCGAACTCCAGGCCGAGTCGATCCAAGGTCGCGCCGATCTCGGAGGACGCGATGCGGGACGTCAGTTCGCCGGTCTTGAGGAGCCCAAACGTCGCACCACGTCGGCTCGGGAAACCCGAGTCCTTCCGGGGCCTCTTCACCCGCGACTGGACGTCGTCGGCCACATATCGAGCCATGCCCGCGAGCTCACGGGTGGCGTTGAAATACCCCACCAGAGTCATGTACGGATCAGCCGCCGCCCCGGCCTTGTCCAACAGCAACTGCCCCGCGGACAGCAGCACCTCCGAGACGCGGATCTCGGCACTGGACAGGCGCACGCCCTGGGCGCTCACTCCGATGTACAGGCGGCCGGGGTTGTCGTCATCGATGGGGACTTCCTGGGAGAAGAACGTGTCGGCGACGTCGAGTACCTGGGGCGGGAAGATCTCGACCTGGCGCCCGTACAACCCACGGACCTGTTCCTGTGCATTGCGTACGGTCGCCGTCGAGGCGACGATCAACGGCTTCACCGGGCTGCCATCGGACGTCTCCCAGGAGCACAGCGTCTCGACGGCCACCTCGAACAGTCCCACCGAGGTGCCCAGCGCTCCGGTGATCAGGTGGAGCTCGTCCTGGATGATCAAGTCCGGCGGGCGCAACCGTCCGACCGGGACCACCGTGGCCCCGGCTTGGCCATCCTTGGCCGGGTGCGAGCCCACCTGACAGTGCGCGTAGTCCGGATGCACGTACCCGTGGCGTCCACAGCGCCTGCTGACGTAGCCGAAGAGGGCCGCGGCTTCGCCCTCGCGGGCCAGCCGAGCGAACTTGTCGACCGTGGCGATCACGAAGGTGGGTGTGAGTCGGTAGATCTCCTCGTCCACCGTGAGCACCGGCAGCCCCTCGCTGACTGCGCCGCCCTTGGCGAACGGGCACCTGGCCAACTCGTCGCCGCAGTGCACGAACACCCGTCGCTGGGTCGCGTCGGCCTTCACCTGCGCCGGCGAAATCGGGGTGCCGCACCATGGGCACCGCTGAATCTGGAGGACCGTGAGCCGATGGCGGCCGAACTCGTTCGCCTTGGTGAGCTGCTCGTCGGCCTCCTCGAACCGCTTCGGACTCACATCGGTCCCGACCCACAGGCCGATGCGGAAGGGCTCAGTTCCCCAGCTCCCCTCGTCGTCGCGCCGTGCGAGTTCCGCCGCGCAGACGAGGGCGGTGGCGCGCTGGAACTGTTGCGCCGTCAGCAAGCGCAGCGTGTACCGCATGAGCACGGCGATGCCGTCTCGCCCGTCCAGCGGCCCTTCGGCGGAATCCACCACTCCTTGGCGACGCCGGATCGCGAACGTGTAGGCGGCGAGGCCCAGGTACGCCTCGGTCTTGCCGCCACCGGTCGGGAAGAACAGCAGCTCGACCTTCGACAGATGCTCCGAACTGCGCAACGGCGCCGATGGCTCGGTGAGGGCACCGAGCTGCATCAAGATGAAGGCGAGCTGGAACGGGCGCCAGGATGCGGCCGCTGCACCCCGCGCCGCCACCAACTCCTGGGCCTGCGCGATTGCCAGGGCGGCGTCCGCGGCGCGCGCAGCTGCCACCTGGGAGGCGACGCGCTGGTCGCGCATAACGCGGTTCATGAACCGGAAGCACCGGAGCGCTTCGGGATCGGTCGCAACGTGCTCCAGTCCCGCGATGAGCCGTTTGTGAGCCTCTCGGCCTTCCAACAGCGCGACCTCGGCCGTCTCTCGAAGCTGGCTCGGCAGGGCTGCGGACTGTTCCTCCTGGCCGTCCAGCCAGGTCTCGTATCCTGCGACCAGCGGTGCCAGGCCGACCCGGAGATCCTCGGCCGATGCAGAGGCGAGAGCATCCATCGACAACATCGCATCCTCGACCGACCGCGCCCGCGTCTGCGGCGTCTCACCGATCGGCAGCCACGTCGTCCCAACCGATGTCGCTCGGCGTGAGCCTTCCCTCACGACCCAGTCGGCCGAGCAGGTCCGCCCAATCGCGAACTCAAGCCGGTTGCGGTACTGGAGGTTGAGGCGCTTGACTTCTTCGTCGTGCTCGGGCCATTCGTGTTCCATCACGTCCCGAACCGGCAGGAACACCTCAGCGCCGCCGGCGTCGACCACGAGCTTCGTCTGGAACATCCACATGCTCAACGGGATGGGCATCGGCGTCTCGCGGTCATTGCACAACGCGATCTCGACCAGCACTCGGCCGTAGCTCGGGTCGTCGTAACGGTCGACGCGCAGCACGATCGATTCCTTCAAGGGCGCCGTCGCCGTCAGCCCGGGCGTCAGGTCCGCCAGGGGGATCGTGCGCACCTCCTCGACCGGGGTGCGCTGGTACGCCCGAATCGGCCGGCCGGTCTTGGAGACCTTCTCCGTTTCGACCGTTTCGTACGCCCCCCATGACGCCGTCACCGTGAACGCTTCGAGGTTTGCGGGTACCTGGAACCGCAGGCCCATCGATGCCGGGATCATGAGTCCCTGTTTGGGGGCGCGATCCTCGACGTCGTCGTCCTCGGAGTCCGCCTCGGTATCGTCTGCTGCGTATGCCGGAACGCCACGACCTTCGGCGATGCCATCGTCGTCGGTTCGGACCTCTGCAAGATCTCCGGCGTCCGAATCGACCGCGGCGGCTGTTGCTGTACCAGTCAGCTTCACCGGCGCGATGTGTCCGACGAGGTATTGCGCGCGCGGACTGAATGGGAGCCTCTCCTCGGGGCCGTGGATGGGTCCGACTAGCTCACGCTGGAGGATGTCCACGAGGTTCTCGCGGACCGCGTATGACGAGCCGTCCAATTCGTAGCTCAACTCGTACGACGCGGGGGGCGTCGCCGCCTCAGTGGGTACGTCTGTCACAGCTCATGAGTCTGCCGCACTGGTGCGGCAAGTTCCGGCTGGCGCAGTGTTGGGCGCCACCGAAGCAGCACTCGCTGCTCATCGAAGTAGCGCCCGACGACACCCCGGCGAATCCGCAGGCTCTCGAGCTGCGTCATGAGGATGTGTCGGCGCGCAACCTGGTCAGAGCCAGCGGCGTCCCAGCATTCGGCAACGGTCGACTCTGCTAGCGACTCGCGGCCCCGCTCAGAGAGGAGGCGTTGCTCAAGATACGGGTCGAGTGTTAGCCGGCTCACCGTCTGTTTGCACCTCGGGCAATAGATGACAGGGCGCTTCTGGTTCGTTCCCCGGTACATGCACACGTCACAGTCGGCGCATCTTGCGACCCGCGACAGGAACGGACTCGTTGCCTCCCTGTCGCGCCGCTTGCGGGCCTGGGGGCTGGTGCGCGAATCGAGGATGTGCAGCAAACCCGCGAAGTCCTCGGTTGAGATCACGGCCAGCGACTCGTGTGTCACAGGATTGCCGTCTTCGTCGCGAACGACCGCAAATGGGTCGACGTCTTTGGCGTTCCTTCCTCGGCCTGGATTGCGTGGTGTCATTCCGGCCAAGATGGGATTGCGCAACAACCGGTCGACCGTGTGATAGTTCCACTCGCCGTTCCCCTGTTTGCGCTGCGTCCTCCTACCCCTGGGAAGCGGTGCGGCTTCGTCGGTCAGCCACTTCGTGATCGCATATACGGTGGCACCCTTGAGCGCCATCTTGACGGCCTCGGTGAGCCAGGGGAAACGCTCCGGATCCTTGACGAGTACCCTGCCTGGCCCGTCCGGGTTTGCTGCAGAGAGGTAGCCGTAGGGGATGCCGCCGCCTGCCCAGCGACCGTCCTTGACCAACTGAGCACGCGCCGCCCGGACCCGTGCCCGGATGGCCTCGGCCTCCATTTCCCCGAACACCGCCAGCATGACCGCGAAGGCACGCCCCTGCGGGCTGGTCATGTCGATTGGATCCTCGACAGCGACCAGGCCGGCGCCGCGCTTCTGCAGGGCTTCGTCGGCGTGTAGGAAGTCCAAGACGCGCCGCGCCAGCCGGTCCACCTTCCAGATCACCACAGCGTCAAAGCCGCCAGCGGCCAGGAGCCCCGCCCAGCCTTTGCGATCCTCGGGCCGGTTGGCGGTAGCGGATACGCCATCGTCGACGTACTCGCCCACGACGTCCCACCCGCGAGCTTCGGCATATCTGCGGCACGACTGTAGCTGGCGAGCGATCGAAACGGACTCTTCCTTGGTGACGCTGAGCCTCGCATAGAGGACGCACTGGCGGACCTGATTGAGATTCACGAAGTCACTCTGTCGCGCAAGCGATTGCCACCACTATCTGTCCAGTGCGACCTCTCTGGTCCAGAGGAAGGGCGGGCTCGGCTTGATAGCCACGAACAC
>CAZECO010000138.1:0-8864 GCA_964510455.1 uncultured Actinomycetes bacterium
CGCGGCGCGTGCCTGCCCGCTGCGAGTCTGGCACACGAGCCCCCGCGCTGGCGTCCGAAGCAGCAGCCGACGTCTTCCCCACCCGGTTCGCAGCCAGAGGCCGGTCGAAGGGCGCAGCCTCTTGGCGTCCCCGATGCTTCCTACGACCCTTCGGAATCTGGCGTGGAGTTCCTATGGGAGGGGTGCGCGGGGCCGGGGTGCCGCTCCCGCTGGCCGGCGTCGGAGCATCGGCCGCGCTCGCATGTGTTGCGGATTCCAGGTCAGCGGCCGCTGCGCAACGGCGGGGCTGCGCCGCTACGGGTGCGTGGCCGGCCGCTGCGCCTCCCCGGCGGGGCGCGAGGAGGCCGCGGGCTGACTCTGTGCACCCGCTGCGCGGGCGGATCGCCCTGAGTTTGCACCCGGGTGGGGGGCTTTGCACCCGTGGCGGGGGTGGATCGCCCGCGACACGCCGTCGGGAGCCCACGCTGCGGGTGCAAAGCCCCGCTACGGGTGCATCTACCGGCCGCGGATCGCCGGAAACACCCCCCCGTATCGGGTGCAAACCCCCGCTACGGGTGCATCTGCCCGCCGACCGTGGGCCGGCACCGGGGGTGCCGCCACCGGGCCGCAGCCCGATGCCGAACCCGCACACCCAGCCAGATTCCGGAAGCACCCGTTTCCTACGACATCGGCCATCCAACTGGCATTCAGGAGGGGCTCGTGCCGGAGCGGGCCATGTCGGATGCGCTCAGCGCCAGACGCGACGAAACGGCCGGCCCGATCGCCCCTCGTTGCACGCGTAGCGGCATCGCCGCGGTCCAGGTCGCGCGGAGCCTCAGCATCCGAGGTCGCGCAGCACCTCCACCACCGCTTCGTTGTACTCGGTTGCGGCCGCGTTGTACGCCTGCGCCGCCTCTGACGCGGTGGCATCGCCGGGGATCGCCTCGATCGCCGCCTCGAAGGTCTCCTGCGCCTCGTCCAAAGAGGCGTCGATCGCGTCGTCGACATCGACCGCCTGGGCATCCACCGCATCGGCGGCGGCACTGACGGCTTCGCGCTGGGCGCGCAGTTCATCGACCGTGGCGTCGCTGCTGACCAGATCTGAGAGGTTCAGCACCTCGGCCTGCAGGCTTGCGACCGCCGCGCAGTACTCTTCGGCCGCCTCGGTGGGGCTCTCTGTCGATGAACAAGCTGCCAGCCCGAGCGCGAGAGCGGCCAGGGCCCCCAGAACAACTGCACGGCTCACGGAATCTCCTCCGCATCGAACGTCAAGGCGCAGGATGAACAGCGCGTGTCAACGGTAACTCAGGGCGCTCATCCTCGATCCACCCGGTGGCCCCGGCGTGTGCGGGGTCTGTTGGACAAGACCGAGGCGCTGTTCATGCGCCTTGTCATGGCGCACGACGCCGGCACGTTCGACGAGCCGACGGCAGGTCCTCCCCGGCCGGCGCTCGCCCACGGGGCGGCGGTCGGGTGGAGGCACTATTCTCCGTCAGTGCCGAGCACCGGAGCAGGCACACAGCCGCTGGAACATGCGAACGGCTGGAGCCCGCTCCGGCGAACGCGATGACGCTACAGCTCTTCGAGGAGTTGCGCCTTCTTCTGCTGGAACTCCTCATCGGTGATAAGCCCGGCCGCATGCAGGTCGGCGAGCTTCTTCAGGCGGCTCATCACGTCGTCGGCCGGCCCGGCGATCGGCGCCGGGGCAGCGACGGGCGGCGCGGCGATAGGGGGAGGCGCCTGCTGGCCGTACGTCGGTGCGGGAGCCTGCTGCACCTGCACCGCGTACGGCGCCTGCACCGGCGGCCCCTGCTGGGCCCAGCGCTGCGCCTGCTTGCGCGAGACGCCGTTGGAAACGGCGGTGGCGGTCCCCGCGACGACCGCGGTCCGTGCGACTCCTCGAATCAATCCCGGCATTTCAGCCCTCCTCGGCTTTGAGTGATTGCAGCAGGTCGTCCACCGACACCCGGCCGGTCGAGATCACTTGGCCGCCGCGCGAGCGGACCGAGTTCACGAACGGGATCGCCCAGGTGTTCTCATACAGGATCGCCACCGCGACCGCGCCCGGCCGCAGGATCGCTGCCACGGCGTCGAAGTCCTCCTGGGTGAACAGGCCGGTGGAGGCTCCGATGAAGATGTCGAAGGATCCGATACCCATCTGGCTGACATCCTCGGCCCGCATGCCCACGACCGTGCCGTCGTCGTTGTGCTTGACCACCTCGAGGTCGAGGATCCGGATGATGCCGCGATCGACGAGGTCGAGCAGGATGTCCAGGCCCTCCCCCGTCGGTTCCAGGGCATCGAACTCGATCACGACATAGTCGATGGGAGCCAGATCCTGCTGCTCGGCTCCCGCCGTTGCCTCACTCATGCACGAACCTTCCCTAGTCCAGTGCGCCATGATGGGTGGCGCCCCCTCGGTGGAGCCTAATGCCATCTGCCGGTTTACGGCAGGTCTGGTTCATTCGCGGCGGCCCCCGGGGGTCGCGACCCCCATCGCACCCAGCACTGCGGCGCCGCCGTCGGCCGCGGTCAGCACCCAGGGTCCCTCTTCGGTGATGGCCACCGTGTGCTCCCAGTGGGCGCTGGCCGATCCGTCCACCGACACCACGGTCCACCGATCCGATGCGACGGCGACATCGGGCGAGCCCAGCGTCACCATCGGCTCGATCGCCAGCGCCATGCCCGGCAACAGCCGCGGCCCCTGACCGGGCCGGCCGTGGTTCAGCACGTGGGGATCCATATGCATCTGCGTGCCGATGCCGTGACCGCCGTACTCGCGCAGGATGCCCCACGGGCCACCGTCGGGGCGGGTGCTGCTGCGGATGCTGGTTTCGACGGCGTGGCTGATGTCGGACAACCGGCCGCCCGGCACAGCGGCCGCAATGCCCGCCCACAGCGCCGCCTCGGTAATCTCTGACAAGCGGTGCAGGTCCGACGACCCCTCGCCGAGGACGATCGTTGCCGCCGCGTCGCCGTGCCAACCGTCGACGATCGCGCCGAAATCAACCGACAGCACGTCCCCGCCCGCCAATCGTCTCCCGCCGGGGATCCCGTGCACGACCTCGTCGTTCACCGACGCGCAGATCACCGCTGGGAAAGGCGGGTGCGCGTAGCCCAGGAACGAACTGGTGGCGCCCAGTTCGCGCAAGCATTCACGGGCGGCAGCGTCCAGGTCGGCCGTCGTCACGCCGGGACTGGCGAGGACCTTGAGGCGGTCGAGGGTCACGGCAACCACGAGGCCCGCCCGGCGCATCGCCGCGAACTCGGCATCCGACTTCAGTTCGATACCGCGCCTGCGCCTGGTCACCGGGTCAGCCCTGCAGTGCAGCCATGATCCGGGCGCTCACCTCGTCGATGGTGCCCATCCCATCCACCCTCAGGAGCACCCCCTGCAGCAAGTACAACTCGTTCAGTGGAGCCGTCTGCTCTGCGTAGACCTCCATCCGGCGCCGGATGACCTCCTCGGTGTCATCCACCCGGCCCTGCTCCTTGGCCCGGTTCAGCAGCCGAGCGACGACCTCATCGGTGTTGGCCGTGATCTCGATGACGCTGTCGAGCGCGAGCTCGGACTGCGCCAGCATCGCATTCAGGGCATGGACCTGGTCGACGGTCCTGGGGTAGCCGTCCAGCAGGAATCCGCGCGCAGCGTCGGGCCGCGAAAGGCGTTCGGCGACCATGGCGTTCGTCACGATGTCCGGCACGTACTCCCCGGACTCCATGTACTTCTTCGCCTCGATGCCCAGGGGTGTCGCCTCTTGGAGGTTCGTGCGGAACAGTTCGCCGGTCGAGATGTGGGGGATGCCGAGCTTGCCAGCCACCACAACCGCTTGGGTACCCTTGCCCGCTCCCGGGGGACCCATCAGGACGAGGCGCATCAGCGGAGGAACCCTTCGTAATTGCGTTGTTGGAGTTGCGACTCGATCTGTTTGACGGTGTCGAGGCCGACACCGACCATGATGAGCAGACTAGTTCCCCCGAAGACGAAGTTCGCCGTGACGCCCAGGCCCGAGAAGGCGATGGCGGGCAGACCCGCGATCAGCGCGATATAGGTGGCGCCGGCAGCGGTCAGACGCGAGATCACATAACTGAGGTATTTGGCGGTGGCCCTGCCCGGCCGGATGCCCGGGATGAATCCGTTGCTGCGATTCAGGTTCTCCGCCACCTCTTCCGGGTTGAACGTGATGGACACGTAGAAGTACGTGAAGAAGACGATCAGGAGCATGTAGGTGACGATGTAGATCGGTTCCGTGCCGGAACTGAAGTTCCGCAGGAACCACTGCGCGATCGGGCCATCCGATCCGGTCAGGTTCACGATCAAGGTCGGGATGAAGATGATCGAGGACGCGAAGATGACCGGGATCACACCCGCCATGTTCACCTTCAACGGGATGTAGGTGCTGGCTCCGCCGTAGAAGCGGCGGCCGACCAGCGCCCTGCCGTGCTGCACCGGGATGCGGCGCTGCGCCTGCTCCATGAACACCACGAAAGCGATGACCGCCACTCCGACGGCGAGTGTGAGGAGGAAGATCAGCGCCGACTTCGACTGCCAGATCGACAGGAACTGCGACGGGATCACCGAGATGATGGAGGTGAAGATCAGCAGCGACATCCCGTTGCCGACCCCGCGGTCGGTGATCAATTCGCCGAGCCACATGACCATCGCCGTGCCGGCCGTCATGGTGGCCACCATCGTGACCATCTGGATCGCGCTCTGGTTGGGGATGAGTTGCTCGTTGCAGCCCTGGAGCAGCGCGCCCGGTGTGCGGGCCAGCGCGAGGATGCTCGCGGACTGCAGTACCGCCAGCCCGATGGTCAGATAGCGCGTGTACTGGGTGATCTGCGCCTGGCCCTGCTGGCCCTCCTTGTGCAGCGTCTCCAGCCGGGGAATCACCACCCGCAGCAGCTGCAGGATGATGCTCGCGGTGATGTACGGCATGATCCCGAGGGCGAACACGCTCAGCTGCAGCAGCGCCCCGCCACTGAACAGGTTGACAAGACCCACGAGGGAGTTGGTCTCGACCAGCGTCAGGCAGCGGTCCACTGCCGCGTAATCGACACCGGGCGTGGGGACCACCGACCCGAGCCGGAACAACCCGATGATCCCTAGCGTGAAGAGGAGCTTCTTCCGCAGGTCTGGTGTTCGGAACGCCGACACGAAGGCGCTGATATGCACCGACAATCCTCTCCGGCTCGGTCCCGCCGCGCCCAGCTTCAGGGCACGCTGCGCGACGCGAAGCCGCACATCATCGGTCTAGGCTAGCAGCCCCGATCTGCGACCAATGCCGCTGGTCGAATCCGTCACAGGCACAGGCGGGTCCAAGGCGCTCTACGATTCCAGCCTGCGGGCGCCCGCGATGCAGTCGGCGGCGCCCTGGGCGGGTGCGCCCGGCTGGGACCCTTCCATGCCGGCTTCCGCGACGGGAGGCTCGTCTTCTGCCACACACGCGCGTATCGGGCGGCACCGAACTGGGTGGGGGTCACGATGAGTGTAGGGCCGGACATTCCCGGAGGCGAAGGGGCCGAAGCCTGGCGGACGCGGCCGACATCGAGTTGACCGCCCGACAGTCCATGCTCTTCCAGGAGGCCTTCAGGGAGGCCCGCAACCGTATGCCGGGCTGTTGGTGCCGAGCACCGTGACGAGGCCTGACGGCACAGGCCAGACATCACGGCTCGCCCTGGATGAGGCGCTTGCCAGGGCGGTCGCGATCACCGAAGCCGTCGAGGAGACGGCCGCTGAGGACGGCAGCCTGTTCGCAGTCCATGGCCGGGACCGGATCCGGCGGGGCTTTGCACCTGCTACGGGGGTGTTTCCGGCAGCCCGTGGCCGGTAGATGCACCCGTAGCGGGGCTTTGCACCCGCAACATGGGCTCCCAGCGGCGTGTCGCGGGCGATCCACCCCCGCCACGGGTGCAAAGCCCCCACCGGGTGCAAACAAGAGGGGCGATCCACCCCCGCCACGGGTGCAAACAGGCAGGGGGTGCTGGCGCCCCCACCGTGGCGCAGCGGCCGGGGCCACGCACCCGTAGCGCCGCAGCCCCGCGGCTGCGGAGCGGCCGCTGACCCGGGAATCCGCAACACATGCGATCACGGCCGATGCCCCGATACCGGCCAGCGGGAGCGGCACCAGCGCACCCCTGGCCCGGGGTCGGACTGAGGTTCTGGCGTGAAGAGGCGCCGGTTCGTGATGTCGCTCGAATCTCATCGACGGACTGCCCCACGATCGCCCGTGCCTGCCGTCCCACAGACCATCTGGATGCTGTGGTACGGCGGCGTCCGAGTGAAATGGACACCGGCTGCCGGAGTTGTCGTTGACGTTGACGTTGGCGAGCCATCGTGCGGCGGTCAGTGAGGAACCGGTTGAAGCTGCTCGCAGAAGGACACAAGGCACGATGGCTCGTAGCCAGTCTGCCATCCTCGACCTGTTTGGAGAACCCTGCTGGCTCGCCGATGTGGCGCTTTTGGAACTGCTGCAGCGTCATCGGCGCGGCTGCTGGACCGCGCCGGGCAGATCAGACGGGTTCGCGAACGGTCCTCGCCGTCGGCGCCGCTGCCGATGGGGCGTCGGGAGGTGCTCGCACCGGACGGGTGGGATGCCGCGCTCGGCCGCACCAGCCGGTGGGCTGCCCGAACGCAACAACGCCGCCCCGCTCAGCACCCGAGGTCGGCGTTGGAGGCTGCGGACTCCTCTGCGAAATGGGCTGCAGCGAGGGCGAACGCCTCGGCTGCCAGAGCGTCGGCGGTTTCGGGGGGTACAGCGGCAACAGCGGACTCCAGATTCGTGGCCGCCGCGTCGAGTTGCGCCCCAACCGACGGCGCGACCACGTCGGCAGCCGCCGCCAGGCTGCGCGCCACAACGATGAGCGCTTCGACCTGCCCGCGGGCCTTGTCCGCCTGCAACTTGGCCACCGCGGGGTCGGTGAGCAGTTCGATCTTCGCGTCGACCTGGGCGGAATACGCGCACAGGGCGGTGCCGGTGGCGCTGTCGAACACCTGCTCCGCCGCCGAACAACCCGACACCGCAACGACCGAGAATGCCGCGGCTGCAGCGCGCCCCCATCGCACGGGGGTCAGTGTCGCAGATGGGCGAGATCCCCACCAAACCGCACGTCCCCCCGCGCTCCAGCGAAACGGTGCGGCCCGATCCTCGTGGGACCGGGCCGCACCGAACGTCAGGTCAGACGATGGTGACCGAACCGCCCGCCGCTTCGATCTTCTCGCGCCCGGTGGTGGAGACGGCGTTGACGGTCACCTGGACCGCGACCGTGATCTCGCCGCCACCGAGGAGCTTCACCGGCTGGCCCTTGCGGACCGCCCCGGCACCGACCAGCGCCTCGATGTCAACCGCACCGCCGTCGGGGAACAGCTGCGCGAGCCGTGCGAGGTTGACGACCTGGTAGTCGACCTTGGCTGGGTTCTTGAAACCCTTCAGCTTCGGAAGCCGCATATGCAGCGGCATCTGACCGCCCTCGAAGCCGGCCGGAACCTGATAGCGCGCCTTGGTGCCCTTCGTGCCGCGGCCCGCGGTCTTCCCCTTCGAGCCCTCGCCGCGACCCACGCGGGTCTTCGGAGTCTTGGCACCCGGCGCCGGGCGCAGGTGGTGTGCCTTCAGCGCCATGTCAGTCAACCTCCTCCACCGCGACCAGATGGCTCACGGTGTTGATCATGCCGCGGATCTCGGGCCGGTCTTCCTTGAGCACCGTGTGGCCGATCCGCTTCAGCCCCAACGAGCGCACCGATTCGCGCTGCGCCTTGGTGCCTCCGATGGTGGAACGGGTCTGCGTGACCTTCAGCTGCCCCATCACGCACCAGCCCCGGCAGCCTGGGCCCGCAGCAGCGCTGCGGGCGCAACGTCCTCCACCGGCAGTCCGCGGCGCGCCGCGACCTGCTCCGGCCGCTCGAGCATCTTCAACGCCGTCACGGTTGCGTGCACGATGTTGATCGCGTTGTCGGAGCCGAGCGACTTGCTCAACACGTCGCCGATCCCGGCGCACTCCAGCACGGCGCGCACCGGCCCTCCCGCGATGACCCCGGTACCCGGCGAGGCGGGGCGCAGCATCACAACGCCGGCCGCTGCCTCGCCCTGCACCGGATGCGGGATCGTCGACGCGATCCGCGGCACCGTGAACATGCTCTTCTTCGCCTCTTCGACGCCCTTGGCGATCGCCGCCGGCACCTCCTTGGCCTTGCCGTAACCGACGCCGACCTGGCCGTCGCCGTCGCCCACCACGACCAGCGCGGTGAAGCTGAACCGGCGCCCGCCCTTGACGACCTTGGCGACACGATTGATCGCCACGACCCGCTCCAAGAGCGGGTTCTTCTCCTCGCGGGGTGCGCGGTCCTTGCGCTGTCGGTCGGAACCGCCGCCCCGTCGCTGCTGTGCAGCCATGGATTTCCCTCTCCGCTCTTCGCTTAGAACCTGAGCCCGGCTTCGCGGGCTGCGTCGGCCAGGGCCGCGAGGCGTCCGGCGTACTTGTTGCCGCCGCGGTCGAAGACGACCGCCTCGACCCCGGCCTCCTGCGCCCGCTCGGCGAGCAGGGTGCCCACCTTCGATGCGCGGGCGGACTTGTCGCCGTCCAGCGCGCGGACATCCGGCTCCATAGTGGACGCCGAGGCAAGCGTGTGGCCGGCGGCGTCGTCGACGACCTGCGCGAACAGGTGCCGGGACGACCGGCTCACAACCAGTCTGGGACGCGCGGGCGTACCGACGACCTTCTTGCGCAACCGCTGGTGGCGGCGCATCCGCGCCACCCGGGTGCGCCCGCTCGATGAGAGCTTGACCGCTACCGCCATGGCTACTTCCCTGCCTTTCCGGCTTTGCGGCGAATGACTTCGCCCTCGTACCGCACGCCCTTGCCCTTGTAGGGGTCGGGCTTGCGCAGCT